>CAZABW010000066.1:0-7933 GCA_964483655.1 uncultured Candidatus Izemoplasmatales bacterium
GGGTGAAATATTCACCCTTTGTTCTTAATTATTCACTATCGGATTGTGAAGTAATCGTAAAAAGGGTAAAATAAGAGCAATATGATTGAGTAAATCACCATTTATAGGGGGCAAAATGAAAAAGATCCTTGGAGTCATTGGCATTATCATGTTATCCATATCACTATTAGCGTGTAGTTTGTTTGAAGGAAATACCAGAACAACTGTCGCCACCTTCGACGAAAACCGTGTCGATCCCTTACAAGCTTCGGGAACGATTGTTTTTTCTCAAGCACCACAAAAAGAATTTCCAACCGGATCGATTACTTATGATTTTCAAGAAATGTATAAAACAACAGGGTACGTGAAAACCAAGCAACCCGATGTGTATTCTGGTGGTATCATCCCTAGCTTACCCCATCCATTGAATGAACCTAATCTATCTTTTGGTATCCATATCGGCAAGATCCATGTACATAGTAATTTGGGCGGTGGACTCTTCATATCCTCATCCGCACAACAGGGGGGAAGCATTTTAGGAATCTCCAATGAGGAAGGGAATTTTGTCTTACAACCTTCAAGATATCATTATATCTCCCTTCTCGAAAGTGAAAGTGTCGTTGTAGGGATTTTAGAAGCCGCGACTGTTCACTATGAACATACCATCCCCAAACTCTTTGAAGTACGAGAAAACGACCGATTTGGCTATCTCTTATACAACCATCAATTGCCAAACAATCCCTTTACGCCCTTGTACTCAACGGATAATGAACGATTTTCATATGCTTTTCCTTTCCAAGGGGATTATGCCGTTGTCGGGATTCGCGTAGAAGGAAAACCACAATTTGGAATTATTAATAAACAAGGTCAATATGTATTAGAACCGGAATATGATTACATTCATGAAGAAATCGTTGGTGGCTATGCAATTGTAGCGAAGACCGTTCAATTTAAAGACGAATTCACTCCTTATCAAGATGGAACGAAAATCCAATACTATAGTGATTCTGTGGGGCTATACAACCTTAACAATCGTTCCTTTGTCTTACCATTAGAACATAAAACATTAACAAGATTAGATCATGAACGATATTTTGCGATGAAGGCAAATCAAGAAACTTCGTTTGTATATAATATCTACACCTCTTCCAAAGTTGAACAACTACCCTTTTATAATATGGTTGGTTATAGCGAACTCTATGATATTGGAATGGCAGAGTATCGGTTATATTTAGTACAAAAATCAAATTACAAACCGATTGCAAAATATGAGCGTTATACGAATCTCTTAGAAATCTTAAGGATTCCACCGCTCTATGGTGAAGGGATTCGAAAACAAGGGGAAGAAGGAAGATTACAATATAACTTTAATACCTACCTCAGTACCACCCTATCCTATCTCAATCGCTTTAGTGATTTTATCAGATATGACAAATATTTGATTGTCAATAGTATTGATATCTATGGAAGTGATACCTTTATCCAAGGAAGAGTCATTGATGCCTATGGTTCTGTAGTTTATCGAGCTCCTCAAGATGTCATGATTGTGGAAAATGAAAAATATGTATTTCATTCTCTTCATCTCAATGAAAATGTGATTGAAAAAACCGACTTAATTCGTTGTATCGCTTATGAAGATCGGTATGGTTTAGACAAGTCGTTTCATTACCGAAATCTAGATGGAACGGTTGTTCGAGACGATATCCAATGGGGAACCAGGTTGTTCTTAGGCTATGCTGTGGTAGTAAAAGAAGTTGAAATCAAAGAGTTTAAGACAGCGGTATATATGCGAATGGATCGCGAAGGAAATCTGACCATCCTTGATCTTGGTTTCAATTACTTCGATAGTAGTTTAAAGAATCTTCCAGAAGAAGAACAATTTAAATCCCATGCGGTCAATGAAATATCTGACGGTATCTACGAAATTCATTATTCGGTTGGAGGGCAACACCAACGCCATGCTATCAACGCATTTGGAGAAGTTCTTTTAGCCAACATACCAAGTTTAGAAGGAAGGATAGGGTTAACTTGGTTAGGACGGATTGCAGCAGGCTTTGAAGAATTATATCTTTCTTTTGAGAATATACATGATGTTTTCACTTATTCAAGCTCCGCTTACCCCTTTCAATATCATTTTTTCGAGCGAAATCATCGAAACAATCTTCCTCAGTTAGGCTCTCAAACATCTTCTCGAGCAGTTGTGTCTGAATCAACAATGATGCCATTTATCATCCAATTAGCCAGTTTCGATAATCTCACAGTTAAGAAAAATGGCCAGAATGTGCCAAATAACGTTTACGAAATGGATTTCAATTTTGGTTATCTAACTTTTACAAAGACGTATCTTGAATCCCTATCTAGTGGTAGACACGATTTCCAAGTCGCTTCTGCTAGTGGAGAAACAACGATTACGGTATTCAAGGGGGACTATCCAACATTACCATTCCGCGATGAAGCCGACTATGGTGTCGGATATCAAACGAATTATCAAACCGTGGCTTATCCCAATCATGCAATCGTCATTCCAATTGGCAATGTGACTTCATTATCATCCATCCAAACGCTTCGTTTGAATGGGGTGAATGTTCTGCCCTATTTAAGTGAAATCAATTTGTTTAACTTGGATCATCCTCAAGAGGGCTATGCTCTATATTTACAAAGTTCCCTCTATTCAAAATTAGAAAATGGGTACTATATGATTGAAATTGGAAATGATACTAGGACGTTATCCTTTGTTATCCGTATTGAAGTGGTTCAAGTACCTTATTAATCACCTGAAGCAACAATAGCCGCCGATGCAGAGGTTTATTTCCCCGATACATATACATACTCATCAGAGAACACTGACAATCTATGAAAAGCGAGGAGAAACGATGAAATCATACATAAAAAATAATAAAGCCGCATGGGAAGAAGCATACAACCATGCACCTGAGTCTTATAAAAACATTGTTCAAAGACTAAAAGAACAACCCGAGAGTTTTATTTCCGAGTTCCAAAAACAACACTTAGATGCTACAGATCTTCATCAAAAAGTCATCGCTCAACTTTTGTGTAATAATGGCCGTGAAATTCTAGCACTTGGCTTGATGTTTCAAGCCAAGCAAATCATCGGCTTTGATATTGCGGAAAACATGATTCACGATGCCAATCAAACAGCGAAAGAACTGGATGTGAATGCGTCTTTTTATGCCATGAATGTTCTCGAAATTCCTGAAAAATTTTATGAAACTATCGATACAATCTTTATTCAAATTGGTGCGATCTGTTGGATTAAAGACTTAAAGGAACTCTTTTGGAAAGTCTCCAAACTGCTCAAGCAAGGGGGAACATTCTATCTCTTGGATGGCCATCCCATTACCAACATGATTGGGATGGAAGGAGAAGAAGGATACGACCCCAAGTATCCAAATCAACTCATTCATTCCTACTTCAAAGAGACACCGTATATTGATTTTCAAAGTGCTGGCTATATGACAAAGGAATCCTATGAGTCGAAGGTGTTTACTTCATTTGCTCATACTTTTGAAGGAATCCTGATGCCGATGATTGAATCAGGATTAACCATTCAATCGTTTCATGAATCGAATGCTAATTTGTTGGAAAACTTTCCTGATTTGGATGGAAAAGGATATCCCCTTGTATTTTTTCTAAAGGCGATCAAACAACATCAATAATAGCAGTTGGTAAAGGATGAAACGATTGTGAAAAACAAGAATGAAAGGCGATATTCTGATTCCTAGTCTCGAGATCCACTTCTTGGAGTCAATCTATTATGATTGGTTAAGCATTATGTTATACTCTACTTACAAGACATATATTTTTGAATCAGGAGGGTTCTATGCAAATCACTAGTTTAGAAGTAACCTCATTTATCAATGAGATCCCTGAACCAAGAAAATCAGAGATTTTGACATTAATCGATATCTGCCAACGACTCACACAGAAAGCTCCCAAATTATGGGGCACCATCATTGGGTTTGGATCCTTACATTACAAATACAAAACCGGTCATGAAGGGGATATGCCGATCATCGGACTAGCTAACCGGAAGCATGCGATTACGTTGTATCTTAGTTATGACTTAGCCCAATATCCAGAACTAGCGACGCTTGGAAAACATACGATTGGAAAAGCGTGCTTGTATATCAAACGATTATCGGATATTGATTTGTCTGTCTTAGAAGTTCTGATAAAAAAGGGCATTCAGGAGTCGTTAAGTTATGACTTTATTACGGATAATGAAGTGGGTGAGAAAGCATGAAACTAGGGGCTTTTTCCATGAGTCTAGCAGTGAAAGATATCGCGGTTTCTTATGCTTTTTATCAAAAGTTAGGTTTCCAAATCATCGGAGGTAACCTCGAACAAAAATGGCTTATCTTGAAGAATGAGGATGCGATTATAGGGTTGTTTGAAGGGATGATTGACAAGAATACGTTAACCTTTAATCCTGGATGGTCAGGGGAAGGTCAAAATAGAGATCCTTTTGATGATGTTAGAGAGATTGAGTTGTCCCTAAAAGATAAGGGAGTTGTTTGTCAATCATTTATCAATCAACCTTCTGGTCCGGGTTATCTGATTCTCGAAGACCCAGATGGGAATCCCATCTTAATTGATCAACATCGCTAAAGGAGAAGAATTTATGGAAAGCGTGTCGGGCTCTTGTGGCCGACACGCTTTTATGTTATGATAAAGAAAAAATGAATGGGTATATTCATTGATAATGTGAGTGATTTGCTTTTGTTTTCAGTTCCCAATTCAATCAGTGGAGGATCCTAGATGAAGAAGAAACCAATCTTAGCGCGTAGTTTCGAAACTATTCTGTTGGCGAAACCGTATAAGCACTTTCAAGAGTTGGATCAAATTGAAGTGTATAAATCTCTCTTACCTAACTTAAGAAAAGATGGGTATATCCTTGATGGGAATCATTGTTTAGATATTTATCCTCTGTACAATTTTTTATACGTCAATAACAAGCAATCCCTTCGGTTTTATAAACAAGAGGGATTACGGGTCAAAGCAGCGATTGCTGCTGAAATGAAACGTCATGAAAATGTCCATCTGATTGATGCTGTTGAAGTTTCAGAAAATGAGCCCTTATTTGAACTCTACGAAGAATCCAAACATCACACCCTCTGTGAAGAAGTTATTCAACCAATCGAACCACCCAAACACGATGAACCTCTTCATTATTTTATTGTCACCTTAAAAGGGGGTCATGTTGGAAAGCATTTGTACTATCCGATGCGAATTCCGATGGTTGGATATTCAAAAACAGAAGTCATTGCTCGAGCGATTCAACTTCCACGGGTAAAACATAAATCGAAAAACGATGTTCTTGACATCCAAGAAGTCGATCAAGCCATGTTATATGAGCAATACCAAGCTAATCTTCAAAATGAATATTTTGGGATTCATAATAATTATGATGGAAAAACTTGGAGGAAAGCTCATCGTCATGAGTTTGAGAAGGATATTCAAGAATGATTAATTTTTCTTATCACAATCACTTTTTTGTGCAAAGAAATGCGGATTATCCAGATTTATGATACAATCTTATCAATATATGAAATATCTTTCATTCTTTTGGAATCAAAATCAGAAAGGAGGACCTCATGAAAAACAAAATTCCCTATCTCGTTTTAGTTGTCGTTTTAGTGGTTGTTACACTATTCTTTTTCCTGGATCGTTCCTCCAATTTGATTCAGTTTCCACCAGCAAATGAGTTGAATGAAAACTGGCAATGGAATAACCAAGCAGTTGACATTCCACAAACTTTTGATATCGAAGCCAATGAAACCTTAACGATTTCTCATACATTGGGAGAATCATTTGAAGACTCTCAAATGATTATGATTCGAACCTCTTTACAAGAAATCCGTTTCTATCTCGATAATCAACTCATATATGAAGCGACCTACGGAGAAAACTTAGCCAAACCTTATGCTTCAATGTGGCATTTCATTTCGATTCCATCTCATAGTGATGGTCTAGAGATTCGTCTAGAATTGACGAGCCCCTATGCTTCCATGTCAGGTCAAGTGAATAGTATTCTCTTTGGTTCTGAAACAATGCTCTATGCTCATCTATTCCGGACTTATAATGTTCGATTAGTAAGTAGCTTAGTCATCTTCTTGATTGGATTTGGGGTGATGATTACCAGTTTCTTTCTTTCTAAGACTCAAGATCGAGGCTTTGCCTATACAGGATTATTTGCAGTTTTATTGTCTTTATGGATGTTCGCAGAAACAAGGATGATGCAATTCTTTACGGGAAGTACTTTATTAATTGGTTCATTGGCTTATATCGCACTCCCTTTAATGCCTATCCCCTTATTGGTCTATTTAAAAAACTATATTCTCTTACAATATAAGAAGCCCCTTGAAGTATTACGCTATATTTATATCGGTCACTTCTTGTTTGTTGTGCTGAGTTATGGGTTGAATCTCTTTGATTTCTTCGAAACTGTGATTTTATCCCAACTATGGTTGGTGGTTGGAATTGGTATTGCGATTGTTTTATTAGTTCTGGAAACAAAGAAACTTCAAAATAATAATGCATTAACCTTTATCAAAGTATTGTTAGTCCTATCAGTCTTCGCGGCTTTTGAAATTATTGGTTTTGCGTTTCAAGATTTCCAAAATACATCCGTCTACTTATCCCTTGGATTAGCGTTAATTATGATTGGTCTCTTGTTTAATTACGGACGTTATATCTTGGAAAGAATGAAGATTAGTAACGAAAAGGAAGCATACGAAAAGTTAGCTTACATGGACTATTTAACTCAAGGAAACAATCGTCTAGCATTTGAACGGGATATAGAAATCATTTTTAAAGATCCTCAACGGCGTGCTCATCTACGTTTACTCCTCTTTGATTTAGATGATTTAAAAAGTATTAATGATGGCTATGGTCATATTATTGGCGACCAAGCCATCCGACAAGCTTTTGATTTCATCCAAAGTGAATTTGGTTCTCAAGGAGAAGTATATCGCATTGGTGGCGATGAGTTAGCTTGTATCTTAGAAAATAAGGATTCTGATTTCTATGAACAAAAAAAGAATGCCTTATTCCAAAAGATTAGTGACTTTGAGAGTTTAACTCCTTATCATTTTGGCTTATCGATAGGGTCTGCCGTTGTCACACAGGAAATCACAACGAGTGATGAACTTATTCATGCGGCTGATTTAGAGATGTATCAGTTTAAACAAACTCACAAGAAGAGTAAGAATACCCATTATAAGGTCTTAGATACTCTTCCTCATGATTCTGAAATGTAAAACGACCCGCTGGATTTTCCAGGGGTCGTTTTCGTTTTCAATTAGTCGATCGATTTGCGTCTTTTAGGTTTCGAACCAACACCACTAAGATCCAAATCCATTCCTTGGAGGGCTTCTCCTTCAGATATGATGATTAAGACGATAATGCTAACAAGGATGAAAGCACCAAACATGACCAATGACATTTCTTTTGATAAATCTTTTTGATTATCGGAAGCAGTAATCATCCCAATCATAAAGAAGTAGACGACATTTAAGAAATAGAAGGTTAAGCCACTAAAGGAATCATTGGAAATCCATAGAATCAAAGAAACAACGAAAGCGACGAAGATAAAAAGGGCGGTGTAGAGCTTTGGGTGTTTTCGATATAAGGGAAGAGTGGATAGGGCTCCAAAGAACATTAACACGAGTAAGGATACACTGATTGCTGTTAGAAAATCGATGAATTCTAAAGGGTATTCTTTGAAAACATAATAACTGGTGATGGAAAAACCAATCGCAATTGAGTTTAATGTAAATGAAGCGAAATAAAAAGGCCATTTATGTTTCCCGACGATATGAAGAGGAATAGCAATCACCATGAGCACTGCGCCAATGATTAAACCCAGGTAAGAAAACTCATGATAGATGAACTGAAAGCCGAATAGAATAGCGCCCGACATAATCAAGAAGGA
>CAZABW010000067.1:0-7914 GCA_964483655.1 uncultured Candidatus Izemoplasmatales bacterium
CAAACGTTCAAACAACGATTGCTGTTCAATTCAAAGGCGTTTCGAATGATGGACCACACTCAACTGTAAATGTTACCCTCAACAATGGGGACAACCACGTTGTTGTATACTTAACAGCTATGCAAGCACAAATGCGGTTATTCTTACTCGTTGGTTTAACAGAACCCGGCACCGCATTAGAATTTGATAATATTCAAGTTTATAAACCAATCATGCCAGATCCCGTTGAACCAGAAGAACTCGTTTGGGCATTAGTACCCGACGCAATCTTCAATGGCGACTTCGATGCCGATGGCTTTGAAGTAGGCGGCGAAGGCAGTGGCTGGACGAAATGGACTACCATTAATGAAGGCGCTTGGACTAAACCAATCGACGCAACATTTAATGTTGTGGATGGCAAAGTTGTCGTCACAATTATCGATGACGAAGTCAACCATGGAATTGGCGATCATGTATGGAGTATTCAATTAGGATATCGTCCTGGTGTTAACGCTCCTGCGGTTATCCCCGGTGCGAAATACCGTGTTGTATTCAACGTTCATGCAAGCGTAGCGGGAACCTTCCGCATTGAAAGAACCACCACCAATAACGTAGCGAACTTCGCATACGCGCAAGAATTAGTAGAAGGCGACAATGTTGTTGTTTTCGAATTCGAAGCATACGAAGCAGAACTTATGTTAACGGCTGTTATCGGACAATACGGACCTGCAACCTTAACGTTTGATGATTTCCAACTTTATAGAGCAGTTCCTGCTGAAGAAGCAACAGCTGTTTTAAATCCGATTCCTGATGGCATTTTCAATGGCGATTTCGAAGCTGTTGGATTTGAAGTGGGCGGCGAAGGCAGTGGTTGGACCAAATGGACAACCATTAATGAAGGCGCTTGGACCAAACCAATCGACGCAACATTCAATGTTGTAGATGGCAAAGTTGTCGTCACGATTATTGATGATGAAGTTAACCATGGTATCGGTGATCATGTATGGAGTATCCAATTGGGATATCGTCCTGGTGTTAACGCTCCTGCAGTCATTCCTGGAAAAACGTATGTTGTAACATTCAACATTCATGCAAGTGTAGCGGGAACCTTCCGCATTGAAAGAACAACAACCAATAACGTAGCGAACTTCGCATACGCGCAAGAATTAGTAGAAGGCGATAACGTCGTAGAATTCGAATTCGTCGCGTACGAACCAGAACTCATGTTAACAGCGGTTATCGGACAATACGGACCTGCAACCTTAACGTTTGACAATTTCGTATTAAATGAAAAAGTTCTTGTTGTTAAAGATTGGCAACTCGTTGAAAACGGCATTTTCAACGGCGATTTCGAAGCTGTTGGATTTGAAGTGGGCGGCGAAGGCAGCGGCTGGACCAAATGGACTACCATCAATGAAGGCGCTTGGACGAAACCAATCGACGCAACCTTCACAACCGTTGAAGGAAAAGTTGTTGTCACGATTATTGATGACGAAGTCAACCATGGAATTGGCGATCATGTATGGAGTATTCAATTAGGATATCGTCCTGGTGTTAACGCTCCTGCGGTTATCCCCGGTGCGAAATACCGTGTTGTATTCAACGTTCATGCAAGCGTAGCGGGAACCTTCCGCATTGAAAGAACCACCACCAATAACGTAGCGAACTTCGCATACGCGCAAGAATTAGTAGAAGGCGACAATGTTGTTGTTTTCGAATTCGAAGCATACGAAGCAGAACTCATGTTAACAGCGGTTATCGGACAATATGGACCTGCAACCTTAACATTTGACAATTTCCAACTTTACATCTACGAATAATTTAATCTTCAAAAACCACTTTGGGCAACCAAGGTGGTTTTTTTGTGCCTCGAATAATAAACATGAATGTCTTGTTTAGAAATATGAAAGACATTTTTTCACAAGATTTTCACAAGTTCTATTGAAAGTAACCATTCACGGGTGTATAATGCTTTCATTCTAAGACTGAAAGGATGGCAATATGAATCGATACTACATAAAACGGATTGTTTCCGCAGTCGTCACCATATTATTAATCGCAACTGTTACATTTTTCATGATGCGAGCAATCCCTGGGGGCCCATTCTCTAGAGAAAGAGCACTTCCTGATGCAATTATCGAAGCACTGAATCGAAAGTATAACTTGGATGCCCCGCTATTCAAACAATATGTCGATTATATGTTGGGACTATTCACCTTTGATTTGGGTCCTTCGTTCCGTAGGCTTGGGTACACCGTGAATGATTTGATTGCCTCCGGGTTTCCAGTCAGCGCCCAAATTGGTCTGTTTGCAGTATTAACGATTGTCATTGTTGGAATTCCTTTAGGTGTGTTGAGTGCCCTTCGACAAAACAAAGTTGAAGACTATGTCGTGATGTTTCTCGCAACCCTTGGAGTTACCATCCCATCCTTCGTGGTAGCGACGGTGTATATCTATTTCTTTGCGGGTCAGTGGAAGTTGGTGCCAGCCTTTGGCTTAAATTCACCGGCATCTTATATTGGACCGGTCATTGCCTTATCGGGATACTCGATTTCGTTTGTCGCACGATTAACTCGATCGAGTATGCTAGAAGTATTACGTCAAGATTATGTTCGTACGGCGAGAGCGAGTGGATTAAGCAATTTTGTTGTGATTTACAAATACGCTTTAAAAAATGCTCTGATTCCGGTCATTACCTACATGGGACCGATGATTGCGGCGATTCTAACCGGATCCTTTGTCGTCGAACGCATCTTTGCCCTTCCTGGTATGGGCTATATGTATGTTGAGGGAGTCAATAATCGAGATTATACTGTTGTTTTAGGATCTACTGTTTTTTATGCCATTTTCTATGTTGTTATGGTGTTACTTGTGGATATTGGATATACCATAGCGGATCCACGAATTCGACTTGGAAAGAAGTATGGTGACTAAGATGGATAAAAATCTATTCAATAAAGTCAATCAAGAACAATTGACATCCAAAGAGCAAATCCGTCCTAGTTTAACGTTTTGGCAAGATGCATGGCGTCGTTTCAAAAAGAATAAGTTAGCTGTTGCGGGAATGATTGGGGTATTAATTGTAACTATTTTTGGTCTGTTCGGACCTTATATGACCCCCTATAGTTATAGTTATCAACAAACTGATTATGCCAATGTTCCTCCCCAATTAACAGTCTATCGCTTAGATGAAGAAAACTATGTGTATTTAACTGGGCAATATCGCTTACTATTAATTTCAAAACAAGGCGAAATCATCAAACGCCTTCCCCAAACAGGTACGGATGGATTAAACAAAATTTATACATATGATTACGATGGAGTTCCCGTGGTCATTGATTTCTCTTACCGTGTCATTCCTTCCAAACAAAACTTAGGGATTGACTATACTGTTACCTACATGGGAGTGGAAGAAACACAACCTGCATTCAAGGTTCACAATCAAACTTTCTTATTAGGATCCGATAATCTCGGGCGCGATGTCCTAACAAGAGTTATGTTTGGAGCGAGAATTTCTTTGTCTGTGGCGTTTATCGCAACCTTCGTCAATTTGATTATTGGAGTTGCTTATGGATCCATCTCTGCGATTAGTGGTGGGAATGTTGACAATGTTATGATGCGGTTTGTCGATATCATCGACTCGATTCCCTTGTTAATATATGTCATCTTATTAATGGTGTTAATTGATAAACCTGGAAGTGGTTTTTGGACGATTATCATTACCCTAGGAACCCTCTATTGGGTTGGAATGGCAAGGCTTGTGCGCGGACAAGTCTTGGGCTTAAAAGATCAAGAGTTTGTTCTTGCCGCGCGAGTATTAGGGGTATCAAGTACGAAAATTGTTTTGCGTCACATGATACCAAATACGATTGGACCAATTATTGTTTCATTGACGATGATGATTCCAACCGCTGTATTTACCGAAAGTTTTCTTAGTTTTATTGGGCTAGGAGTCTCTGCTCCTCAAGCATCCTGGGGAACATTAGCAAATGATGCCATTAGCAGTTTAACAACCTATCCGTATCAATTATTCTTCCCGGCTTTCGCGATTGCGTTTACCATGCTTGCATTTAACTTCTTAGGCGATGGATTGCGCACAGCTCTCGATCCGCGGTTGAGAAAGGGGTAAGACATGGATAAATTATTGGAAGTGAAAAACTTACACACCACCTTCTTTACCCATATAGGCGAAGTCCAAGCGGTTCGGGGAATTAGTTTTGATTTAGAACCAGGCGATATCTTAGGAATCGTTGGGGAGTCGGGTAGTGGAAAGAGTGTTACCTCTTTATCAATCATGGGACTTGTGGATGAGCCAGGCAAGATTGTCGAAGGGAGTATTCTCTTTGATAATAAAGACTTAAGCAAATTGACTCAAAAAGAGTTATCAGAGTATCGTGGCAATGACATTGCGATGATTTTCCAAGATCCAATGACATCCCTGAATCCTGTGTTCTCAATTGCCGATCAAATCACAACGGTGTTAATGCGACACACGGAATTAACCAAGCAACAAGCAAGAGAACGAGCCATTGAGTTATTAAAAATGGTTGAAATACCAGAACCTGAAGTTCGGATTGATGCCTATCCTCACCAATTTTCAGGGGGGATGCGTCAACGGGCTATGATCGCGATGGCGATTTCTTGCAATCCAAAACTTTTGATTGCTGATGAACCGACAACAGCGTTGGACGTCACTATCCAGGCACAAATCTTAGAGTTAATGCGACATTTAAAAGATCAAATTAACACGACGATTATGTTGATTACCCATGACTTAGGTGTGGTTGCGGAAGTATGTAATAAGGTGATTGTGATGTATGGTGGCTTAATCATGGAAAAAGCTTCTGTGGAAGAGTTGTTTAAAAGCCCACAGCATCCTTATACCATTGGATTACTTCAATCAGTTCCAAGACATGAAAAAGGGCAAAGAAAACGACTCCAACCGATTAAGGGATCGCCTCCGGATTTACTCAATCCTCCCAAAGGTTGTCCATTCGCTCCGAGGTGTCCTCATGCAATGGAAGTTTGTATTCAAGAGAAAGCACCGTTATTTAACATATCAGATACCCAATCAGCTAGTTGCTGGTTACATCACCCACACGCCCCACAAACACCCGGATACATTCAAGTAAAGGAGGACGCTCATGAATAACAAAACTCTTTTACTTGAAGTGAAAAATTTGAAAAAGCACTTTGTCAGTGGCCACGGGAAACACAAGAAGGTGTTAAAAGCAGTTGATGGGATTGACTTTCATATTTACCGCGGGGAAACCTTTGGATTAGTCGGGGAATCTGGTTGTGGGAAAACAACCATTGGTCGAACAGTGATTCGATTGTATCAACCCACAGATGGAGAGATTGTATTTGATGGGGTGGATTTAGCACCTTTATCCAATGAAGACTTAAAGCCCTTTCGACGCCGAATTCAAATGATTTTTCAAGATCCTTACGCTTCTTTAAATACACGGATGACGGTTAGTGATATCATTTCCGAAGGAATTGCGACCCATTATTCTTATTCTCCAGAAGAGCGGCAAGAAAAAGTCGTTGCATTACTCGACAAAGTAGGATTAAAACAAGAACATGCCAGTCGTTATCCCCATGAGTTTTCTGGCGGACAACGACAACGGATTGGAATCGCAAGAGCCTTAGCGGTCGAACCCGAACTCATCATTTGTGATGAACCGATTAGTGCTTTAGATGTTTCCATTCAAGCACAAGTCATCAATATGTTAGAAGACTTACAAGATGAAATGGGATTAACCTATTTATTTATTGCTCATGATTTATCCATGGTCCGTCATATTTCTGATCGGATTGGGGTTATGTATCTTGGAAAGATGATGGAAGTTGCGGAGAGTGAAACGTTATACGAAAAACCACTTCATCCGTATACGCAATCGTTATTGTCATCCATTCCCATTCCCGATCCGACGTTCAATATGAAAAACAAACGGATTATCTTAAAAGGAGATGTGGCTAGTCCCATTAACCCGAAACCGGGGTGCAGATTCGCCTCTCGTTGTCGCTTTGCAAAGGATCAGTGTCGAGAAATCGATCCTGTGTTAGAAGAAATTGAACCAGAACACTTTGTGGCTTGTCATTTTGTGAAAGAAATCAATCGTATTTAACACAGAAATGTGATAAATAAATAAATTAGAGGAGAGAAGTTATGAAAAAAGTTATGTCAGTATTTTTGGCTCTCGCTTTGATTCTTGTATTAGCAGCGTGTACGCCAAAGAACAAAGAAGTAGTTTTCAACTGGAACATTGGCGCTGACCCTCTGACTTTGGATCCAACCTTAAACGGTGCTTCCGATGGTGGAGACGTCATCAACCAAACGTTCGAAGGATTAACCCGTGAAATTGACGGGATTGTCTATCCTGGAATCGCAGAAACTTGGACGACTTCAGCAGACGGGTTAACGATGACGTTTAACTTACGTCAATCAAAATGGAGCGATGGCTCCGCATTAACAGCCCACGATTTTGTATACTCATGGAAACGGGGTATGGATCCTGAAACTGCGAGTGAATATTCCTGGATTTGGGAATACACCAATATCGTTGGCGCTTTGGATGCTGTCTATGAAGGCGGATCTTTGGATGATGTTGGAATTGAAGCGGTTGATGATTATACCTTCCGGGTTCATTTCACCGTTCCAACCCCTTACTTTGAAAGTTTCGTTGCTTTCTATCATTTCTTACCTGTAAAACAAGCATCGGTTGAACATGCTGATGGCGCTGATGGACTATGGGCGAAGAAACCAGCATTAGCTGTTAGCAATGGACCATTCAAATTAACAGCTTACAATGTTGGCGATGGACTTGTATTAGAAAAAAATGACAACTATTGGAATAAAGATGTTGTCAAAATTACGAAAATCAATGGCTCTTTCATCGATATTGAAACCACCGCTTATCAAGCGTACAATGCAGGAAGCCTTGATTTTATTCCTTCCGTACCAGCATCAGAAGTTGCTAGTTTAATTGCGACCAAGTTAGATGTTGAATTCTTCATTTTCCCACTTCTTGGAACGTATTACTACAACTTCAACATGAATTTACCACAATTCCAAAATCAAAAACTACGGTTAGCACTTTCCTTAGCGATTAACCGTGAAGCGATTGTGGATGCATTAGGCGCTGGTCAAGTACCCGCAGTTGCGTTTGTACCTCCAGGATTTAGAGATCATCTTGACCGTGATTTCTTTGAAACCGCTGGATCGTATGGAATCGTTGGTGACACATCCAAATATGCAGAAGCAGTTACGCTATTTGCTCAAGCTGCGGCTGAAATGGAGTTAACTGTGGATGGATTAAAACTGCTATTGAAAGACCAAGAAATCCTTTATAATACCAGTGGAGGACATCAATTAGTCGCTGAAATGGTTCAAGAATCCTGGTTACAAGTTCTTGGTATCCAAGTTCAAATTAATAACCAAGAATGGGGCCCCTTCCAAGAAAGCCGCAAAAATGGTGATTATCAAATCGCTCGTGGTGGCTGGTTAACCGACTTTATGGATCCTGCAGGTATGTTAGCAATCTTCGTAACAGGCAATGCCTATAACGATCCAAAATATACCAATGCTGCTTATGACCAATTAATGACAGAAGCTCAAGCAACAACCAATGCACAATTGCATTTTGAAAAGTTGTATGCGGCGCAAGCAATATTAATGGCTGATCTACCCATCATTCCGGTTTATCACTATACCGATACAATGCTAGTGAAACCTTATGTAGTAGGATGGAGTCGCAGTGTTCTTGGTTCGGTTGATTTTAGCCGGGCGAATATCGTCGACAAACCAGCTGCTTAGTACTAGACACTTTATAAAAGTCATTTCGACCTTCGAAATGGCTTTTTTCTTTGATGTGAACGCGAAATAGCATAGCCAACATTCGAAACATACTTGCTAAAAAGACGGCCATTTGA
>CAZABW010000068.1:0-2218 GCA_964483655.1 uncultured Candidatus Izemoplasmatales bacterium
CAATGGTCGGAAAGACAGGATTTGAACCTGCGACCCCTTGGCCCCCAGCCAAGTGCTCTACCAAGCTAAGCTACTTCCCGAGCAAAGATATTGTATCATAGGCAATCAGAAAATGCTAGTAAAAAAGATGAGATTTTCGAATGCTTTTTGGGTTTTACTTGCACTTTCTAGATTCTTCTCTATAATAAAACAAGAGAGGTGATTTCTTTGAACTATCCGTATGAATCCAAACGCAACGTCATTTACGCCAAACATGGCGTATGTGCATCCAGTCAACCCTTAACGAGTCAAATCGGTCTTGATATCTTAAAAGCGGGTGGAAATGCGATTGACGCCGCCATTGCCATGGCTGCTTCTTTACCTGTGATTGAACCCACCTCCAATGGCATTGGTGGCGATTTATTTGCGATTGTCTACTACCAAGGAAACATCTATGGGTTAAACGCATCAGGAGGTGCACCTGCGTTGTGTTCCTTAGAAAATATCCAATCTCGAAACCATTCGGAAATGCCTCGATTTGGCTTTGAACCCGTTACTGTCCCTGGGGCTGTCAAAGGCTGGCATGCCTTATCAAATCGTTTTGGTTCCTTACCCTTTGAACGCCTCTTTGAGGGGGCAATCGACGCCGCAAAGAATGGCTTTGCCCTCATGGAAACAACCGCCCATTATTGGAACCGCGCGTTTGAAATCTATCAAAAACATCTCCATCATCCGATGTTTCAATCGTGGTTTGATACCTTCGTACCTCATGGTCATACGCCACAGGCAGGGGAACTCGTCAAACTTCCTGATCATGCCAAAGCTCTTGAAATGATTTCTGCGACAAAAACCGATGCTTTTTATAAGGGCGAGATTGCCGATCAAATCGACGCCTATTCGAGACAATACGACGGCTTTCTCCGTAAATCTGATTTAGAAGCCTTTGATGTTGAATGGGTAAGCCCGATTTCATTTCCGTATCTTGGATATGATGTTTGTGAATTACCACCCAATGGCCAAGGTCTCGTGGCGTTAGAAGCATTAGGTATTTTATCAAGACTTCATGTACCTACTACTTTTTCTGGTGAAACCATCCACGTTCAAATCGAAAGTCTAAAACTCGCCTTTGCGGATGCCTTTGCTTATCTATCTGACCCTAAGCAAATGCCTACTTCTTATGAAACCTTTCTCTCGGAGACCTTCTTACATTCTCGGGCATCTTTAATAACAGATAAAGCCAACACACCAACCGCCGCTAGAATCTTAGATCATGGCACTGTTTATCTTTGCACAGCAGACAAAGAGGGGAATATGGTTTCTTTAATTCAATCGAACTACATGGGCTTTGGGTCTGGATTGGTGGTTCCTGGTCTAGGAATCAGTTTACACAACCGGGGCCATAACTTCTCGTTTGACCCAAATCACCCCAACGTGGTCGCTCCGTTCAAACGTCCGTACCACACGATTATTCCCGGATTCTTACTTAAACAAGGCAAAGCCGTCGGTCCCTTTGGAGTGATGGGTGGCTTTATGCAACCCCAAGGTCATATCCAAGTCTTACATGCGATGCTTGCAAATCACCTCAATCCTCAAGCTGCTCTAGATCAACCTCGCTTTCAATGGATGAAGGACAAACGTGTCATCGTTGAGCCTTCGATGCCTAAGTCCATAATTGATGACTTAATCAACCGGGGACATGACATTCACATCGAATCAGATCTTGGTCAATTTGGCCGTGGTCAAATCATATGGTATGATGAACAAAAACAAACCTACCAAGCTGGAACCGAAAAACGCTGTGATGGCGCAATCGCAAGTTACTAAGGAGATCTATGAAAAAAACAACCATCCTCTTTGATTTAGATGGCACACTACTTCCCATCGATGAAAAACACTTTGTCGAACTTTATTTTGGCCATATGGGACGCTATTTCGCTCCTTTAGGATTCGATCCAAAAACATTCATCCAAAACGTATGGATTGGAACGAAAGCCATGAAAGAGAATGCGGGACCTGATTCCAATGAAACCCTCTTTTGGAAGATGTTTCGAACCATTCAACCAGGATTACCTGACAACATGGAAGCGTTATTCCTAACCTTCTATGAAACCCACTTTGATTTGGTTCAACCCTCTTCTTCGACCAATCCTTTATCCAATCAAATTGTTCAATTAGCTAAGGAAAAAGGATATCGCATCGCTTTAGCAACCAACCCACTTTTCCCCAAAATCGCGACCCT
>CAZABW010000068.1:2318-7764 GCA_964483655.1 uncultured Candidatus Izemoplasmatales bacterium
CCTTACCAAATCGATTTGAATAGCATCCCTTTCTGAGAAAGGGTGCTTTTTCTTTTTCAAGTAAAAACTCCCATTTCTGGAAGTTTTTTATCGAGATTTTTAGTTATTAACTTGCCTGAAACAAGCCGTCCAGAATCGTTTCAAAATGTTGACTACGATGTTGATTGGCTTTTAAAATAGCTTGATACGCTTCATCCTTTAATAAGGCTTTTTCATTTTCATCGGTTAAGGATGGTAGGTTGATTAAGACATTATAAGCTGCGCCTTCTATGGCAGTGGCTAAACACAAAATCGCAACCCCTTGATCAGATAGGGTATTTTGATTGAGATAGGGAAACACGATATCAAACTTCGTAAAAGCTTCCAAAGCTGTCGCAATCACCTTTTTAGGAATGGCGATGGCTTCGTAGGTACCTGCTAAAATAGCTTGTTTCCGAGCTTGTTTTTCTTCTTCACTGGTTTTGGGAAGAGAGAAAGCTTTCATAATGAGGTTAAATGCTTCTGTATCCTCATCAATACAAGTGACGAAGTCTTGAATTAAAGATTGAAGTGAGGAATGGATCGCACGGATTTGATCTTGTAAAGTCGGTTCCAAACTTTGAAACTTCTTCTTCGAAATCGTGAGTTCTAACGCCATGTTGGTTAAAGCGACTCCACAAGCACCTTGTAAAGCCGCAATCGAACCCCCACCCGGAGCGGGTGAACTGGATGCGACTTGGATAATAAATTGTTGTAACGACAAATCAACGAGTTTCATAAATCCCCCTTGGTTTTTCGTACACACAAATCCCTTTCTTATAAACAGAATGGGTATGTTGGGTGCCATAATGGTATAAAAAGTATTCCCAATTAGGTATGTTTAATAAGACAAAATCAGCTTGTTTTCCGACTTCAATCGATCCAATCATGTTACTTCTTCGTAAGGAGTAAGCAGGGTTTAATGTCGCAGCGGTTAACACTTCACTTGGAAGAAGACCTAATTTATTCGCAGCTAATTGCATCGTTAAGGCAAAATTCTCCGAAGGCGAACTACCAGGATTGTAATCACTAGCAATTCCAAGAGCCATGTTCGCTTGGATCATTTTTTTCGCTTGAGCAAAGGGTTTATTTAAATAAAACGACGTTCCTGGTAAAAGGGTCGCGATGGTGTTGGACTTTGCAAAGGCTTCATAATCCGCTTCTGGCATCGCCATTAAATGATCGGCACTTAGAGCTTGTAGTTCACTAGCGAGTTTTGCGCCTCCTAAGGGATGGATTTCATCGGCGTGAAGACGGATGCCAAATCCTAAGGTTTTGGCTTTTCCTAAGATTTTTTCGGTTTGAACAATCGAGAAAACCCCTTCTTCACAAAAGACATCGACCATATCGGCTAATTGATTTTTCGCAATCACTTCTAAATCATGAAGAATCGTGTCCACATATTCATCACTTCGACCCCGATAAGCTTTGGGAATTGCGTGCGCTCCCATATAGGTGGAAATGATTTCAATCGGTCCTTCCCTGTGCAGTTGTTTCGCTACTTCCAATTGTTTGATCTCTGTTTCTAAATCGAGCCCATAACCACTTTTGGCTTCCAAAGTGGTAACTCCATATGAAAGAAAGTGTTGTAAAGACTTTCTTGCTTGATGGAGTAAGTCTTGTTTGGAAGCGAGTTTGGTTTTTTCTACGGTAGATAAAATTCCCCCACCGGAAGCTAAAATATCGAGATAAGGAACTCCCGCTAATTTTTGTTCGAACTCGTGTTCTCTTGAAGCGGCGTGAACCAAATGGGTATGACTATCAACGAATCCTGGTACGATACACATTCCTTGACAATCAACCATTTGGGCATTCTCCAGGTATTCTTTGGGAATGTCTCCTGTGGCTATGCTAATAAAATATCCATCTTCAATGACAATATAGGGGTTGTGTAATACTTGAATCTCCCGCATCAAAAGGCCCTTGACTGGGGGTTGATGAATGGGTGTATAGAGGGTTTTGATGTTGGAAAGAATCGTTTTCATGATTCCAAAAACGCTTCGATGATTTTGTCTTTCCCAAAGTCACGAAAATTGAGATATTGTTGACTCAAGGTGACAATCTCATCCAAAGTGAAATCTTTCCGGTAAGGGATTTGATTCACTTGAAGGTAATATTTGAGTGAATCCGTTAAGGCCTCTTTAGGAAGTAACCCAACGATTTCTGCACTTGTAATACTAAGATGATAACGCGCAGCTTCCATTTTCACCGTTTCAAAAATCCGATAAATCGGGTTCTTTTTATAATCTAAGATGTTCATGGTAACTTGAACATGGTTTTTATCAAGTAATACCGCCCCGCCGGCTTGGATGTGTTGAAATCCTCCTGAAGATGCCCGAATCGCTTTGGAAATATTCGAAGCGATTTTTTCATCCATCGTTGGTAAGTCAATGTTGTAAGCTACTAACGGAATCCGAGCCCCAATCGCACTCACCCCAAACGTTTCATGACAAATCGCTTGGCCATAGTCAGGAGCCCATTCAGGAAGGGTGATCTTTTCTTTCATCCCTTCATATTCTCCCTTACGAATATCAGGAAGTTGAATCCGATTTGCGCTTGATGCGGCTTTGGCATATAAAAAGATGGGGATTTGATAGGTCTCTGAAACCGTTTTGGCTAAGCGTTTGGCATATTCGACACATTCGTCAATATCAATACCTTGAATCGGAATGAAGGGACAAACATCCACCGCTCCCATGCGGGGATGTTCGCCTTTATGAACTCGCATATCAATCAACGCGAAGGCTTTCCCATAAAAAGCGACTAATGGCTCGATCATCGCTTCTGGATTCCCTAGTAAAGTAATGACAGTACGATTATAATCTTGATCAGGTTCATAAGAAATCAGTTGAAACCCCTTTTGATTTTGAAGGGGCTGAATAATCGCTTCGATAACTTCGTGACGAATCCCTTCGGAAATATTAGGGACACATTGTACAATTTTACTCATGGTGACCTTCCTTTCTTAATGTGGTAATCAACTCTGACAACACAGTAGAATCTGTCGTTTCCGGTAAACAGACATCAATCAGTTCTTGTTGGTTCATCCTTTCGATGGTCGCTATTGCATGCGGATTTTGGGCCCATGCTCGCCGGGATACTCCCGTTAATACATCATGAATCATCGCCGTTTTGAGAATATCATCGACGCGTTTGGAACCATCTAAGACCATTCCAAACCCTCCATTAATAGCTTTCCCAATGCCGGTTCCCCCGCCATTGTGTAAAGCAACTAACGTCATTCCACGATTGGCATTACCAAGTGCAGTTTGAATCGCCATTTCAGCCATGACATTCGATCCATCCTTAATATTCGATGTTTCCCGGAAGGGGGAATCGGTTCCTCCGGTATCATGGTGATCGCGACCTAACATAACTGGGCCAATTTCACCATTCTTCACCATATGATTAAAGCGTAATGCAATCCGCAACCGGCCGATGGCATCTTGATAAAGAATCCGTGCTTTGGAGCCCACAACCAGTTGGTTTTGTTTGGCGTTTTTTATCCACTGATAATTATCAAAATCTTGAAAACTTTTACTCGGGTCAATACAAGCCATCGCAGCTTGATCGGTTTTATCTAAATCGCGTTCGTCACTGGATAAACAAACCCAACGGAACGGACCAAATCCATAATCAAATAAAACTGGGCCCATAATATCTTCAACATAGGAAGGATAGATAAACCCATCATAATCATTCTTGCCGTTTTTACAAATATGATGACATCCCGCGTCATAACAAGCCTTTAAGAAACTATTGCCATAATCAAAGAAATAACTGCCTCGTTTCACTAACGTTTCAATCAAAGCAATATGCTTTTTTAACGTTTGATTGACCGCTTCAGTGAAGCGGGGCTTATTGGTTGCGAGCAATGCTGTCCGTTCTTCAAACGTCATCCCTTGCGGGCAGTAACCTCCATCATAAACCGCATGGCAACTGGTTTGATCACTTAGTAAGGAAATCGTTTTATTTTCCAGTACCGCATATTCTAACAAATCAACGATATTTCCATGGTAAGCAATCGCATAAGCCATTTTCTTTTTTTGTTTTTCTAACGCTTTGGAAAAGGCCATTTCTGGCGATGATACGACTTCATGTATCCAGCCTTGTTTGAGTCTCGTTTCAATTCGGGAATGATCGACTTCCGCAATAATACTGACCCCTCCGGCAATCACACAAGCTTTCCCTTGCGCACCACTCATTCCACCGAGTCCTGATGAAACAAATAAGACGCCAGCTAAGTTTTGATCGTTAGGAATTCCTAACTTGATGCGTCCAGCATTGAGCAATGTCGAATAGGTCCCATGGACAATCCCTTGAGGACCAATATACATCCATCCCCCAGCAGTCATTTGACCATAGTTGGCCACTCCTAATGCTTGAGCGCGGTTGAAGTTCGTCAAATCATCATACATCCCAATCATTAAGCCATTCGTCACGATGACGCGACTACTAGTGGGATGGGAAGGAAACAGTCCTAAGGGATGTCCAGACATGACCACCAAAGTTTCATGGCGTGTAAGTTCTTCGAGATAATAACGAATCAGATGGTATTGCATCCAGTTTTGACAAACTTGACCGGTTTCACCGTAGGTTGTTAATTCGTAAGGATATAAGGCAACCTCAAAATCGAGGTTGTTATCGATCATTAACTGTAATGCTTTTCCTTCTAAGGTTTTTCCTTTATATGCTTCAATCGACTTTGCGTATATCCGACCTTGGGGACGGAAACGATAGCCATAAATACGACCTCTGGTTTTTAGCTCCTCATAAAACTCAGGAATGAGCGTTTCGTGCCATTCTTTGGGAACATACCGCAAGGCATTTTGAATCGCTAGGACTTCTTCTTGTTCATTGAGTAAACATTCCCGTTTTGGGGAACGGCGAATATGAGGTTCAAACGAAGGATAGGGGGGAAGAACTGGAAACAGTTTTTTTAATAATGCCACTTCATCTCACCTCCAATGGGAAGTTTTAATAAAACATTGGATTGTACGATTCGTTCGATTTCATGCATATGAGGGTATAAGGTTTCATCTAAATGGAGATAGGGGATGGTTTTTCGAATTTCCTGATGAACCGCCTTGGTAAGGCTGGATAGTTTTGTGAGATCGCGGAACTGCAAAGCTTGACAAGCTGTTAGTAATTCAAGAGCAACGACTCTTCTAGCATTATCGACAATGGTCCTGGCTTTCCGTGCGGAAATACTGCCCATCGAAACATGGTCTTCTTGATTTGCACTCGAAGGAATCGAGTCCACACTCGCTGGGTGAGCTAAGACTTTATTTTCCGAAACAATCGCAGCGGCGGTATATTGCACAATCATAAACCCCGAATTAATCCCACAAGTCGAAGCTAAAAAAGCGGGTAATCCATTCGATAATGCCGGGTTGACCAATCGTTCTAAGCGACGTTCACTAATATT
>CAZABW010000069.1:0-7629 GCA_964483655.1 uncultured Candidatus Izemoplasmatales bacterium
CTAACCTACCGATTCGATATTAAAAAGGTTTTTTTGCAGTGTATGCATGTGTTATACTAGGATTACTGATACTTTTTTGAGGAATTGAACGATGAATAAACTACCGCCTAAGCAATTTCGCAAATATTACCTATGGTTTTCTTTACTTCCCATTCTTCTATTTATCCTATTTGGAATACTAAGCTCCATTTTTTTCTTTGGCTTTAATACTTCTTTCTTACTGATAAGCATTGGTTTTGGAATGCTAGGAATAGCACTACTTTCTTTAGCAACCTCTATCTTTACGATTATCAAAGGTCGTAAACGGTTTTTAAATATCGAGACGGAAATCTATGAAGCAGAAATCCAAACAGCCTTGAAAGAAAATAAACCCATCAATGTCTATTGGATTGAACGAAAAGGTCATGAAGTTACTAGACAAGGGTATTACTTGCAAATGAAACCAGAAGGTCTTCAATTGGAAGAAGACTGTATTCCATGGGAGGGAATCATTCAACCGGTTTTGATTTTTTTCAATCACTATTGGTATATTGCGATCGGAAAAGAAGTGTATCAAGAGGATCAATGGAATGGGATTTTAGTCCTTTCTACTGATGTGGCCATTTCTCAAATCGAACAACATATGAAAACAACTGTCGATGATTCTGCCTTTAAACTTTGGGAGAAGGAACAAAAAGAGATCAATGAGTCCACCAAAGAATGGGGAACGAATACAAGATTATTGTTGTATAAAATAGGATACCTTAGCTTTGTCTTCATTGTGAGTATCTTCATTGGTGTCATTCTTGAACTCCGTTTTAGTGGAGTAGGTAGTATGATAGGGACGCTTATTAGTGTTCCTGCCGTCATCATTGGATTTCCCATATTATTTAAAAACACAATCAAACACCGCTTTATCGTCAATAAAGTTGGGATGGGTCACGCTTTCGGGAAACAATCCTTTTTCTTAACATGGAAAGACATTATCACGATTCAACAAGTTCATCATTCTATTTTCATTCATTTCGCTGTTGAACTAGAGAACGAACAAATTGAAAATAGCATCCGAGTACCTTATGATGCCATCTTGATTAAAAAGATTCATGAAATGAAGAATCAGTATCTCGTAGATATTCGCTTTCGGGATGACTCTGACTCAAACTAAAAGAGGATACAAGATGACTGCAAATATTGAAGCAACGATTCAATTCGTAAAAGACCAGTTTCAAAATAGTTACTATTTACAAACTCATCCGTATGAATCAAGTTACCGTCTTGAACATACCTTTCGCGTTGCCAATATCGGTCTAGAAATTGCGAAAAAGGAACAACTTGACTGGGAGGCCATGACGATTGCTTGTTTATTACATGATGTGAGCTATGCGACTGAGTTTCATTCGAAACAAGATTGGTTAGATCATGGTAGAACTGCCGTCAAAATGATTACCACTTTTCTTGAAACTTTGAAACTATCAGAACAGCAAAAACAAGATATTCGATTTGGGATTGCTATTCACGTAGACGGAGTTGCTGATTTTCCTGGAAATGAAAATACGTTTGCGCTGACCGTTAGTGATGCAGATAATATTGATCGGTATGATGCTTATCGGGTCTTCGAAGGGTTAAAATCACAAGGTTTTGATGAAATGGATGTTACAAAGAAACGAGAATATGTATCAACCCAAATCATAAGAATGAAAGCATTACTCCAAGAATCGTATGCAACAAAAACTGCTACTGCGATGTTACATCTGCGTGCAAATACGAATCTACTCTTTTTTCAACAATTGGATACTCAATTGAATACGTCGACCCATCTCGTAGTGAGGTAGTTCAATGGAACGAGAAATCAAACTTCAACAATACTTAGATAAACAAACGCTGGAGGCAAATGAGTTCTTTCAAGATTTAGAGTCTTTTTTTACAAGTACTCATGGATTTTCTTGTATATATCGCGATGGCGCCCCTTGTTTTATCAAAGGAACACTTCAACTATATCTCCCCCTGTTTCGTGATCATGCTAATCTATACTTAAGGAATGCTTTTGGTTTAGAACTCTTTATTCCAGAGTATAAATTAACTCCCAAAGGAATGATTCAAATCGGTTTTTACCAAAAGATTCCATACGACTTGTTATCTAGATTCATCGAAATAAATACCACTGCATTTTGAATAATGGAAGGGAATCAAAGAGAATAATTTGAATTCAATCGCCAAGTGTAAAACGTGCTTTTATGTAATCGTTTTACACTTGTTTATATTTTTATATTTGATATAATAGTCTCGGATTGGAATCGAGGTTTTTGCATGTCAATGTTTTTTTTAGCTACGAATATTAATGAAACTATTTTTACTGATTTCGCATTTTTAGCCTTACTAATCGTTTTAGGAACTTTGCTCGCTCGTTTAAGCGAAGCCATTCGGATTCCTTCGATTACAGGCTACTTCGTTGCCGGCATTATTGTCGGTTTTTTGCTTAAGGCGTTTCATATTGAATCCATTTACACCGATTTGAGTTTAATTTCCTCGATTGCATTAGCGTTTATTGCCTTTGAACTAGGAACGAGACTTCATCACCGGAAACTGTTTCATAGCATCTCTGAAGTCATTGTGATTGTTATTTTTCAAGCAGTCTTTACGATTGCGGTCGTTGCGGCTTTGTTTATGATATTTGGTGCTCCTTGGGAAATGGCTTTAATTGTTGGTGTGATTGCGATGGCAACTTCTCCAGAAACAATCATGTATATATCCCGTAAATTTAAAACAAAAGGCCATCTAACAGATGCGATTATGCCCCATATTGGGGTTGATGATATTGTGGGTGTATTGTTGTTTGCGGTTGTGATGGCAATTGCGACAGCGGTGAACCAACATGGTCACGTGGAGACTAGCCATGCGATTATGGAACCGGTCCTTGAAATCTTTGGATCAATCTTTCTTGGTGGGGCGATTGGAGCTGCTTTAGCAATCATTATTCGCTCGACAGCAAAACGAACACCAGAATATAAACAAAATTACTTAACCGAATCGGTTTTCGCGATTATCTTATGTGTCGCTTTGTCGATGCATCAATTTCACTTAGGTGACATTCATTTCATTGTTAGCCCGATTCTAACCCCCATGTTTTGTGGGATTATTTTTACTAATCTCGTTCCCAAATCAGTCAGAAAAGAAAATGATGAAGCCATTGATGGATTTACAAGTCCATTTATCTTTTCCTTCTTTGCATTGATTGGGATGAATTTAGTGATTTTCATTCATCAAGAAGAACAATCTATTTTCTATTACATCTTGATTGCTGTCCTCTATGCTATATTCCGAGTTGTTGGAAAACAAATGGGACTATGGATTGGTGCGAAAGTGAAACATGCACCGAAATCGGTTGTGAAATACTTGGTTCGTTGTTTATTGCCTCAAGCCACCGTATCCATCGGGATGGCACAAGTGTTACTTCATAATGAAGCATTACCCCATGAGTGGCGAACAACCATCTATGTGGTTATTTTGATTGCGGCGTTTTTATATCAATTAGTAGGACCCATGGTGTCACAACGTGCTATGATTGCATGTAATGAAATTAGTCCAGAGCAATTGGCTTACTTCCATGGCATGAATGACAATCATTTAGAGAGTCAATCAGAGGTTCAACCAATAAAAAACGACGTTACTCATTAACGTCGTCTTTTTTGGCACAATCACACTCTTTTTCTTGTTGCAATTGTTGTTTCAACTCTTTTTTAAATTTCGGTATGGGGTCATAGCCACCTTTGACAAGAGGATTACAACGTAAGATTCTCCAAATCGTTAAGATGGTTGCGTAAAAAAAATTATGATGGGTGTATGCATCAATCGCATAATGTGAACAAGTTGGTCGAAAACGACAAGTTGGTTGTTTGCCTTGAAATAAATGCTGATACCAGTGGATTATCTTAATCATGATTTTACGCATGTTATCACCAATATCATTCTATCAAAAGTTCATATTTTACGCAAGATTTACGAACGAAATAGAATTTATTGTGAATTTTTATTCAGTATGGTAAAATGAAGGAGGAGTGAGTGAAATGAACCAGGAACATATCAACCTATACTTCCAATATTTGACTCAAAGTACAACTCTTCTACAGTCAGATTTAGACATTCCATACCCTAGAGCACTTTCGTTCAGTATTCATCAGCTTCACGAGTTTCAAGTTCACGAGGATATCTCGCATGAACACAAAACAGAGATGGAGAAAATGCTAAGGAGCATGGAAGGTCTAACATTTCATAAAGAGGAAATACGGAAAGCAATGCAATTAGCCTTACTACAGGCAATGAAGGATGACCAATTCGATCTTCAAGAGATTACTCCGGATACGATTGGTATTCTCATTCATTTCTTTCTCGAGCGACTGATTTCAAAACAAAGGATTCAACTATTAGACCCTTTAGCTGGAAGTGGAAATTTGCTCGCCACGATCCAAAATGTATCTTCTAAAGAGATGGTTCTTCTCGGTGTAGAGAACCAAGAATCGATGATTCAAGTGATGCAATCCATGGCAGATGCATTAGAACTAGATATTCAGTGTTTCTTTCAAGATACCATTCATTTTAAAGGCTACTCTGTTGATGCGATGGTTATGGATTTCTCTTTCGAAACCCAACCGTCTACCCCCTATTTTCCATACGAAGTTTTAACGCATCACGCACAAAATGTACAACCAGGCGGCTATGTTTTTGCAGTGATCTTTGATGATTTTTTCGATCAAGCAAGCAGTTCACAATTTCGAACAATCATTCAAGATTTGTATGATGTCGTTGGATTGGTCAAACTACCTCGAACTTTATTTAAGCGATATACCAAGAGTTTACTCATATTCCGTAAGAAATCACCAAATCTTCTACCCATATCAAAAGCATTAGCCATCGAGTTACCCGATATGCATGAAGAGACTTTATTTCGTCAAGCAATTGCAAAAATCAATCAATGGATTGATGATTTTATAATCAAAGGAGAAAACTAACATGGGCAAAATCATGGCAGTCAACGCAGGGAGCTCTTCATTAAAATTTCAATTACTCCACATGCCGGAAGAACAAGTCATTACCGGAGGAGTCATTGAACGAATCGGAATGAAAGACTCTGTATTCACCATTAAAGTGAATGGGGAAAAATTAACTGAAACATTGGACATTACAGATCATGCAATGGCGGTAACCATTCTTTTAAAAAAATTGATTGATTTATCCATTATTGCTTCCTTCGATGAAATCGAGGGGGTAGGACATCGGATTGTTCATGGGGCAGATGTGTTAACGGAGTCTTGTATCTTAGATGAACAAGCGGTTTTAACTTTAGAAAGTTTAATTGACTTAGGACCTTTGCATTTGCCTGCTAATATCACAGGAGTCAAGGCTTTTAAAGAAGTATTACCCCATGTCAAACACGTTGGCGTTTTTGATACTGCTTTTCATAAAACAATGCCAGAAGAAGCATTTTTATACGCGGTTCCCTATGATTGGTATGAACGATACGCCGTTCGTAAATACGGATTTCATGGAACGAGTCACCAATATGTTTCTGAACGGACAGCTGCGATATTAAATAAAAAACCAGAAGAAGTCAATGTCATCGTTGCCCATTTAGGGAATGGTGCGTCGTTATGTGCTGTGAAACAAGGAAAATCGGTGGATACCACTATGGGCTTTACCCCGCTAGAAGGCGTTCCTATGGGAACGAGATCGGGAAATATCGATCCTGCAATTATCGAATACATTGCCATGAAAAAGCAAAAATCAGTCAAAGAAATTACCAATATTTTAAATAAGTTGTCAGGATATTTAGGTGTTTCCGGTGTGTCTTCTGATTCACGCGATGTCAATGATGCAGCGGATAAAGGAAATCATCGCGCTCGTTTAGCTATCGATATTCAAGCAAAACGGATTGCGGATTACATCGCTAGTTATTATGTATATATGGGTGGCGCAGATGCCATTGTATTTACTGCTGGAATTGGTGAAAACGCACCAACGACTCGTGCCAACGTTATTAACCGATTAGCGGCGCTTGGTGTTAAAATTGATGAAGAACGGAATAATTGCCGTGGGATTGAACGCTTAATTTCTACAGATGATTCCAAAATCAAAGTCTTTGTCATTCCGACAAACGAAGAAGTGATGATTGCAAGAGACACGGTTCGGTTGATCCACGCTTAACTAATACAAGAATATAACCCCCTTGTGCGTATCATAAAGCAAAGGGGGTTTTTTATATGCACTCAATAACCATAGTTTTAAGTTTGTTATTTTCGTTTGTATCCTTGTTTGTTTACGCACCACTGAATCACGATTATCATGCTATTAAGGGGCAGTATGAATTTCAAGACTACCAGTATGTGTATGGGTCGATTGATCCCAATGATGAATGGACCCAACGGAATGCATTTCTACAAGTTTTAGATAAATCCGATCAACGCGTGCTCTATACCTTGAAAATTGAAGAAGAGGGAATCCAAGAACCTGTCTTTTTTGGAAGATTGAGTGACGATCGTTTCTTATTTGTCGTGGAGTTTTTCTATTACTTTGAAAGTTTTTCCATCCATCAATTTCGATTTACAGAATGGTTTGTTTTAGATTCACTGGGAATGTATGTCGAGTCGATTCAATGGGAAAGTCGAGCACTTGATTATGTGAATGTACTTGATATTATGATTGTTCAGACCGATACTCAGAAACTACGAATTCATCCGAATTTAGAAACAGAATCGCTGTCTTCTTTACAATTTGAAGTGACCGGAGAACAACCTTTTCAGGTTGTTGGTGTGTGTGACTTACCAGACCATAGCGTTCTTGAAGAAGCGAGTGTGGTTTCCTTTACGGTTCAATCGCATCGGGGATATCAATATCCTTTTGTCATTACGGTAGACCCAATGGGGGTGAGTCTTTATCAAGATAAACAAACCAGTGAAACAATCACGTGGGTTAGTCAGGGAGAGTTATTTCTCAATGGGATTCCATTTACTTCGGGAGAAACGATTTCAACTCCTGGTCATCATATTCTCCAAATATTTGGAAAAAATCAGTATCAAAAGACCATTCCATTTACCATCCTGCCCCATGTAGCGGGATTACCAAGTAGTGGAATCTCCTCCGAAGCGGTCCAAATCATTACCAATGCTTCCTCCATGAAAGTCAATGGGGAAAGGTATCCATCCGGACATACGTTTTATCAATCGGGATTCTATCAAGTGCTTGTGGAAGGAAGTGGCGGGTATCAAGAAGTCCACACATTTACTATTTTGCCATTTGTCTATGGCTTGAAAGATGGAGATATGATCAAAAGTCCTTGGACTTTGTATTTGAATTCGGAAGCGACCCTCAATGGGCAACCGATTCATGATGGAACGGTTCTCTCTCAAAACGGACAATATGAATTACAACTATATTATCAAGGAGAGATTACAGATACCATTCGCTTCGAGATTCAACTCGATTCATCGATGTCAAGTGATCGTGATCCTACATTCCCATTTCAAGAAGTTGGATTAACCATCCTTGCTTTGATTGGAATCTATCTTGTTTTTAAAAAGAAATAGACTTAGAGGTTTTTGGTTGTATGGTATAATGGACTTGGTGATTTTCCATGATTGATTTTTTGCTTTATATTCA
>CAZABW010000070.1:0-6981 GCA_964483655.1 uncultured Candidatus Izemoplasmatales bacterium
ACATATACGGGATATGTTTGATATAAATCAGGATATGTTTGAGAGGTATATAAGTCGACAAATTCATCCTCATTACGAAGGAAACGAACTTTTTCCTTTTGATGAATGTGATACATTTGGATCCAATCATTTTTGGTAGCGAGACGAATGGTCAGTTCTGATGTTAACTCAGGTAAGTCCCCTTTTGAAAGGTGATACCGCTGAATATAACCAGCCTTTATCGCTCCAGAAGCTTCGTAGATTCCCCCAGCACCTGAAATCAGTGCAACGGAGATGTGTTCGATTCTCATTTGATGATAAGCCATTTCTAACAGGGTAGAGGCTAGTCTTTGTCCGCGGTATTCCATTTTCGTACAAACACTCCCAACCGATCCCACGGATAGTTGAACTCCGTTTATCTCGACCTGACTGGGATAATAACATAATAACGAGCAGATTTCTCCGCTTTCGTTTTTCGCAATAAATATATGATTACGATTATCTACTGAATAAAGTCTAACAAACTGTTCAGCCATATTTTCTTTAAAAATCGATTTTGCTAACTCGATGGCTTGAGGTATTTCATGTTGGGAGATGGTTGAGAATTGAATCATGTTCGCCACTCCTCTATAAACCGACCCACATCAACCACCCGACGTTCTAACCGCGATTGCTCTGAGGCAAAAGCCATGATATGGGACAATACAGCACCTTCTAAGTTGGCTTGCGATGGGGAATGAGTTAATAAATCGACAAAGGCTGCCATAATTCCTTCATCACCACCTCCATGCCCAGTAGAACCAGCATTTGTTTGGATGATTTCTGGCTTTTCTTCTCCAAATCGATACACTTCAATCTCATTTTTGTCCATGTGCCCACGAATTTCACCCTCTGAACCCATAATTTTCAGTGTTCTTGTGTTTTCGTGAGTAAATGCTGTCATAGTGAAACTTGCCGTTGATCCATTTTCAAAATCGATAATAACTACTTGATGATCAACAACATCGTTATCGCAGTGATATACACATCGTCCATAAGGCCCTGACTCGATATGACGAATCATCGATTCATCACTTAAATCATTGGACACTGCTAGACGCATCCAGTCTGGAGCGTTGGTATAAACTTTTTTGGCATGATAGGGACATGTGTCTTCAACCGGACATCCTTGAAGACAATACATTGGACTTCCTTTGGGAGCGTGCTCTTTTTTAAAATATCCCAGTGATCCAAAGGAAGCGACCGATGTTGGGGTTTGGCCCATGAGCCATGCGATAATATCCATATCATGACAGCTTTTTGCTAAAATCATAGGCGATGACTTAGAAGCGTTCCCCCAATTGCCTCGAACATAACTATGTGCTTGATGCCAATAGGAGACATTTTCGTTATGTTGAATGGTTTGAATCAACCCAATCTTTCCTGATTGGATGAGATTCTTTATGGTTTGGAAAAAACTAGTATATCGCAAAACATGGCCAATCATCACATGAACCCCTTGTTTTTTTGCTTGGGTTTCAAGGTCTAGACATTGATTGGGTAAAACAGCCATGGGTTTTTCTAAAAAAAGATGGTATCCTTTTTGAATAGCAATCTTTGCTGGCTCATAATGCTGGTTATCTTGGGTACAGATAAAACAAGCATCCGCAAATTTAGGTATAGCTAAAACATCTACATCCGATTCAAATTGCATTGATACAGGGATTTGATGTTGCATGGCAAAATATTGCCTCCGCATGGGATCTGGATCCGCAACAGCAATAAAACGGATGTCTTCGGGGTGTCGCAGGGCATAAGGCCCATACGCCCCGATTCCCCTCGCGCCAGCACCTATCATAATCGCTTTTATCATAAAACTATCCCTCCTGAGAAAAAAGACTAAGCGCGGCTTAGTCTTGTTGGTTATGGTTGCACGCGATTTGGACCACGATATAAGAATGTTACATCACGAATCGTTTCTGTTTGGAAAAACTTCATCAAGAAACGGGTGAGACCAAATCCAAATCCCCCATGGGGTGGAACCCCATATCGAAAGAAATTCAAGTAAAAATCAATCGGTTCTAATCCTAGTCCTTTCATGGTTGCTTGTTGTTTCAGAACATCAATCCGATGCTCCCGCTGAGCTCCTGTTGTAATTTCAACACCTTGATAAAGTAAGTCAAAACTCTTTGTCAATCCTTGCTCATCTAACATATGGTAAAAGGGTCGTGCTTGGAATGGATACTCCGTGATAAACACGAAATCAGAACCTGTTTGTTGCTTCATATAAAGGCAGATCAGTTCTTCTTCTCTGCGATCGATGTCAAATTCTTTTTCCCCAAAATATTTGTATTTTTCTTGGATTATCTTTTTCGCTTCAAAAAAAGGAATACGGGGAAACTTCGGGATTTGATCAACAATCTCTTTTTTGAAAACACGTTGGTACTCTTCCCCAAGTTCAGCTTTTAACTTGGTTAGCATTCTGCGGCACATCGCTTCTTCTTGATCCATGACATCATGGTGAGAATCAATCCAACTAATCTCAATGTCAACAGAGGTGAACTCTGTTGCGTGGAAGGCGGTGTGGGAGTTTTCGGCACGGAAAACAGGACCAATCTCAAATACGTTATTAAATCCAGCGGCCATGGCCATTTGTTTGTAAAACTGGGGAGACTGAGCTAAAAATACAGTTCGCCCAAAATACTCCATTTTAAAGACTTCAGCGCCGGACTCGGATGCGGTACCAAGAATTTTTGGGGAGTGAATCTCGATGAAATTATTCTCCATCCAGTATTCTCGCATGGCCATTTCAGCGATGGTTTGACCTTTAAAGATTAGATAGTTTTGTTCTGTTCTTAAATCAAGAAAGCGATTATCAAGGCGTAACTCTTTGTTTGATTTATTGGTATAGTCATTGATATCAATGGGTAATTCTTCTAATGACAGGGATGTAACTTCGATACTCGAAGGAATAAATTCCATTCCTCTTAATTTCACATTGGGACGTTCAAAAAGAATCCCTTTTGCTTTGATAGTGGATTCTTTTGTCAGCGATGAAATAAGGTTGTTCATGACTTGATTTTCAGGGTTTTTTTCTAAGGTCATTTGAACTTTCCCAGAAGAATCTCGCAAGACAACAAACTGAACATATTGCAAATCGCGGATTTTATCAACGAATCCGGCAATCACGATTTCTTGATTATAATACTTTTCTAAGTCTTTAAAATAGATTTTTCCCATACTGTCCTCACTGTCGATTTATTGCTATGACGATTATACCATACCGATGATGTGATTTCAATGTGACACGAATAAGTAATCACATTCTCGATGAAAAAGTGAGCATCGAATAAAAAAATATCGTTTATTATTGTATAATATAAAATGACAAATAAAGAAAGGATATACTATAAACTGGGTTTTTTGAAGTTTTAGTTGTAAGTGAGAAAATGAAACAGGAACAATACTACCGTTTTGTAGCTTTACTTTCTTCCGAAGATAAAGGGAGTTCTGTGGAATATGCACTCCAGTTACTTCACGAAGAGAACGTGTCATTATTAGAACTCTATCAAGATTTTTTAGCGCGTTCACTAAATGAATATGTCTGTCCCATTGAGGATAAGGAAGCCTGTATTTGGCGAGAGCATGCTCGAACAGCAATCGTTCGCACGATTGTCGAAGCAACTTACCCGTATGTCTTAGCGGAAAAAACAAAAAAAGCGCAACTCAACCAAACCGTTTTGGTTGTTTGCCCATCAGAAGAGTACCATGAGGTTGGGGCTTTGATCGTAGCTAATTTTTTCGAATTAGCTGGATTTAATGCCCGTTATATCGGAGCGAATACACCGAAAAAAGATATCTTGTCTGCTGTTAAAGTACTAAAACCCGATTATCTTGCTTTGAGTGTGACCAATTATTATAACGTTGTCCAAACCAAGCAAATAACAGATGAGGTGAAATCGCTGTTTCCTGAAGTTAAGATTATTTTAGGTGGAGCTGCTTTCTCTCATCCTAGTAGTTTGTCAGTAGTTCAATATGATTATCACTTGACCTCTTATGACTCCATTGAGGCTCTTGCTAAGGAGGTTTCCCAATGAAATTAGCTTTTCAAATCGCTGTTCGGTTTCTAAAATCTGGAAAATTACAAACATTGATGATTATCTTAGGAATCGCAGTTGGCGTGAGTGTTCAAGTGTTCATCGGATCTTTAATTACTGGCTTACAAAAAAGTCTCGTGGATAAAACCATTGGATCTTCATCGCAAATTACAATCAAAGTCAATACGACTGGAGAATATATTACCGATTACGACGAACTTATGGATGAAATCAATCAATTTGATTCTGTAAAGATTATTTCTCCTGCTTTAAATACAGGGGTTGCCTTACGTAGTCTTGACTCCGAAAATCCGATTACAGACCAGTCTTTATTACGTGGCTTCACCTTTGAACAAGCAAATGAAATTTATAAGTTCCAAGATAAAATCGTATCTGGTCGATTACCCAACACAATCAATGAAGTTGCGATTGGGGTCTTGTTATTCGAATCCATGGACATTGCCTTGGATGATTCCATTGATGTCTTAGTCCCTGGAAGTCTTCAAACGCAACGAATGAAAGTGGTTGGCGTTTTTGATTTTAATGTCCGAGCGGTCAATGAGTCTTGGACCCTTGCGACTTTAGAAAGCGTACAAGCATTGCTTGAACTAGATGATGTTGTGAATACGGTTGAAATGCAACTCGACGATGTCTTCTTAGCTGAAGAAATGAGTGTTTCGATTCGTTCGATGATTGTAGATGATTCACTCGTTGTCGAAAATTGGATCGAGCAAAATGCTGAATTATTATCCGGCTTACAAGGACAATCCGTCTCATCATTAATGATTCAAGTATTTGTCATGATATCTGTCGTACTGGCCATTGCTTCTGTTCTAGCAATTACTGTTTTACAAAAATCAAAACAAATCGGAATTCTAAAAGCGATGGGTATCCAAGATAAAGACGCATCACTGGTATTCTTATTAGAAGGATTTATTCTTGGTGTTTTTGGTGCGATAGCAGGAGTATTACTCGGATTAGGACTTTCTTACTCCTTCACAACTTTTGCGATTGGAGCGGATGGAAATCCGGTTGTCCCTCTCTTCATTGATTTTGGCTTTATTGCCTTATCTGCGGTCATTGCCACCATGGCTGCGACACTCGCCGCATTAATCCCTGCGCGAAAATCATCCAAACTATCGGTCATCGAGGTGATTCGAAATGCCTAATGTCGTGGAATTGATCAACATAAATAAGATTTATAATCCGAATTCAAAATTTCCCACACAAGTCCTTTACAACATCAATCTTGATTTCAAAGAAGGATCTTTCAATTCCATCATCGGTCAATCGGGTTCTGGGAAAAGCACTTTACTGAATATATTAGGAACTCTAGATAAGGCGACCTCAGGGGAAGTCCTCATCAATGGTGTTCCTACTCAAAGCCTCAGTAAAAACCAACTTTCTCAATTGCGAAATCAAACCATTGGCTTTATCTTTCAATTCCATTACCTGTTACCTGAGTTTACTGCACTAGAAAACGTGTTAATGCCTTATCGTATTTCCAAACAACCTTTGACTGAGGATGTATTAGCACGGGCCCATGAGTTACTTGATTTAGTAGGCCTCTCGAAAGTAAAGAATAATCTTGCCATTAACATGTCAGGCGGGCAGCAACAACGCGTCGCGATTGCTCGTAGTCTGATTAACCAACCAAAGATTATTTTGGCTGATGAACCTACTGGTAATTTAGATTCTGATTCTACTGAAACCATTTATGAGCTACTACGTGAAATCAATCAAACCTATGGTACCACCTTCATTATCATTACCCATGATCGTCACATAGCAGAAAAAGCAGATCGGATAATCGAAATCAAAGATGGTAAAATTAACCTTGATATTACAAAAATCTAAATCAAAAAGCGCTGAGAATTCCCATTCACAGTGCTTTTTTTTGGATTATTTCGATGATCTTTTTACGGTATTTGACATATCGATCCGCAATCTTACCTGCCATTTCTCCGTTCATCATTTTGCGGTCAAACGCTTCAAAAGATAAGATTTGAAAATCTACCGTTTCTTCTTGATTCAATTGGATGTCCCTTGCTTGAAAGGGCATCTGACAAAGGTAGGAATCAAAAAAGTAATTTCTCCCTCGATGTGTATGAAGATAGATTAATTGTGAAGCTTCAGCTCTTAACCCCGTTTCTTCTTGGAGTTCACGAATGGCTCCTTGAATCACGGTTTCCCCAACAAGAACAGATCCCCCTGTAATTTCCCATTCCAATGGAAAAGTTTTGGTTTTCGCTCGCTGAGTGATCAGGACGTTTCCTTCTGGATTGATGCAGATCACTTCAACGACCAAATGATATAATCCCCTAGGAATGGATTTGTCTCGAATCAATACATGTTCTTGTTTCTTTCGATGGCGATCATAAGCATCCCAAAGTTCCATGGACTCCTCCTGTATTGTCATTTCGTAAGTAAAGATATTGTATCATAATTTTATTAACTCCTACCTCATAAAAATGAAAAAGGAGCCACCAATAAGGATAAGCCCCTTTCACAAGGAAAAGATTAGCGACTTACTTGTTCAAAATCTTTTGAATTTGATCAATAATTGGTTTTCGTTTATTGGTGAAGAACAATTTAAACTTGTGTCCTTCTGCGACAATCAGAAATACATTATTGATACCTAAAAAGCCTTTCTTGATTGTTGTTTCTTTGATAAACTCAAAAGAAATTCGGAAATACTCTTTTTCAGGTTTGGTTCCCCAAAGATTGGATTCATAACAAACCAACTGATCTTGATAGACCCCAATAAAACCTTCTCGTCCTGCTGATGGCGTTCCACCAACGATGACACTGGCCACTTTGGCCATATCTGAGTAAGAGATGACGACTTTCGCAACTAAATGACGTTCATCGCAAATCGTAAGTTGTTTGGATAAAGCTATTAGTTCTTCTTGTTTCATTGTTTCAC
>CAZABW010000071.1:0-6981 GCA_964483655.1 uncultured Candidatus Izemoplasmatales bacterium
ACACTACTGCCTCCATTGGAATCAAACGTGATTGTGTATTGATTGATCGTCCATTTAGCCCAGTATTCTCTAGCACCAGTGTCTGTAGGTAATACATGCGTTACTTCTAATCCATCAAGTGTTTCGTTATCAAACCAGCCCTCAAAAGTATAATAAGGTCTTGACATCTCCGAGGTAGTAGGTAACGCAAATCCGATACCCTCCGTGTAGGTGCTAGGAAGTACAAATACTCCAGAAAAAGCACCACTATTAAAATTAAAACTAAGCGGAGAAGTTGTAATCGATGTCAATGCAACATATTCTACATAAATTGTTTGATTACTTGTAATGTTATTTATACTATGTACAGAAACTACACCTATACTTGTTCCATTTATCTTTACATCGGATATTTTGTATCCAGGGTTTGGTGTAACATTGAATGTAAGAGTATCACCGCTGGAAACAACATGATATCCGTTTGGACTAATGGTTCCAAAATCATCACTGTCTAAATAAACAATGATATCGTTTGACAGTATTTTTTCAAATGTTACCTCAATTATAGTATCGCTTGTGATACCCTTTACTTCATACACATTGTTGACAATATCCATTTTTCTATCGATGCCATCAACGAGAAACGTAGAAATTTTATATCCATTCAGGGGTTCAACTTGATAATACTGACGAATCCCATCATAGATAATACTACCAGAAGGTGTGATACTTCCGTTTGGACCAGCAGTTGATGTAATCGTATATTCATCAACTCCATTCCATTTTGCATAGTATGTCCTATCACCATAATCGATAGATCCAATTTGGGTAACTGCTACACCTGTAAGTAGTGCATTATCGTACCAACCACCAAACGTTTTTCCAACCCAAACTGGTGTCGGCAAAATAACTGTGTCTTCAAAAGTATAAACGCTACTAACACTCGTGTTGAAAACTCCTCCGTTTGTCCAGTAATGAATACGATAACTTGCTTTACTCCAAATCGCATAAAGTGTTTGATTAGCAGAAAGAGTGATAATGTCTTGTGGCATATAAATCGTACCACTATCATCCGCACTGGTATTCCAATGGGAAAAGACATGACCCGTTTTTTGAAAGTTCGAATCACTGATGCTGATTTTATCTACTACTGAGATTGTAGATGTATCGTTAGTTCCATTATTTGCGTGATAAGTTAATGTCTTTAAATCAGCTGTTACATACTTTAGCTCCCCATTAAGGGTGTTATATGCAACCGCTTGAGTGGTATTATCCGCATAGAAAATCTTATTAACATCTTGATGAGTATTGCCACTTACAGTATAGTCAGATGTAAGTTTATTCCCTGCTCCACCCCATAGACCAATATTAGCGTAGGTTCGAACACCCCCATTATCTTTATAAAGGGTGCCAATTATTTTTATGGAGTTAACTGATTCTGTTGAGTAACTCATGTTCGTACTAATGAAACTATTACTAGCAAAATCGTAGTGTTTGTTATCAATGATTTTAGGTGCTCCAGAGATGGATATAATTGATGCCCCATCACCAACATTATCTGTAGATAAACCAGCTCCACCTACATACATCGAACTGGTATTTGCAAAATTATAAGCCGTATCTAGAGAATAATTGTCACGAACGGTCCCCCCGTAAATATTCACACGCGCAGGCGCATAACTCGAGCCAAATAAATAAATGCCTGCTCCAGCGTTTCGACTACTATTTCCCACGATTTGTCCATCATAAAAATTAAAAGTTCCGCCATCAAAGATACCTACAGCACCACTTCGCTCTCTTTTGGAACCCCATTGTGTTAGGGTGGTTACTGAGTTTCCACTGATGGTTCCGCCATAGAAATTAACAGTTCCACTACTACCACCAATTAAAAACGCTGACCCTCCCCCTTTATAGGAAAAGGTTGAAGAGAGGTTCGAAGCAGTAGAAAATTTATGACCGCCTGTGATGATACCTCCCACAATGACACCATCTCCGATATCATCAAAATCATAATACCGTTGGAATAATTTATTCGAATAATTCTGATTATTATAATAAATGTCTTGAGTCGAAGTGGGCTTCACTTCTTTGATTTTATAGTTGTGAACTCGATTACCAGAATTACAATCGTAAATATTAAGGATTCCCCCCGTAACAGTAAAAACACTTTGATTCGAACCGACAGCCCCTCTTAAAATATGACCGTTCAGATCAATGTTCACTGTTCCACTTGAAATAGTGATATTGTTACTCAGTTGCACATTGCCATCTAGATAATAATTGCCGGTCGTTAGTGTTCCGCCGTTAATAGGAAGTGGTGTCCACCCTGTGTAATCACCATTACATGGATTATCATTAATTTCAGCTTTGACATCACGGAGCCCAAACAGAAAAATCGTCGAAATCCCCATGACAAAAACCATAATAACAACTAGAAATCGTTTTACACTTAACTTGAAGATCATTATTTTTTCCTCCTGTTTGTATCTAAACGGTATTTGCAAAATCCGTTTTTGCTTTTTTCTTCAAAATCACCAAACTTGCAATAAGCACAAAGACGTACTACTAAGAAACTTCCCTCTTTGGGCTCATAAAAAGAACAACTATCCAGGAAACTTATCGGGATTGCTTCGACTCGTCTTTCTACATCTTTGGTGTGGTCCATCGTTATCAAGTCACCTCATTTTTTAGAAACTAATCTACTTAAAATTATAGAGGTTCTACATTCTAATAATTTGATTTGCTAATCAAATGTCGGTTATTCTGCACCAAGTGACAAAAAAACCTCTATTACGCACAATAGAGGTTTTTGAGATTCTTTCTTATTTAGATTAACGGTAGAATAATAAGCGTGATAAACTCGTTTTTATTCTGCCTCAAATCAATCATACCTTTATACTTGTTGATGATACTCACAACGCTCATTAAGCCTGTTCCTCCACCATATTTAGTAGTCACAGGAAGTCCGTTTTTAAATATGCGTTCCCCTTGAACACTGTTGGTTATTTCAATCAAAATACTGTCGTTTTGAACATAAGAAGTATAGCGTATGTATCTATGACTAAACGAACACTCTTTACAGGCAGCGTATGCGTTCTCAAATAGGTTGGAAAGAAGGATTCCAATGTCAGGCAGAAGATTATTCAAGAAAACATCTCCTTCGGATTGGATGATGAATTCTATGTCACTTTCTCTTGAACGTCTTTCATAAATTCGAAAAACAGCATTTGCAATGGGGTTTTTTGAAAAATCTCTGATCACGTTCTCTCTAATACTATTATCATATAAATGGAGATAATCTTTGGCTCCCTCCATGTCGCCCCTTTGTAGATAATCAATGAGGATGGAATTATGATGGCGAATATCATGACGTGTTTGCTTTGCAGAGATTAATGCACCTTCATATGAAGTAATCTCACTTCTAAGGAGTACCTCATTTGCTTGGATCTTGATATTTTCTTCCCTAAGTAAAAACTTCAGTCTTAAACTCTTAAGTGAGAAAATAATGGCGATGTAGGTCAGTATCGTAATGAAAGTCAAAAAATAGAAGTACGTTAAGTTGGCATTCATCGAACTTTCGACATCACCCAAAGAAAGCAAGATGTATAAGTAGCTAACAAGAATGCCTGATGTTGGTAGCAGAAAAGCTGCCCAGTTTTCTGACACTTCAAGATAAAGAGGACGTAAAAATGTCTTAAAAAGCAAGGTAAATAAACCGAATAACGCTAAACGTAGGAAGGTTATTGAATATTGCGGATAGGGTAACATAAATGCAAGGAAATAACTAATGATTACAATAATTGCGTATACGTTTAAGACAGTAACACAGTTAAATAGCCATTGAATCAAGTTTTCTTTTAAAAGATACTTAAAACCAATAATGATAATGACATAAAAAACCAAAGAGAAATATACAACCCCAGTATAATTATTGCTTAAATACAACTGCGTACTTAAAGCTGAAACGACTATAACAATCCCACCAATCAACAAAAGATGGGTTTTTGTTTGTAATTTCGTTTTAGATAAAACAGGCAATAACAGTAAAAGACAAATGACACTTGTACTACCACGTAGTAAATCTGGAAGTATATCAAGAAACGTCATTGAATTCTCGCTCCAAACATATAGTCAAAATAAGCCTGTTTAATGAATCCAAAAGTTCGTCTAGGAATGGGTATTGCTTTACCACTTTTAAGTACAATCTGATGACTTTCAATCGAAGAGATAGCATGTTGATTAACGATATATCCTTTATATGGGGCAATAAACTGACCGGGGGAGAGTTCTTGAAGTGTATCAAAAAGCTCAATGAGGGTTTGATTTGTTTCTATGTTTACTCCATCATGTAGAAAAACACTTTTTCGATGTGCATCTGCTTCGATGTAGCTAATTTTATTCTTATCGACTGCATGAATTACACCTTTTGCACATTTCAAATAGACCATTTTTGTAACCTTATGATTCATATTCTGCATTGCTCGATCGATGGCTTGATGAAAGGCTTCTTGTGTAAAAGGTTTTAGCAGATAGTGTACCGCATTCACTTCAAAAGCATCGATAGCAAACTCATGCGAAGTTGTTATAAAGATGATTTCTGTTTTATCTTTCGTCATGCGTATCTCTTTCGCGACTTCTGTACCTAACATTCCCGGCATACAAATATCCAGCAAAACAAGATCATATTTGGACTTTGCGTGAGCGTCTAAAAAATCAAATGCATGCGTGAATGTATGAATTTCCGCTAAATCTTTTTGTGAGTGAAAGTATTTGTTTGTCGCATCTTTGATGCTTTCTACATGTTCCAATTGATCATCACATATTGCAATTCTCATATGCTACCTCGTATCATCCAAAGTCATGATTATTATACAACTACTCGAGATGACATTCTATAGAAATTAAGAAAATTAATGTAAACTTAAAGAACTACTTAAAAGGAAGGAAAAGCACAAACTGTGGTAATTCAATAAGTTTTTTTGTACCTTCGAAACCGGATTAAAACTATCAGCAAACAAAAATCGCTTTACTTTGAGTTAGAACACGTATTATTATTTAAAACAACCTACACAGTGGACATCTACTCGTCTACTCTTCACAAGGGCTAATCTCAACGTTGTGCATTACTTCCTCAGTCGGAGATCCGTTAACTGGAACAGGAGTGCAGGTAAACACTTAGTAAATATGATAAAAAGTTAATCAAGCAGTTATTTGATTTGAGTCTAATGTGATTTTTTTTATTAACAGGTATTTCGCTAAATATGGCCATAAAAACAAAAAAAGCCCACTTATACAAGATAGACTAGGACAAAAGTCTTTATTTCCCTGGGATGTTTTGCTGATTACGTGTAAAAAGAAGGTGTCGATAAGATGACTCGCAGCTTATACATATCCTTTTGATTATTTATCGCTTGATAAAGCCATGTTTTTATTTGTTAATATACTTGCTCAGAAAAGCGATGAAAAATTGAGCAGTATCAACTGCATCTCCTCGTTGTTTATCTACAGGATGTGCATCTTGATATGCAGTCATTACATCGCGCAATTTGCTTCTTTCTTCTAAAGTTCCAATTTCTGTATCATATATATTAACAAAATTGATTCCATTATCATAGCTTATTTTATACTCACAATCTTGTTTAATTTTGATAATGATTGGACTTTTTTCAAAATAATATTCATGCTTGCATGCTTTTTCTTTTTTTAACGTATATCCGAATTTCTCCAGAAATCGGAATCTTCTTTTTATATTGTATCTTTTAGAATCAATAATAGTAAAAATAACAATAATAGGTAACATGATAATTGTAAATGGTATTGTAAAAAAAATCATTGTAAGAACGTTATTAAGTTTCTTCCATATTTTCATAACTAAAATCCTCTTCATGGACAATTCGAATTTATAACAAATCTTTAATGCATTCAAAGATTACAAACGTGAAATCAAAACTGTTCAATATCGATTACAAAATAAATGCAATTGCTTATTACTTGCGTTTCATTGATGCGATCATTTTACATTAGCTGGTTCTAGGAAGAAATTGTTTCTTGCAAGAATCAAAGCCGCTTATGGATGACTCTCATCCTTTTTACTCCATTAGAATTGCTTATTAAGAGAAGAACAGATTCTTTCATCCTGATTTTTATACTCCCATCGAAACCAAAGACCTAGGAAAACAAAAAAAGCAAGAAAGCCAGCAAGGATATCAAATCGTTCAAAAGGCATTTGTCGGCGAAGCATGAAATAAGCTGTTGAATGAAAGGTACTTGGATAAAACCCAACAACAATCCAATCGATAATCACGATAATCCGCGACACAATGGTCGCATGAATAAATGAAAACGAAAGACAAACAAAGATAAACCGACTATGATCACTTAGATAGAGCTTTTTAACATAGTCAAATGTTCCTCTCGCCTTAAGTGCGACACATTGATACCTTTGAATCCACTTTGCTAAAACAAGGATGGATAAAAAGTAAGCCACATTCATACCTAGGACGACGAATCCGTCATGAACATAAACCAAAGGATTCCCTTCGTTAGCATGATTAGATGTGTTCAAAAATATAATCGTCAAGAGAAAATCTAAAGAGAAAAGGATCAATGCCGTCAAAATGATGGTTTTTGGTTTTCTCATTTTGTTCAACTCATTTCTAAAATGTTCTTGTACGTCATTGATCTAAACAAGATTGACTGTTCACCTAGATTATAACACGTTTTCCTGTCATGGGTCTGTCTATTATAATAATGACCACCATGTTTTTCACAGTTCAACGCCGTGCTCGCAGAAATGGTTTAAACTAAAATCTGTTTATGCCGATGGATTTCAAAAACAGGAGAGCATGTTGCTTTTTCCACACTCGATATGTGAATTCATTGAATCATTTTTTGGTATTGAATTTAACTATATCTTCTTTTAAAAAGATGTATTAACAAGTAACAACAAAAAAAGCCCATCTTTTACAAGATAGACTACCCATAATAAGGCTGGTGACTCGT
>CAZABW010000072.1:0-6812 GCA_964483655.1 uncultured Candidatus Izemoplasmatales bacterium
CCGATTCTCACGATTGTGTTGTTAGTTGGTGTTTTAATTGCGACACTTTGGATGAATCCGACACCATCGTTGATTGGTCTTCTTGTGATTGGTTCAGGACTACCTATTTATTACCTCATCCATTACCTAAAGAAAAAACTTGTTAAGAAATCATCCTCTTAATTCAGATTCCATCGCTATCGAGTTACACATTGTTAGAATTTCCTCTATGTTAGGGAAGCACCCCCCTTTTTGTGTAAAAAAATAGGTAACAATGAAAATGATTTTCATGCTTGCGACAAAGGGGCTTTGTAGTATAATGAGAATAACATTTTTAAAATCAATCAGAAAAGAGAGTTGAATTATGCATAAGTACGCACCCGAGTTAATCGAAAAACTAAATCGCGACATCCGCGGGCATTTCCCCCATTTATTCTTGATTGATTCCAGTATGTCCAAAACGTTTGACGGGGTATCCCGATTAGTCATGTTGGATCGCTATACACAAAAAGATATCAACCATACAACCTTAGCCGTTGGCGATTTGGTTGTTTGTGTTGTCAAAGACGATCCCAAATTTCCTACTAGAGGAATTGGGTATATTACCAGTGTTGTGGATGAAAAGGTATGGATTCGATTAGAAGATGAATACATTGGCATCGCTGTTGATGTTTTACCAAGTGGAGATATCGTTCGTTTGAAAAACGCCGTCGATAAACCCATGGAAATCTTCTATGAACAAATCGCTCATCGGGTTGCGAACAATTTGGCGATTGGAGAAACGCTCGAGAAGGTGAATGAGTTCTATCACGAAATCAGTGAATTAAACCTCGTACCAGCAGGTCGCGTTCTTTTCGGAGCGGGTTCTCAAAGTGCGGTTACCTATTTTAACTGCTTCGTTATGCCTTATATCCATGATTCCCGGGTGGGGATTAGTGAGCATCGCCAAGAAGTCATGGAAATTATGAGTCGTGGCGGAGGCGTCGGTACAAATGGATCAAGTTTACGTCCGAAAAACTCCCTAGCCAAAGGCGTCAGTGGAAAATCGAGTGGAGCTGTCAGTTGGCTCCAAGATTTAAGTCAACTCACGAACCTTGTGGAACAAGGAGGATCCCGCCGTGGGGCGCAAATGATCATGATGGCGGATTGGCATCCCGATATCATTGAATTCATCATTTCGAAAATGCAAAATCCACGTATCTTGCAATTCTTAATCGAAACCATTAAGGATGAAGATATTGTTAGGGAAGCCAAAGCAAAATTAAAATTCATCCCCTTAACTTCGGATGAATTAGAAATGTATGAAAAATTAAGTGATTTAGAAGAGAAACAACCTGGTTCTTTAAAACCAAGCGTATATACCAAAGTAAAAGAACTCCTGCTTCATCGGGGTCGTTATGAAGTGAAAAACCCAGAATTCTTTAATGGCGCGAACATCTCAGTTGCGATTACTAAAGAGTTTATGGAAGCTGTGGAAAAGGATACAACCTATGATCTCCGATTCCCAGATATCGACAACTACTCCAAAGGCGAAAAAGCGGCTTATGATGAAAAGTGGCGCGATGTTGGCGATGTTCGGGAGTGGCAACAAATGGGATATGGGGTTCGTACTTATAAAACCATTAAAGCCCGTGAATTATGGAATTTAATCAATATCTGTGCAACGTACTCCGCAGAACCCGGTATTTTCTTTATTGATAACGCCAATGACATGACCAATGCAAAAGGGTACAACCAAAAAGTAGTTTCTACCAATCCATGTGGAGAACAACCGTTAGCACCGTATTCAGTTTGTAATTTAGCAGCGATTAATCTCGCTAATATGGTCAATCATGAAACCGCTGAAGTGAACTGGGAAAAACTAAGAAAAACCATTCGCGCCAGCGTACGGATGCAAGATAATGTCATTGACCGAACAACGTACTTCTTAGAACCCAATAAGAAACAAGCCTTGGGAGAACGTCGGGTTGGACTTGGCATCATGGGCTTACATGACTTAATGATTTATTGTAATATTCGTTATGGTTCGAAACAAGGCAATGAGTTTGTCGATAAGATTATGGGCTTTATCGCGGTCAATGCGTACCAAACCTCGATTGAACTAGCGAAAGAAAAAGGGTCGTTCCCCTTCTTAGAACAATACGGTTCGAGACAAAAATTCATTGAATCCGGCTATATGAAGAAAATGCCAAAAGACATTCAAGAGGGTGTCTTAAAATATGGAATCCGTAATTCACACTTACTCACCATTGCGCCAACGGGATCTACTGGAACCATGGTTGGAGTATCAACCGGATTAGAACCTTACTTTGCGTTTAAGTACTTCCGTAGTGGACGTTTAGGAAAATACATGGAAGTCGATGCGCCGATCGTCGAAACGTATTTGAAGATGCATCCGGAATACCGGAATCAACCTTTGCCAGATATCTTTGTTTCAGCGATGGATTTATCTGCGCAAGAACACGCGGAAGTTCAATGTATTATTCAACGTTGGGTCGATTCATCGATTTCGAAGACCGTGAATGCGCCGAAGGGATATTCCGTTGAGCAAGTGGAAGAACTCTACATGTATTTATACAAACATGGAGCGAAAGGCGGCACAGTCTATGTCGATGGTAGCCGTGATACCCAAGTTCTCACATTGAAAAATGATGAAACCAGTGCGGTTCAATTAGATATTATTGACATGGGGATTGAAGTTGAAAAAGGTCGTGTGGAAAAAGAATCAGAGAGTCAACTTCACCTTCGTAGTAAAGCTGGGAAAAATATTGGTGTCGAAATCGGCGAAATTTGTCCGATTTGCTTAGAAGGAACGGTAGAAGACTTAGGTGGATGTCATACTTGTACCAACTGCAATGCACAATTGAAGTGCGGATTATAAAAACCTTAAGGGAGACGATGTTTGTCTCCCTTTTTTTCTGTATACTTGTTTTCAAACCAATCTTATTGTAAAATGTTATCGAATGGGGCCGTAGCTCAGCTGGGAGAGCGCTAGCGTGGCACGCTAGAGGTCGCGGGTTCGATCCCCGTCGGCTCCACCATTATTCAGAAAAAACATTGACAGAGATGTTAATGTTATGTTAATTTTTAGAAAAATATAGTGTTTTTGGAGGGGATCATGAGAAAACAATTCTTAGCTTTCACATGTGTAAATAAATTATGTTTAGTCATGTTATGTGTAATATTTGCATTAGTAATTGCTAGTTGCTCAACAATGACAGAAGAACAAAATACATTTATGCGATTTAATCAAATTTGGCAAATTGATGTTGACAATGTAAATCAAATAGAATTCAGCGGACGTGAGCAGTATGTAGACGAATATTATACTGTTTTCCATATTGATGATGAATCAAAAATTTTCGATTCCTTAGTTTTTGAAACACTAGAAGACGAGTCATTTGAAATATTAATTGATAGGGGTGTTTCAAATATTGAGGCTTATGAAATTCCGGATATGTATATGCCAGATTGGAATAAGGAATATTATTGGTTACATTTAGTAACAAAAGATACAACCAATAAAACACCAGTAATAACTTATTCGGAAGATCTAATAAATATGAACAATTGTGATCATCTTTATTTAATTTATGATTTAGAAACCAATTTATTAATCACTTTGGAAATTTATATTTAAGTTAAAATCATAGCAGTACAAGATTTTTTATAATATATAAATACGACACATATGTACTGCTGAATCTATTGCATATAGGGTATATTTAAATAAAAAGTGAGGGTTCAAATGAAAAGAGTTTTTATTGTTTTACTTATGCTTATATTTATACCAACATTGGCAGCAAATGGAAATACCGTAGAAGCTTCAAGTCCCACACATAACACAGACTTGATGCTAATATCTATCACTGATGTAGAAATAGCAAATGAAATAGCGAATGGTGATGGGGAGCTGTTTGTTGAAACTCTAGCTCAAATGGGTTATGATAATTATAACTCTGGTAGTAGTTCTGAAGTACCTGGGATGTATGAGATATTTGGATTCAATCTAACTTCTGATGAAGTAGCACTCTTATTGACAAATCCTTTAGCAGCACCTTTTTGGGTTTCTACAGCACAAAAAGCTTTATCTACAACACCGAATTTGTATCCAAATGAGGCAAATGATGGACAGCTTGGTAATACATTCCAACATGCGTACTGGAATGTATTAATGGTAAAGTATATTGGTGTGGAATTAGCAGAAGCTTTTGCTACAGCTCATGAAGAACGACCAAATAATCCATGGATTCATAAACATATGGATTTACACAACAATGAAAAAGGTAGAGAATTAGCAATTACTATATCTTGGATAGCATTTAAATCAGATTCAACTCTTGCAACAATGACACAGGAATTAGTGGAAAATGGTGATTTGAAGTACATATTATTTGAATATGAGTATATTCACACATATATATATTATGATAATAATGTAATTGATCCTGTATATGAGTTAGGAGATTTTCATTCTTATACGGATGGAGCTACTCCTATTTACTTACCGGAAATTCAAATTGATGATAGAAGATCAGAACCAGGACCTATAATTATGCCGATGTCTTTATTGCCAGAGGATGAGGAGGTTTTGATCAATGTTGAATAAGGAAAATCTGAATAAGAATTTAGTAAAACTGCTATATTTATTTATTTTTTTGAATATAGTGCTATTTATTATTGCTATTCAAACTTCAATCATATACCTTTTGTATGTAAACAGTTTACTGATATTATTAATAATTTTATTAACTCCTGTTTCAATAATTTATAATGGTTACTTGATGATAAAAAGCTTTAGCAAGAAGAGTGCATTATTGTTTTCATTGAGTCTAGTATCAGTATCATGGGTATTTATTGCCATTTATTATGCAGCAACTATTATGAGTGATTTTTAATGTTCTGAAAATCTGGTGTTAGTATAGTTTAGTAGACACAAAGAGTAAGCAATATTTGTCTTACACTTTGTGTGAAAAAAGCAACTCCGTCTTAAAAAAAGCAAAACTCCGTTGGAAATAGAGTGAAACTCGGTCGAACGCGAGCGATTATAGAGTAAAACTCCGTAATGACAAGACATCTGGAGGAAATGAGATTTGAAATATTGCTTTCAAATCTTTTCTTTTTGCATTGAACATTTATAAATATAAATTAAATAATATTAAATGTTTATAAAACTAAATATATGTGATATAATATTATACGAGGTGATAAATCATGTCAGTAAATTTTAGTGGTTTATTTAGTATTTTAGGACAAAAGGATATAAAATTATCAAAATTGTGTGATGATTTAAACATTTCATCAGCTACTAGAGCAAAATTCAAAAAAGGTGAATACGTTTCATTGCAAACATTAGAATCAATTTGTAAATATCTAAACTTGAATTTGAATGAAATTGTTAAGTTTGAAATTGTTAACAATCCATCTCCTTTACTAAAAAGGTTAACAGAAGAAATGCAACACAAAATTAAAGGTGGAATATACCATGAAACTCAAATATTAATGACGTATAATTCAAGTCATATTGAGGGGAGCAAATTATCTGCTGATCAGACAAGATACATTTTTGAAACAAATACTATCAGTCTTGATGAAGATAAGACGATAAATATTGACGACGTAATTGAAACTCAAAATCATTTTAGGTGTATTGATTATCTGATAAAAACCGCCTTAGAACCAATATCAGAAACGCTCATTAAAGATTTACATAAAATACTGAAAACAGGAACGAGCGACTCAAAATTAGAATGGTTCAAAGTTGGAGACTATAAGCAAAGACTCAATACAGTTGGAGGTATCGAAACGTCAAAACCTAAAGAAGTACAAGAGGATATGATATCTTTAATCGGATTATATGAGAATAAGCAAAAATATTCTTTTGAAGACATTATTGAATTTCATTACAATTTTGAATGCATTCATCCTTTTCAAGATGGCAATGGTAGAGTGGGTAGATTGATTGCTTTTAAAGAATGCCTAAGACACGGTTTTGTACCATTTACTATCGATGAAGACATTAAATTATTCTACTATAGAGGATTGAAAGAATGGAAAAAGGAAAGAGGGTATCTCATGGATACTTGTTTAACTGGACAAGACAAATATAAAAAACTATTAGATATGCTGGAAATAGAATATGGAAATTGAGTTAAAATTAAAAAAAGATAAAGTAACTTATTATCATGGATCAAAAACAAGAGGAATCCAAAAGTTAATTCCTGATTATTCTTTACATGGCCAGAAGTATGTATATTTAACAACCAGTTTTGAGGTTGCTTTGATTTATACAGTGAATGCTATTGAATCTTTTTATGATGAAAATAATTTCGATAAGCCTGAAAAATTTCAACCTTGGTATAGTTATGGATTTAATAAGGATAAAGTTCCAGTTGTTGAGGAATATTACCCGGATGCAACTAGAAAAACATATGAAAACAAAACCGGATATATTTATGTGTGTAAAGAACCCGAAAAATTCAGTAATCCTACAAATATTCATAATGCAATTGTAACAAAAGAAGAAGTTCACATTAATAGTGTGATAAGTATCGATAACATATATGCTAAAATGTTAGAACTCGAAAAAAAGGGGTTATTAGTGATTAAGCGTTATGAAGAGATGAGTAAAGAATATCTAAATAATATTTATAAAATGATTGAACAGGATATTAAGAAGTATGATTTGATCAATGAACCCGCTCATAGTTATACGGTTTTCTTGAAATCTAAATTTCCATTTCTATTTTAAAAAAAGCAACTCCGTTTGAAAAAAACCAAAACTCCGTCGAACACGAGCGATTTTAGAGTAAAACTCCGTAATGACAAGACAT
>CAZABW010000073.1:0-2697 GCA_964483655.1 uncultured Candidatus Izemoplasmatales bacterium
TATGAACACGTCAAGAAAATCGCTGATTCTGGGCATTATGAGGTATTTAAGAATCACGCGATTGAATCGTTTGTTCGAATCCTTGATGATTCCATTTATCCTTCCTTAAAGGATCAGTTTATCGATGCGTTCTGTTCCACGCCACTGACCTTTGAAAAACGGTTTGGTGTAACTGATGGAGCGATCATTGGTTGGTCGTATACCAATCAACCGATTCCTGTGAAACATAAAATGTCGCAGATTATGTCATCGATTAAAACACCACTCAAACACATTTATCAAGCCGGACAATGGTCCTTTAGTCCGGCGGGAATTCCGATTTCGGTATTAACCGGAAAACTTGCTTGTGATCAAGCCAAAAAAGGTTTAAAGAAATAACCTACTTTCGAGGTGAAGAAATGAAGAAAAAAGTTGTTGTTGTAGGGGCGGGAATTTCTGGATTAACCGCCGCTGCGTATTTATCCAAAGAAGGACATCAAGTCACTTTACTCGAAAAATCGGAAGACATAGGCGGTCTCGTTGGTAGCTTTGAACGAGATGGTTTTGTCTATGATTTTGGCATTCGCGGAATGGAAAACTCGGGAACGTTATTTCCCATGCTACGTCAATTAGGAATCTCTGTGGAGTTTGTTAAAAACGTCGTTGATATGGGGATTGAACAATCGATTGTATCTGTAGACCCCGCGAATAACTATGGTAGTTTTAAAACATTACTCTTAGAAGTGTATCCTGACGACAACGAAGCGATTGAAGCGATTTTCAAAGAAATCAAAACGATTTCCAAATACATGGAAGTCTTATATGATGTCGATAATCCGTTGTTCCTAGATCCCAAAAAAGATTCAAAATACTTAATGACCAAGATTATTCCATGGATGTTTCAATATGCGACGACCGTTGGCAAGATTGAAAAACTCAAAGAACCGATTAAATCGTATTTGGCAAAGTTCACGCCCAACGCTAGTTTAATCGATGCCATCTGCCAACACTTCTTTACCGATACACCCGCTTTCTTCGCTTTAAGCTATCTCAAAATGCATAGTGACTACTACTATCCCTTAGGTGGAACAAGAACCATTCCTCATGCCCTGCGTGACTATATTTTAAGTCACGGAGGAGAAATATTATTACATCATGAAGTTACCCGCATTGATGAGACCAATCAAGTCGCTTATCATAAAGAAGAAGCCTATCCTTATGACGCATTGGTTTGGTGCGGCGATTTGAACTCGATGTATCGTTCGATTGAGAATTCAACCATCCAATATGAATATAAGAAAGCCATCCTAGCTGAGAAAAAGGGCAATGATTCCTTATTCCAACTCTATATTTCTACCGATTTACCCCGTTCTTATTACAGTGAGAAGTTCTCGGGTCATATTTTCTATATGCCTTCCAAAGAAGGTTTATCGACCCTCATTCAAAGTGAAGTAGCGCTCATCGAACACTTAAAATACAAAACCTTAGACGGGAAGAAACAACACTTAAAAACATGGCTCGTTGATTTCGCGAAAAAGACCACATTTGAAATTTCTGTTCCTGTCGTTCGGGATGAATCCCTCGCACCCACTGGAAAGGCCGCAGTCATCTTAAGCACCCTGTTTTCCTACGATGTAAGCAAGTATTTGCTCGAGGAACAACTCTATGACTATTTCAAGAAAACCTTCACAGAAGCGATTTTTGATATCTTAAATCAAACCTTACTTCCGGGATGGAAAGAACACATCATTCATCATATCGTCGCTACTCCGATTACGATTGAATCAAGGTTAAATAACACCAATGGAGCGATTACCGGTTGGTCGTTTTCTGAGGAAATCCCCGTGGAAAGTCGGTTATGGAAAATCGCTAATTCAATCAAAACACCATTCCCTCGGATTTTCCAATCGAGTCAATGGTCGTTCTCCCCATCGGGATTTCCGACTTCGATTATTACTGCGAAACTTGCGTCAAACCAAGTTCATAAACTCAAGTTAAAAAATAAAAAATAAAAGGAGAATTCATCATGGAAACCGTATTAGCCATCTTAGGGTTTTTAACACTCACCTTCTTCTTACTCGCTTCGCTCAATGCTTTAAAACGTTTTGTTAAAGTCCCATTCATTTTAAAACTTGCTAAACAACATCGCATCTTTGGGGTCACTTCCGCATTCCTAGCGCTGATTCATATGTTCGTAGCTGTCTTAGATGGGGAATTACGGATTACTGGAGCGTTAGCACTCATCGCTCTAATCTGTACTGCAATGATGGGGCTTGTCTACTCCCAACAACGTTCCAAAGCGTTTTATATTGTTCATCGGATTATGGGACCATTAACCTTAGTCTTGATGATTGTACACATGATTTTGAATTCGTCTGTATAAAAAGGAATGGTTTGCGAAGAAGGCAAACCATTCTATTTTTCTTAATTTCAATACACACAAGTCCATAGAATCAAGAAATACGAAAAAATATGATATCATATACCTAATCTTCTCTTTAGGTGTGATCTTATGGCTACGATTCTCTTTGTCTTGTCTTATCTAGCGTATTTCGTGTTATTCTTGTTAAACAATCCCTGGGAATGGTTTGTTTTGTGGATGGTTGTTTCCTATGCATTGGCATTCGTGACTGTCATTTTGATTTATCTGATGCAATTCCCTTTGGTGATTCTTTTACCCGCTACGCATCCATATAAAGGATACTTGATGAAAAGTAT
>CAZABW010000073.1:2797-6812 GCA_964483655.1 uncultured Candidatus Izemoplasmatales bacterium
TGGTGATTCTTTTACCCGCTACGCATCCATATAAAGGATACTTGATGAAAAGTATTGCCTATTTAATCAATCATTTTGTTTTACGTTTAAAAGTCACAGTAAGTGGTTTAGAACACGTTCCCAAGCAAGGGAGACTTGTAATCTATGCAAATCATAAATCCTACTCCGATGGCTTTGCCTTGCAGGAAGTATTGAAACGACCGTTTACCTTTACTCCTAAAAGTACCGTGATGAAAATTCCGATTTTATCTCAATGGTTAAAAGCATATGAAGTATTCCCTGTGAATCGGAAGAGTGTGAAAGAAACGGCGGAACATTTAGAAAAAGCGATTGAAACCGTGAAAAAGGGCATTGCGATTTCGATTTTCCCAGAAGGAACGATCCAATATCGGTTGGATGAACAAATCGAACATATGAAGCCAGGCGCGTTTAAGTTAGCCTTAAAGGCGGAAGCCGATATCTTGATTGTTCGCTTTGATGGCAATGACCTTACGAAACACCGGACTCCATTTCGATCTACCAAACGACACATTACCGTTTTACCCCTACTTCCGTTTACCGAGTATCAACATTTATCCACGGTAGAAATCGCTCAATTAGTGATGGAACGGATTAATCAAGTTAAATCTAAATAATTAAAATGCACCTATGAGATAACACTAGTTATGGTGTTTCTCTCATATGGTGCATTTTTTAATTCTATAAACAATTAAGTTTTTTCTTTGAAAGATAACGATTTAGAGACTTATGAATTGATATTCCATTTCGCATAAACAACAATACTCTCTGCGGGCATACGATGAAATTGGTATGGCACATTAAAATCTGCGTCCAAGTACCAACCAGCGAAACTATATCCTTCTTTAATTGGCTCAGAGGGTTCAAGCACGCCACTATTATAATCTTGCGTCATAGGATGAACATAGGACCCCCCATTCATCTCAAAGGATATTGTATATTGATTTACAGTCCATTTTGCATAAAGGACACTATCAGAAAGCACGAGTGTACCTTGATTATATGGTGTAGATAGTGTGATATCCGTATACCAGCCATTAAATGTAAATCCGATTTTCTCGGGAGTAATCAATTCAACTGTATCCCCGTAGTTATAGAGTTCAGTGGATAGAACCTCAAATACTCTAAAATAACTTCTAAACGGACTATGGTAATTGGATGTTTGTCCATCACCAACTTCACCATAGTAATTATATCCCCAAACATAATGACGCCCCTTTGAAGTAAGTGTTGCAGAGTGATATCCTCCAAGCGAGATCATCGTTATTGTTTCGTTTGTTCGCAGGTCAAACTGAGATGTAATTTCTGTAGGTATGATTCTCGAAATTGTGGTTGAATCTCCGATTCCCCCTTCTATGTTTCGTCCCCAAAGAAAGATTCGGCCCAAAGAGGTGATAGCGGAGGAATGAACATACCCCATTGAAATCTGCGTTATTTGCTCTTCCGTTGAAAGAGAAAAGTTTGCAGTAATCTCTGTAGGAAGTAATTTATTTGTCGTTGAACCATCGCCTAACTCCCCATTGGCATTATATCCCCACATGAATAAACGACCACCCAATGTTAATGCGGAGGAATGAAGTTCCCCTAGCGAAACTGCTATAATCTGATCATTTAACTCCAAATTAAAGTTATTTGTAACTTCAATCGGTTTGTTACTACTGGAGGTTGTGTTGTTTCCGATTTGACCATAATTATTATTTCCCCAGACAAATAGTCTCCCCATCACCGTCAAAGCAGATGAATTATTAATGGACAAGGATGCGGAAACAATGGAATCATTCGGATCAAGAGTAAACTGGTTGGTGATATTTGTTGGTTGATTTCGATTTGCAGCAATAGATAAATCGCCAATCACACCATTAGCATTGGTTCCCCAAGTGAATAGACGTCCCAAAGAAGTAACTGCAGCAGAATGAAAACCACCCAAATCAATTTGCGTAATTTTCTCACCATTCAGCAAATTAAAGTGTTGGGTTATGTCAATCGGGGACGCTTGGTGATTATACGTTTTATTTCCAAGTTGGCCATATGTGTTCGACCCCCATAAGAAGAGACGACCGGTGGCGGTTAACGCCGCAGAATGATAGGCTCCTAAAGAAACGGAGATAATTCGATCGCCATCATTTAGAGAAAATTTACTAGTAATTTCCACGGGAGTATTCTTATTAAGATAAGACCCATGTCCAAGTTGTCCCGCAGTTCCTAGACCCCAAACAAATAGTCTTCCCTGGGATGTTAAAAGCGACGAATGATATCCGCCTAATTCTATTTGAACAATGGTTTCATCCGTATTTAGAGCAATATGAAGCAATGGATCATAATCCTCCGGCATATTTCCGTATGTGATTGTATATTGATTAATTACCAATTTTGCATAGAGTGTTATATCTCCAACTGTATTCGGAAGAATCGAAGTAACCGGATTCCCCTCAAAGGAAGCATTACTATACCATCCGACAAAGGTATATCCTTCTTTGATTGGATTGTTAAACTCGATTTGGTCTAGAATATCATAACTTGATGGATTCAATTCGTCATTTAAACTACCATCTAAAACATAATCAATCGAGTAATCAATCAAAGTCCACTTCGAATAAAGAATCAAATGTTCGTCTGGCATGGTTTGAAGAGTTAACACTGATGAGAGTTGTTTGTTGGTATACCAGTTTTGAATCATGTAACCTAGCTTAGTGGAAACAGAATCATTGATTACTTCATCGTAATCAAAATACTTTGTTACAAGCGTTTCATAAAATCGGAAACTACCTTTCAATGGAAGATACCTACTGATTAGTGTTCCGTTTCCTAATTGACCTGTCCCATTAGATCCCCAAAGATAGAGATAACCAGATTGAGTAAATGCAGAAGAGTGCCACGCTCCTAGAAACACTCGAATGATTGTGTCATTTTCATCAAGAGTAAATTGTGAAGTAATCTCTGTAGGGGTATATCTTGATTGTGTTGTAGAATCCCCTAATTGACCAGTACCATTAGAGCCCCACGTGAAGACCCTGCCTTTCAAAGTTAAAGCGGAAGAGTGCCTACCACCTAAAGATACTTGTATCACTAAATCATCTGATTCAATATCAAAATACTCTGTGATATCTATCGGTATATTTTTATTGATATTGGAATTATCTCCCAATTGGAAACTGATATTTTGACCCCACATAAAAAGTCGGCCTTGTAAAGATAGTGCGGCGGAATGAGAGCTGCCAAGTTCAACTTGAATGATTCGATCTCCCGGAGAGAGATTAAAATTCTCGGTTATATTTTGGGGATTCCATTGATAAATATCGTTAGTTGTATCTCCAAGTTGGCCATATTGATTTAATCCCCAAAGATACAGTTGTCCATTATGTGTCAAAGCTGATGAGAAGTAATCTCCTAAGGAAATTTGAACGACTTTGTCGGGACTATCTAGCGTAAACTGGTTGCTAATCTCAATGGGTCTGTTGCTTTGGATTTGAGAATTATTACCTAATTGACCTTCGTTATTTCTACCCCACATAAATAATCGCCCCGACGTTGTCAATGCAGAGGAATGATAACCCCCAAGCGAAACTTGGATGATTGGATCATCCAAAGAGAGATTAAATTGGCTAGTAATCTCAATCGGAGTTGTGCTAGTAGTATACGTTGCATTCCCCAATTGACCATCTTCATTGTATCCCCACGTGAAGATGCGCCCTAATAATGTTAGCGCTGAGGAATGATAAGCTCCTAATGAAATCTGTGTGATTTTATCGTAGCTAGTTAGTGAAAATCGACTAGTTATCTCAATTGGGGTGCTTTTAGTCGTAGTTGTGCCATCACCCAATTGACCTGACCCATTATTTCCCCAGATAAAAACTCTTCCAAGGGAGGTTAGCACCGCATAATGGTCATCTCCAGAAGCAATCTGAATAATAGTTTCATCTGGTAATAATAAGATATGTTGTTGTGAATCATAATCATCAGATACCACACCGAAAGTGATACTGTATTGATTAATAGA
>CAZABW010000074.1:0-2299 GCA_964483655.1 uncultured Candidatus Izemoplasmatales bacterium
CAATTTGGATTCTCCTCTAGCATTTTCAATTCCAATGTTTTATAATACCCATAAATAGAGGGGAGCGATACTATGTATTTAAAACAACGAGATGGATGGATTGAAGTCATTACTGGGCCCATGTTTGCGGGAAAAACAGAAGAATTAATCCGTCGTGTAAAACGATTGGAGTTTGCCAAACAAAATGTCATCGTCTTCAAACCAAGCATTGACAATCGCTATGCAGCGGAAGAAGTTGTTAGCCATAATCATAATCGAACCAAAAGCATTAACATTCGTTCCTCGAAAGAAATCATTGAACATGTCAGCGATGACACGGATGTCATCGCAATTGACGAAATTCAATTTTTAGATGAAGAAGCTGTAGAAATCTGTGAATATTTAGCCGATCACGGAAAACGTGTGATTGTGAGTGGGCTTGACCGTGATTTCCGTGGGGAACCTTTCTCCTTTATGCCAAAATTATTATCGATAGCAGAAGATGTTACGAAATTAACAGCCATTTGTGTTGTTTGTCATACCCCAGCCACGCGAACACAACGGATCATTGATGGAAAACCAGCAAATTATACTGATCCCATTATTTTAGTTGGAGCCTTAGATTCTTACGAAGCTCGTTGTCGCCATTGTCACCAAGTCCCTGGAAAACCGATTCATTATGAAAACCTTGAATGATGATTCGTTTTACATGCAAGAAGCCTTAGCGGAAGCTCAGAAAGCTTACGATATGGGAGAAGTTCCTGTCGGATGTGTGATTGTGCATAACGATGAAATCATTGCTAGAAGTTTCAATCAACGGGAAACGACGCAACATGTCTTCGCTCATGCGGAAATGCTCGCGATGGACCAAGCGATTCAAACGCTTGGAACTTGGCGGCTTGATGAATGCACGCTTTATGTAACTTTGGAGCCCTGTGCGATGTGTGCGGGAACAATGATTCAAGCTCGGTTAAAACGACTTGTTTATGGCGCAAAAGAACCAAAGAGTGGCGTTCATACCTCAGTAGTCCCTTTATTTGATCAAAAGTTTAATCATCAAATTGAGATTATTTCTGGCGTTTTAGAAGTAGAATCGAGTCAATTATTAAAATCATTCTTCCGTTCGTTGCGTGAATCGAGAGCGCAGGAGTAATTAGAAAAAACGACTTCTCAACGAGTTTGTTAAAGGCTAATCTTTGATTTGAGGGTTCGCCTTTTCTATTGTAAGGGAAAAAAGAGAAGTAAAAAAGTTTACTCATCCTCGAGAAATAAAGCGTATAATAGAAGTATCAATGTATTAGGAGTTGAAATGATGAAGCGTATTGCGATTTTTATGTTACTAATTTTGGTAAGTTTTGCATTGGTTTCGTGTCAAACCACCCCTACAGAAACAACGATCAGTACCCAACCAGAAACAGATGACTTTAATTATAGTTCCTTAACTTTTCCAAACTATTCCCAAATCAATCCAGTGCGTTATTTATCCCAAAATGAAATCGGCTTCTATAATGGGTGGCAAGATTTCGGTCTCAGTGGAGAAATTAAAACTCATCCTTGGCACCAAGCGACCTATACTTACCAAATGTATTCCTATTTTATCCGGACCAATCTTCAGGATTTATATGGAGAGGTTCTTTTACCCCAGTCCTTTGAAGATCTTCCCCAGTGGGTAGCTCAAACAGAGGCAGATGGACACCGTATTTTATGGTTTAGTATGACCGGAAGAACCTTACCAAATCAGATTGAATTGCTTCAAACGGAGGTTCTAGCGAACACCAGCGAAACGCAAACCTTTATCCGAGCTGAGTATCGTGTGACACTTTCTGAAACCATCCAACAATGGATTGTCTATTTTATGGAAGTGGATGGTATTTATAGTTCTTACTCCATTCGTGTGAATGAATTTTATGATCAAGTGTTATCCACTGGAGATTTGATTGTTAAAACCTATCAGATAAGAACCAATATAACCACATAATCCATTTCTGTTGTTTTCTTACTAAAACCGAATCATCATAGGCAGTGAACAAAGTAATTGAATCAAGTGTGAATTATGGTATAATATTCTTGGAAATCTCCTACGAAGCATCTTCACTCAATAGCTACCCACGAATCAGGTCAGATCTTGACGGAAGCAGCCTTAAGTAAGGCGGTTATGTGGGTGGAGATGCTTGGTGGGAGATTTTATTCTGGAGGAAGTTATGGCCATTGTATTTTTAGACTTAGATGGAACAATACTCGATCAAGGAAAGCCAGCAAAGGATGTTCTTTTAGCGATTTCAAAATTAAAAGAACGTGGTCATATTCCGGTAATCGCAAC
>CAZABW010000074.1:2399-4668 GCA_964483655.1 uncultured Candidatus Izemoplasmatales bacterium
GAATATATCGAAGAAGTTCGACAAAATTTTCCGGAGCTTGTTTTTAACCGCAGTAACCGTTTCGGTTATGACGTGAACAACGCTGGGGATTTAAAAGCCGGAGGCGTTCGGTGGTTAGTGAACTATTTGAATCTCTCTCTAGATGACGTCTATGCCATTGGCGATGGCTATAACGATATTTCCATGTTATCGTATGCCAAACACGGCATTGCCATGGGGAACGCATACCCTGAAACCAAAGCAGTTGCTAGTTATATTACCACTTCGGTTCATGAAGGTGGCGTCTATCAAGCCTTATTACATTATAAATTGATTGAATAGAAAGTTGGGATTGGATGTTTCAAGCCATTGTAATTGGAGGAGGACATGCCGGCGTCGAAAGTGCACTTGCACTAGCTAGACGCCATCTTTCAACGTTGTTAATAACTGGCAATATTAAGATGATTTCGGCGATGTCTTGTAATCCTTCCATCGGTGGTCCCGCCAAAGGAACGTTAGTTCGAGAAATCGATGCGTTGGGCGGAGAAATGGGAAAAGTAACCGATCAAACCTTCTTACAAATGAAAATGCTCAATCATTCGAAAGGCCCAGCGGTACGAGCTTTGCGAGCACAAGCGGATAAAGTGTTATACCCACAAAAAATGCAAGAAGTCTTGTTATCACAACCAAACTTAACCGTGAGAGAAGGATATGTCAAATCCTTAATCGTAGAGAATAATCAAGTCCATGGAGTCGTTTTGGAATCGGGAGAAGTCATTCCTTCAATGGTAGTGGTTCTAACCACAGGGACGTACATGGAAGGAGCGATTTTAGTTGGCAACACCAAAACCTCTTCCGGTCCCGACAAACAAAAACCATCGATTGGTCTTAGCCGTCAACTCCGTGAATTAGGAATCAAAACGTATCGTTTAAAAACCGGAACACCCCCAAGGATTAAACGCGATAGCGTTGACTTTTCGAAAATGGAACTCGCACCAGGAGATGGCAATCGCTACCACTTTAGTTTTGACGATTCTGTCTTTCAACCGATTGAAAAAGAGTGGCCTTGCTATTTAATTCATACCGCACCGAAAACCCATGAAATCATCCTAAATCATCTAGGGGAAAGTGCGATGTATAGCGGTTTAGTCGAAGGGGTTGGGCCAAGGTACTGTCCTTCCATTGAAGATAAGTTAGTTCGCTTTGCGGATAAAGAACGGCATCAATTATTCATCGAACCAGAAAGTCAATTCTTAGATGAAGTTTACTTACAAGGTTTTTCTACCTCCATGCCTCATCATGTTCAAGAAGAAATGGTTCATTCCTTACCGGGCTTAGAACACGCTGTGATTGCTAAGTATGCTTATGCGATTGAATATGATGCCATCCATTCAACGGACCTAACTCCAACCTTAGAAAGCAAATTAATCAAACATCTCTTTTTTGCTGGTCAAGTCAATGGTACGAGTGGGTATGAAGAAGCTGCGGCGCAAGGTTTAATTGCAGGGATTAATGCAGGGAATGTGTTATTAAAACAAGAACCATTCATTTTGCGTAGAGATGAAGCGTATATTGGTGTTTTAATTGATGATTTAATCACCAAAGGAACCGAAGAACCTTACCGTATGTTAACTTCAAGAGCTGAATTTCGGTTATTGCTTCGCCATGATAATGCTGATTTACGGTTAACGGATTATGGGTATCGTTATGGCTTAATTTCACAGGATCGCTATCAACAGTTTCAAACCAAACGGACGATGATTGACCAAGAATTGCAACGCATCCAAACCATCTTTTTCTATCCGAATCCAGAAACCAATGAAGCCTTTCGATCTTTAGGTTTTGGAGAAATCAAAGATAAAATAAGCGTCTATGATTTGTTAAAACGTCCTGAAATTACCTATGAACAAGTCATGGCTTACTTACAGGACAAAACGATTCAATCTCTTGCCATCATGGAACAAATCGAAATTCAAGTGAAGTATGAAGGCTATATAAAAAAAGCCATCAAAGAAGCAGAAAAATCGATGAAAGAAGAACGAATCTTATTACCAGAAACATTGGACTATACGAAAGTTGTCAATCTAGCCAATGAAGCGAAAACGAAATTAAACAAGATTAAGCCGAGAACCATCGGCCAAGCGTCTCGAATTAGTGGGGTGAATCCCAGCGATATTCAAGCAATCTTGGTTTACTTACGCAAATAAGTCCATGTTTTAACCTCACATTCCTTGTGAGGTTTTTGATTTGAGAATTTTCATGCAAAGCATGCATGACTTATGATACAATG
>CAZABW010000074.1:4768-6718 GCA_964483655.1 uncultured Candidatus Izemoplasmatales bacterium
TTTGAATACCCCCTTTCAGAAACCGAACGACATACTATTCTTGTGATTCGAAAAGTCAAAGAAAGTCCAAAACAATATCCCCGAAGTTTTGCGAAAATCAAAGCATCGCCATTATAGGAGATTTATGGGACGAAAGAAACGTTATCTCTTCACGGAAATTGAAGGGACCAGAGAAACCATCGAAATTACCCATTTACGGACCAAAAATCATTTTGTTTTGGCTTTTTTGTTTTTATTTTTCGTTTTGACTTATACCTTCTTAATCCTCACAAGAACCCCCTCGATTGAATGGATTTATGTTGGCATTGTTTTTGCGATTGTGATTTTCTTAAATATCGCTGCGTTAGCTTATGGAAAAGAAGATCGGAGTTTTTATCAATTAAACAAATATACAACGACCTTCGGCATTTACACCATCATCTTAGTGCTAATCTTTACCATCAACACCATTGGCATTTTTCCGGCGTTATTTTTAGCTTATGCATTAAGCGCTTTTTACCAAGATCTAAAAGTTATGATTATTTCTGATGTCTTGTTACTGTTTTCCATCATCATGATGATGATCAATGTCCCTCAAGCCATGAATTTCATTTCTGGAACGTTCGAAGATAATTTAGGATTAGCCTTCTTCGTGTTTTTGTTTATATCACTTTTGACCATCGCCAGTTATATTATTATCAAACAAAAACGTTTCTTTTATAACCAAATCGCACTTGCCAAAGAAACCGAGTTTCGAAATATCGATTTGCTCTTAAAATTAAGAAAGCGTGTGGGAGAACCAGAGATTGATTTTCCAAACTATTACCACCATGTGTTAGCTTTTACAGAAGCGTTCAGTCAACGAATTGAAATGGAAAATGAATTCAAAGTCCGATTGGAACTTTTAGCCCTTCTCGAACAAAATAAACCTTATTCTGAAGTGGTGACGACATATCCAAACTTATCGAAGTCCGACTATGAAGGGTTAGCGGATCTCCTGTTAACGAGTCATCATAAACTACGCAAAATGGCGTTGAAGTTATCCCATTTATCAACGTTTGATATTAAACATCGAGAAATCTTTTCTGAAACCCATTTTAAGAGTTTCAATCATGCGGCAGATCAAATCGAGATTAAGATAGTGGCATTTTCCATTTTTTACGCCGCGTTAAAACACGGCAATGAATACATTCCGCCGATTAGTGAAGCAGATATCGCCAAGGTCTTATTAGAAACGGATTACTATTATTATTTCGATCCTCGTGTGATCAAAATTTATGAAGAAAATGTTCGTGTTTTTGAAAGTATCATTGCGGATGTGTTTCGGAAGGAGTGTTTGAAATGAAAACCTTCTTCCAGCGAGTATTCAATACCGAATTTCTCCCCATGAGTGAAGTTCGGAAAATCAAAGTCTTAATCGTCATGGTTTTCTTACTTGTAACGACCCTTTCAACCGTTCCTTTTTCTCTGGTTTTGGATTACTCGCTCGCTTTTAAAATCGGAGCGATTGCACTTTTGTTTGTTTCCTATGTCGTTATTTTACTGTTTCTTCGGTTTGGTCGGTATGTGATAGCCAGCCAATTATCGATTGTGTATATGCTCTTTGTAACGGTGTTTTATACACAGGGTAGTAGTAGTTTCTTTGCTTATCTCTTTTTCTATATCTTACTGATGATTGTCATTTTCTATCAAGAACTTTACTTGTTTGTTTTCTATGGAACCTTAACACTGGGTTTTGGGATTAGTTATGTCTTATTAAACCAAGCAGATTTTGTCTTGTTGGGTGGCCAACAAGAAACAATCTTTTTATTAATCGCGACCCTTAGCTTGTTTTATCTTATTTTCTTGATTCAGATCTTACACAGTGAAAAATTGTACACGGAACTCAATTTAGATTGGGTGAAGATGAATCAAATCATTGATCAATATCAAGAACATAGTTTACATTACTTAGCAGAACTACGGAAAACA
>CAZABW010000075.1:0-6644 GCA_964483655.1 uncultured Candidatus Izemoplasmatales bacterium
AATTCGCATCGGAGATTGATTTTGTGGCTCCATTCTTTAATTTCTTTGGTGTAATTGAATTTGAAGATGAACTTCAATACACACACGTTCTAAGTAGCAATTCAAACGGACAAACGTTTCTAGGATTAGAAGAAAGTATCACGCTTCGACCGGATGAGGCCATCATTACAAAGTCGTTTTCCGAGACATGGAATCTAGCTATCAACGATGCTTTTTTTCTAACAATAGGCACGAATAAATATCTTTTTACAATTCGTGAAATACTCCCAGATTACGCGATTTTCAGTAAAGATTCCATTTTTATTGATAAGCAATCTTTGCTCGAAAAAATCGTCCAATTACCTACCCTTGATAATATTGGTAATACTCTCTATATACGATTAAATCACTCCCAATCAGAAGATTTCGTTTCTCGCCTTACCTCCAGTAATCTGTATTCAGGCTTTGTCATCAATGAAGTGCTGAATGATACAGAAATCACGCAAAGTGCAACGTATACTGCCTCTATTTTGATGGCGATGTGCTTGTTTGGCATTTTAGCGTTAGGGTATGTTATCCATTCGTTTGTCCCTCTATTTTATCGTGAGTTTGCGGAACAGGTTGGTGTCATTCAATCACTAGGAGGACACCAAAAAATAACAATCCGGATATGGTTGATTCAGTTTGTCCTTTTGTTTGCTTTTCTCATCCCTTTCGCTATTCTAACGACAAATCTGATTTTTCAAGAGGGGTTAAGACAATACCAAGTTGCCTTGCATGTTGCATTAGATGGCAGTTTAAGTGTGATTGGAATCTTTGCTTTTCTATTATTTATTCTTTTTGATATGAGTCTTCAAATCCGTCCCTTAATCCAATCATCAGCGATTCGTCAAGTAAGCGATAAACGGAATCTGATGGTTCATGTAAGATGGACTACACCTCTTGTAAGTGTGTTATTCATGATACTTTCATTGACGCCATTCTTCTCTGAGGGGTGGAACGCACTCCTTCAAATTGGTTTTGTTATCATGATTGTTTTATGGTTGATTGACTCGATCTTTCATCTTTGGAATCGAGTCATAAAACAACGAGTTCGCTATTCAGAAATCATATCTATTCCATTATTGGCCAAATCAAAGGCGTATCATACAGCTATGAAGATTAGTGTATTATCCATCATGGTTTTGATTCTGTCTTTCAGTTCTCGGAGTTTCTTACGCAATAGTTTCCCCCTATTGCAAGAACAAATCCAAATCGATTATTTGCTGGTTAATTTATTTAACTATCAATCCAGTACTTTAGAAGAAATCTCCCATCATCCTGAGGTTCAGAGAGTAGATGAGGCCATTTATCATCAATACATTATCATCGATCCCGTTGATAAACCCAAACGTATGGCTTTCCATCTCTCGATGGAGTACACCCAATTATCCCACTACTTTTCTTTTCCCATTCAAGGTGAGAATGTCGAATTACTCATGAATAATCCAAACCAATTAGCCATTTTGCTCCCTTATTCATTAGCAAAATCCCATAATAAAACGATTGGTGATGAGATTTTAGTCGATTTTCCGCATCCGATTGGACGAAAGTCTTGTTTCGTGGCTGGACTTATAGAGACCGAGTATGATAATATAATGTTTACGAACTTGTTCATTAATCAATCAGACTCGTTCCAACAGTCCATCAATGCACTAACCGTGATCCGTTCTGGCCATGATACGTTTGAACAAGATATGATTCGTCAATATGGCGCCCAAATGATGGGTGTTGTATCGATTGAACGGTTATTAGTCTCATTAAGAGACCCCATATTCGCTTTATTTGATTTTGTGATGTTCATTATCATGATCATTGTGATTGCATTTGGATTCGTAGTTTGGATGAATGCGTTAATGGTCTATCAGCAGTTTAAAGGTTTATACGCTGTTATGATTTCAATGGGACTCTCTAAACAGCGTTTAACTCGCTTTCAAATTCTAGAATTTGGATATATGAGCCTTTTCATTATCGTGTCTGTACTCATGATTTGGTTATTTGCTTTTCCAAAAATCCCTGATTTGCTTTTATTGGTTGGTTATTATAAAGTAATACCAGCCACCCTTCTTCATATAAGTATTGCGATATTAATGGGTACTGGAATGTATTTTCTCGGTTTTGGATACTGTCTTTTCTTACTTCGTAAACTAGATGTCATTCAAACCTTAAAATTGAGTTAAAAGGAGGCTTCATTATGAAACGATTTGTTATTCTTTTGTTTGTTATTATGGCTTCATTTAGTCTTGTGGCGTGTCAAAAAACAACCACAACAACCACCACAACTCCGGTTGTGACTGAACGTTTAAACGCACCAACAAATCTTCAAATTACCAATAAAACGCTTCAGTGGGATGCGGTTCCAAATGCGACATCCTACGATATTTATATTAATGATGTTTTTCATTCCACAAAAACGACAACTTCGTTTGATTTTTCTGCAGTCAGTGGAAATCAATTGGTGTTCCGAGTTGTCGCTAAAGGAAATCAAATTCTACCATCATTACACAGTGCTTCGGTAGCGTATGTAGCAAATGCTGCCCAAGAAGCCCAATCGATTTACTTCTACATGCAAGATTTCATGCCCGGTGCATCGATGGAAGTTGCCAATGAAATGGTTCGTAAGGGGATGACGGGTACCGAATTCCTTGCGTTAAAAACATCGATGGATACTTTAATGACGGATTTAACAGCACTCGAGTCGATTACCGATATCCACACCGCAATCAATCCGTTGGTTACTGGGAATTACAATTTTGAAGCTTTGATTAGTGGTCTCTTGATGACCATGGAACTCAACACAGACAATCCTCTTGCTCAAGCCATCGCTGAAGGTGGACATGAAGAAGTTGTCTTGATTTTGGTGAGATTAATTGATTTCATTCAATCTTTCCAACAGGCTTTGACTCCATCGATTTTAGGACAACTGGATGAATTCGTTGAAAGTGATATCGAATCCATCACTGCCCAAGAAATCGTTGTGTTAAGAGATGAAATGGTTGCGATTTTCGAATCCACTTTACCCACCACGGCAGATTTCGTTTTGCTTTATGAACTCATAGCAACGATGGTTGATTCCATGGGTGGTTCTTCCGTATTAGTGGAAAATATCCGTTCCAATGCCACAACTTTGGCTACTGCTAACCACATGTCGATTGAGTTCTATCTCGATTACATCGATAGTTTGTCCTTATCATTCTTCCAATCTTTCTTAGATATCATGAGTGATCCCATCTCCGCAGAGATGAAAGCAGTGGAATGGAACATCCTTCAAATCAAATCTACGAAAGCATTTATGGACTCCCATCAAACTCAAATCGAGGAAATCAAAAACCTTCTTCCGGTTGCACAGCAACAACTTCTCTTCAGTCAATTCCAAGACTCGATTGCGGGAATCTTAGAAAGTTTACAAGTCGAGCAAATGGTCGTAAACCCCCTTGTGGACGTAATTCAAACATTGACTTTCGCTCAAATGCAAGCACTTAGTCAGTTAGATCAAGAAATTAGTCAAACAATCCTTTCTTACCTCGTTATGACAGATGGCGAACTCCTCCGACTTCAAGCGATTGCTGGTGGTTTTTATACAACCTATGATCAATACGGCAATGCAACCTATGAAAATAGTGTGACCTCGGCAACCTACCTCACTTATACTTCTTACTACCGCGCTCAGGAACAAGCTTCCTTGCGGGCGGCCACAGAAGGTGTTAACTTGTTAGCAGAGGTGTTGACAAGCATTTCAGAAAGTGACCTTCGAATTCTTCTTGATTTTGTGATAGCGACGACTCCATTGACTGTCCTTGGTATGGAAACCTCCCAAGACGCTACTCCATTCCAAAGTGCTTTGGAAGATTATTTAGATAGTAATCTCGCGGTGATTCACGAATTACTCCTAGCGATGGTCAATCAATTGAAAAACAATCAAGTGATGAATGGCATCCAAAATGCACTGAATGCGGTTCACAATTATCAAGTAGGATTATGGGGACCGGATTATCGTACCAACTACAGTCGTGATCAAGAATTAGAAGAATTCGCAGTCAAGATTTATCTCGCGGGTGAGATAGATGAATTTATGTCGGTGACGAATAAAACGAAGGTTGAAACGCTCATTACCAATGTCTTTGAAGAATTGAAGAAACCAGATGTCGCAGCGTTTTTCGAAATGGAAGCCTCTGAAATGAACAACTTAAGAGACTCCTTCTTAGATTTACTTGATTTATTCGTCAGTGAAGCGGGTGAGTTAAAAGATTTTTCATTTACCTCCCTGACTGAATCTCAAAAAGATCGACTACGGAATTGGTAATCCCTCACGAAAAACAAGCAGGTTTGGATCAGCGATGATCGCAAACCTGCTTTTTATTGGTTCAACGATTGAATCCCTATCCTTCAATCAAAAAGATGATTATCTCGCGATAATCACCTATCCTTGTTCTATCTTTTTACCAATGCCTAAAATGTTCTCTTAACAAGCACACAAACTCGAAATTTAATTGGCGTTTGATTTCCCCCATTTAGGTAAAATGAACCCCACAGATTGTTGGTATTGTTCATATTGATTGGGATAATGGGTTCTTAAATAACGTTCCTCAACGCTTGCTAGATTGATTAGCGCAAACATGGATGTTATTACAAGGAGGAGAATCCACCAAGTCGGGTAGACAAGAAAGATCCCCAGATACATCAAGAAGAACCCTAAATAAGCTGGATGGCGTGAGAACCGATAGACTCCTTGATTGACAAATGGGACAACGGTTGATTGTTCGATCCCAACTCGCCATGAGTCTCCTAATGTTTTAATGGCGACTGCGTAGACAACTGCCCCAAGGAAAGAAAGCACGGACCCAATCCAGAAAAGCCATAAAATCGAAAACCATGGTTCGACTTGTACAAGACGGATTACAATGAAAAACCACAAGAATATTAATGGATAGTTCGTCGAAACCACCAAAGCTTCTGCTATCTTGGTTTGTCTTGGTTTTTGACCAGACACCATATGGTTGGATTTAATACCTTTTCTTCTGCTTAACTGTATTTTGCGCATCAACGCAATGGAAAAAATAACCAATGCAAGTGTAGAGATGTATTGGAAGCCCATCATCGACTAATTCCTTTCTTGTTAAAATAATAAAACAAAGAGACTCGTCGCGATCGCAATGGAAAGAAGATTCACTAGATCATTTGTCATCCATGAAAACCCCTGAACTAAGCGATTTTGTACGCCATTTGAAATCGGCTTTTCTGTCAGTTTATGGTTCCAATCATCTTGGTATTTGGCTTGCATGGTGTCTCCCAAAAGACTGTCGAGAATACTTCCCAAAAACCCGATTATGATAATGAATTGGACATCTCCAACTTCGAAACTGGGTAGTTGAAACAACCCATATATAACCGCGATTGATGAAGCACCCAGGAAAGAGGCTGCTATGCCTAATCCTGTTACCCCTCCAGAAATTCCTGTTTGTACGTTGCGCCACCGGAGAATTGAGATGGGTGTTTTTTTTGACAAGACTCCGATTTCAGAAGCCCAAGTATCAGCGGTTGATACAGCCAGTGAAACCATCACCGCAATTTGGAAACGCACTTCTCTCGTCCAGATAAAAATGATTGCCATCACCACTGCTACCCCACTATTGGCTAACACTTGAATCACGTCTCGCGTTCCAGATTTTTGATGAATTTGATTGATTTCTTGATGGGTCTTTTTGCCTAACTTACCAATGAGTGTGGAAGAAAAGAAGAAAAACATCAATCCACTAAAAAAGAGAGCTCCTCCTGATAAATACAGAAACGAAGCGACAAAAAAGGCAACGATTGCGCCTGACATTGTTAGTGATTTTTTGAAATATGTGTAACTTGCAATGAGAAAGGACAGGAGGATAAACAAGCCATTCCAAATAAAACTATCTTCGTAAGGCATACAATCCTCTAAAGGACAAACACGAGGTAATAAAACGCGGTTGTTAGAAGGGGAACTGTAAGATTATCCAACCCACGAGGGGAAAGTAGTTCAATCAAACTTGCAAGTAATGCAACTAGGACTGCACCTAGCAATGCATGGGGGACTCCCACCACAACAAGAAGAATAAATACAGAAACAAACGTAGCGACGAACATGGATAATGAACCACCAAGAGATTTCTTGGAATGAAAGATCCGAAAAGGAACGAAGTTCGTAGATTGACCGACTACCGCAGCGAAACCATCACCATATGCCATAGCAAACACCCCAACTGCCCCGATATAGTTTAGTTCAGGTCGTTGAAAAGACACAAGGGCTAAGACAAACAAGGAAATGGCATAATAAACCGTTCCTAAATCTTCTTTTCCTCCCCCTCGTTCCAGAGTTTTAAAAATTCCATAACGATAAGACAAAAAATTGAGAATGATAAATACAAAGGGCACAACGGCCGCAAACAAAGCAGAATCAAAAAAAATCATAGCGATGATCCACCAGTTAGCTAAAACAATATGAACAAATTTACGACTCGCTTCAATACCAAATCGACTCATATACCTCGAAGCGAATAAAATGAAGAAAACGAAGACAAAGGAAACGACAATTCCCCATAAATTTAATGTCATAAAATACCTTCTTTCGTAAGTAAGATTCGAAGATTTCACAAGGA
>CAZABW010000076.1:0-3717 GCA_964483655.1 uncultured Candidatus Izemoplasmatales bacterium
TCTTTACTAATCGACTTAATCTTTGAGTTATCAAATATCGTACTCCAAGTTTTATCACCTAATAAAGGACCTTCCATTTCTGGAATATGACGAATGATGAAATCACTAGGAATATGAACAACATTCGCTTGGACACCAAGGGCAGAAGCAGTGATGTGGGTTAATTGTTCCCACGTATAGTACTTTTCACTCGTGATATGGTATGTTTGATGATACGTGTTTGGATTGCCAATCACATAGACAAAACTATTGGCGAAATCAGAAGCATGGGTGATGGTCCATAAACTAGTGCCATCACCAGGAATGATGATGGGCAATCCTTCGATCAGTCGCTTGATATGAGCATATTCATAACCCCAACGAGCGACAGGTACCATAATCATTTGATTGTTATAAGTGTGAGAGGGTCGAATGATGGTGGTCGTTAGGTCTTTTTGTTGGGTTAAATAAGTTTCACAAGCGGCTTTATTGCGACTATATTCCCAGTATGGATTATCTAAAGGGGTTTGTTCCGTAATCGGATAATCTTGGACCGGTTTTTGATAAGCACTCGCTGAACTAATAAAGATGTACTGATTGGTCTTCCCTTGAAATAAACGCACATCTCGTTTGACTTGATCAACGGTAAACGCCACAAACTGGATGACACAATCGTAGTGTTTCCCTTCTAGTAGTGCTTTAGATTCGGTTTCATTATTAATGTCTCCGATTAACTGACTTACTCCAGCTGGTAGTGAATCTGCTTTATTCCCTCGATTCAGTACGGTAATCTCCATTCCCATAGAAAGACATTTCTTCACGACATAGGTGCTGATAATCCCGGTTCCACCAATCACTAATACGTTCATAAGTTCCTCCGATTTGTTGTTTGACTCAACACATGAAACGAATCACTTCTATTATAGTTCATAACGAAAAGATTATGGATGAAGAGTGGTATTTCATCAAATAAAAAACGAAACAGACATGTCATTCCTTAGAAATGAAGAGAAAACAAAAAATGCACCCTATTTCTAGGATACATTCCTATGGAATCAACTATTCTTGTTCAATCTTGATGGATTCAATCTCAAGATGATAGGGAAGATCCTCATCCACGATTTTTCCCCCATACCAACCACCCACTGCGAGATTAATAATAAGGTAGTAGGGTTGATCAAACGGCCATTCTTTGATAGTGTCATTTTCATGTTTATCGACGCGGAAAAATTCTTTCCCATCGATTTGGAAAGATAAAGAATCCTTTGTCCAATCCAATGTGTAATCATGAAAAGCATCCGATGCATCAGGAACAGAAATCTTTGTGCCTTTATCGGTTTTAATCCGATGATTATAGCTTTCGGTGTGAATTGCACAGGTAATGATACCAGGTTTGTTTCCGGCAAATTCAACGAGATCAATTTCTCCACAAAGGGGCCATCTAACTGGATTTTGACTGGTATTTCCCATTAACCATAAAGCAGGCCATGCGCCCCTACCTTTTGGCATCTTTGCCCGGATGGTCAAACGACCATATTGATATTCGAATTTTCCTTTGGTATTGAGTCGAGCGGATTGATATTTGCATTCGCTTTCGGGGTTTAGCGTAGCGACTAGATGCAGTTTACCCTCTTTGATATACCCATTCTTCTCACTATCGACATAACATTGAGATTCGTTATTGGCCCATTTTGTCCCAACCACAACATTCCAATGATCTTGATTGATTGGCCCGTTTTGTTTAAAATCCTCTAGAAATATTGTTTTCATAGTGTCCTCCAAATACGAGTATAGTATACCATAGATGAGTTGAAATGAAACCAAAGACTACTTAAGACATAGGTTGTTTTTGGAAGTCGATTCTTTCATTAAGAAAGAAAGATGGAGTGCAGGTTACCTGATTTCACTCATAGTCTATCGGAAATGGTGTTCCTTTGATATAATACAACCGGAAGGAAGTGGTTACGATGAACGATAGAAAACTAGGGAAAACAAATGTGACGGTATCGGAAATCGCATTAGGATGCTGGCAGTTAGGTGGAAAATGGGGAGATCCGTTTAACGAAGCAGTCGCTCAGGAAACGCTCCAATCTGCTGTCCATCAAGGCATAAATTGTTTTGATACAGCGGATGTGTATATTGGCGGCGAAAGTGAACGGGCGATTGGACGGTTCTTAAAACAAAATAAACAGAAAGCTTTTGTAATTACTAAAATCGGACGATGGTTAAATCCTCACACAGCAGAAGGATACAACGAAGAAAACATTCGTAAATTCATCGATCAATCACGAGCGAATTTACAAGTGGATGCACTTGATTTAGTCTTACTCCATTGTCCCCCTTTTGAAGTGTTTTATACCCCAGAAGTTTTTGCATTGTTAGATCAAATCAAAGCAGAAGGTAAAATCAAGCATTATGGAGTGAGTGTTCAAAAAGTAGAGGAAGCACTCATCGCGATGGAATACCCCGGTGTCGAAGCAATCGAAATCATCTTCAATATGTTTCGGTTGCGTCCAGCAGAGTTATTCTTCCAAGAAGCGAAGAAGAAAAATGTTGGCGTCATTGTTCGTGTTCCACTCGCAAGTGGATTATTATCCGGAAAATATACCAAACAAACAACGTTTGGAAAGGGAGATCACCGGCAATCGAATCGCAATGGTGAATGGTTTGACCGGGGGGAAACCTTTAGTGGCGTAGACTATGAATCAGGCCTTCAAGCCGTTGAAGAATTAAAGGCATTATTCCCTAATGAATCCTTACCGATGGTTGCTTTGCGTTGGATCTTAATGTTTGATGCGGTGAGTACGATTATTCCAGGGGCTAGTCGACCGGAGCAAATCATCGATAATGCAAAAGCTTCTCAGATGTCCCCGCTCACAGAACACCAAATGAAACAAGTTGAAGCGATATATAACAAATATATCAAGCATCAAGTACATACTAGATGGTAGTTTAACCAGATATTTGTTTGATATGATCATACATTCATATAGAAACCGAGGAATGAACATGTTTAAAGCGATGCGAAGAAGAGATAAACAATTATCCCATGAAGATACCCTTGCCCTTTTACATCGAGGTCAAGAAGGAATCTTGGGAACATTGGGTGAAGAGGGATATCCGTATACTGTCGTAGTAAACTACGTCTATTATAAGGATAAAATCTATTTTCATTGTGCGAAGAGTGGCCATAAATTAGATAATATCCAGTATCATGATAAAGTATCTTTTACCGTTTATGATCACGTTAAGGTTTTAGGAGAAGAATTAAATACCCTTTATCAAAGTCTTACCCTTTTTGGAAGAGCGAAGGTTGTAGAAACAACAGAAGAGGTTTTATTAGCATTGATTCAAAAGTATTCTAAATTACCACTTCCCTTGGCTAAGGATATGATTAAAAAAGAAATCGATATTACCGCTATTGTGGAAATTGAGATCGAACATATCACGGGAAAAGCAGGAAAATAAGCGATTCAGAGACGAGGGATACTTCGCCCTTGTCATATCGACCCAAACCAATTCGCTTGAATTGGTTTTTGTTTTCCACACAGATGTCGATTAAGCAGGGTAAACAGAAGCAGAAAATGATATAATAGGAGAGAAATCAAGGAAGAAAGGAATGAATTCAATGGGAATGGGTCAATCCAATGGCAAGTTAATCTGGATGGGAGAACACGCAGCGGTATATGGATATCCGGCTTTTGTATTTCCGGTAAAAGCAGCGATGATGAATGTCAC
>CAZABW010000076.1:3817-6439 GCA_964483655.1 uncultured Candidatus Izemoplasmatales bacterium
GAAAAGGGTATTTGCTTGCAGTTTTCAGTACCGTCTCGGGGAGTACCAAACAAGCAGTTGCATCTGTAAAAGAACAAACGCTCCTTCATCCAGAACGGATTCATGAATTAGGAGCGTTATCGAAACGATTTATTCATGAGTTCTCCACCTTATCCCTCCAAGAGATAGGGAACCATATGAAACAAGCCCATGACATTCTTTGTGCGTTTGGCCTATCACATCCCAAAATCGATGAGATTGTTCAGCTATCGTATCAATTTGGATCTTTAGGAAGTAAAATTTCCGGAGGTGGACTCGGAGGAATGGTCCTATGTTTATTCGACCAAGCACCAATGGTTTCTTCCTTCGACCAAGCACTAGAAAAGATAGGCTATACCACCCGTTTTAAGATTGATCTAGAAAGAGATTTTATATGAAATCTATAACGTCACAAGCGCCGATTAACATCGCACTACTTAAATATTGGGGAAAACGAGATGAACATCTCGTATTACCCTATACCGATTCCATCTCGTTATCGTTGGATCTTTTTCAGACAACGACAACATTGTCCTATCAAGAAACAGAAACCCCAACGTTTGAATTGAATGGGTGCTCCGATGATCAATCCGCCCCTAAAATTTTTGCCTTCGTTAAAAAGATGATTGGAACGGAACCGAAAAACCTCCATATTTCCACTCGCAACAGCGGGCCTACCGCTGCTGGATTGGCATCGAGTGCGAGTGGCTATGCGGCGCTTAGTGTCGCTGTGAATCACTATTACAATCTCCAGTTATCCGAAGCAGACCTACAAACATTCACAAGAATGGGATCTGGAAGCGCCATTCGTAGTTTAAAAGGTGGTTGTGTCTTATGGCGACGCGATGGACTGATTGAGTCGGTTGCTTTTCCATTTGAAGATGTCGTAATGGCGATCTTTATTGTTAGTCACAAACAAAAACAAATCGGGTCAACCGAAGCGATGCGTTTATCAGTACAAACATCCCCGCTTTTTCCAACGTGGGTCGAACAATCAATATCCGACAACATCGAGTTTTTGCACGCCCTTCAAACGAATAACTTTTCATTGATGGGAGAAATCTCAGAACAAAATGCCTTACGGATGCATCGTGTTTGTGAGACAACCCAACCCGCGATTCGTTATTTGACTGAACAATCTTATGAACTGATTCATGCGATTCAGGATGCGCGGAAACAAAGAATATCTGTTTATGCCACTGCAGATGCTGGACCGAATGTGAAAGCGATTCTCCGAAAAAATGATTTACCAGCATTCTTAGCATATATGAAACAAGTTACAACGATTACACCACTTATTTCAGGGATTAGTTTGCAAGGAGCACGGATTATCGATGAAACTATTTAAAAGTGGTAAAGTATTTGCATTCGGCGAATATGCTGTGGTGAAAGGCTATCCAAGCCTCATCTTAAAGACGCACCGAGGACTCCATTTTGAATTGGAAGCAGCGTCTGTCTTTGAGGTGAAAAGTAGTCAGTTAGATTATGTGTATTCAGACTCTATGAATCCAACCTCTAAGGTCGAAAAGGCGATTCATCAAGCATTGGCTTATCTAGAAGCTTTAAAAATCGATGTGAAACATTGTCGGATTTTCATCACTTCAACCCTAGAGCAAAGCGATACCACATCACTTGGACTGGGTTCATCAGGAGCGTTTGTGGTTGGGGTTATCGAAGCGATTTTGCTATGGAATGATGTAACAGTCTCACCCCTTGAACTATTTAAGTTAGCCGTATTATCCCATCAGGCTGACTTTGACTTGACCTCTTATGGGGATTTTGCGGTCAGTGCTTTTTCAGAACATCTCTATTATCAAAAAATGAGTTCCATTCCAAAGGGAGAACTAATCGATGTTCTCCATCAAGAGTGGCCCGATTTAGAAGTAAAACCTTTCGATATGGTGTTTCCCTGGGCCCTCGTTCATATCAATGAAAAGCAATCATCCTATGATTTAGTCAAGCAAGTATTTCAAACGAACCATTCTTTTGAGGAGTTATTTCAAGCAATGACACAAGTGACAAAGTCTGCACTTGAGGCTATCCACAATCAAGACAAGAAGTCATTCCTTGATTATGTCAATCAAGCTCAAAAACATATGGAAGTTTTATCTTCACTCACAAACGCTCCGATTATGGTACATGCTTATCAGGCTGTATTGGAACGAACCAAGCAAATGGGCATTGCATGTAAAATCTCAGGAGCGGGCGGGGGAGATAACCTCATCTGTTTTGGTTCAATTGAGTTGTTAGAAGCTTTAAGAGAAACACTTCAGCCCCACTACATTGTTTTCGAAGGAGGACTCCATGAATCGCAAAGATGATCATATCAGAGAAGCACTCAGTCAAAATCATCCCACCAATGATTTTGATTTGATTCGTTTCGTACCAAGTAGTCTAATAAGTAAGAACGTTCATGAGATTGATTTGAAGACGACATTCTTCGGACACACCTTTCAAGCTCCGATTTATATCAATGCGATGACCGGGGGGTCAGAGCAAGCGACTCAAATCAATCAAAGATTGGCTGAAATCGCCAAAGCGTGCGGTTTGATGATTGCCTCAGGGTCGGTATCAGCCGCATTGAAAGATCCCCTTTGGGAAGAA
>CAZABW010000077.1:0-6357 GCA_964483655.1 uncultured Candidatus Izemoplasmatales bacterium
CATGATAGATGAACTGAAAGCCGAATAGAATAGCGCCCGACATAATCAAGAAGGACAGAAGTGCATAGAGAAGAATTGTTTTCCGTTTGTGTGACATGAGGAACCTCCAAGGGGTGTTGATACTATTTTAGCATGAATGGATTATAATCCGCTTGACTCCATTCATTTTTTACATGAATTTGGATAAATTGAATCATGTGAATCATGATTCTAAACAATTCTTGTATAATAATACTCAAGGTGATACCATGCAAATGACAGAAATTTTGACATTCTTCGAACAAAACGCCAATCCCGCTGTTGCGAAGCAACAAGCACTTTACCATTTTCCCAAAGTGTATGGTCTACGTATGGCGCAAATGCGTTCCTTAGGAAAGCAAATCGGCATCAATCATGATCTCGGGTTTGCATTGTTGAAACAAGATAGTTATGAATCCATCCTTCTAGCATTACTTGTTTTAGACCCCAAAAAACTAACTTCCGAAGACTTTGACACTTTGGCTATCTCTTGTCGTAAATCCTACCTTGTCGATCAAGCACTATGCGACCTAATTTTTCAATCCCACCAGGAACAGCCTCTTTTAACTCGGTGGGTAAACCACTCTATTGATACTCTTCGCTATGCTTTTTATGCTTTATTTTCTTCTCATTGTCGCCAATCAGACTTAGATGATATCAATTCAACCTTTGGAATTCAAGTACTAGATACTATAAAAAACACCATCTTAAACGAAGATTCCATCATCCAAAATGCGATGAACAATGCGGTAGTTATGGCAGGGCTACATGTCCCTGACTTCATTGAGAAAGCCTATGAAGTTTCTCGTCATATTGGCTATGTTTTACCAACAAAAGCAAAGAATAGTTGTAATATCCAAAGTGCAGAGGACTATTTAAATCGATACCTCACGAATCCGAAGTATTCCCGTTGTGCGAAACTACAACAATCAAAAAAAGAATAAGCCAACCTTCTCAATACCCAAGAAATGTTGTACAATCATTCTTGGGTATTTTCATGACCTTTTGCATATAATACAGGGGAAAGGAGTTAGCGATGGACTATTTAACACGCATGAATCAAGTTTTAAACTACATTGAAAATCATTTAACACAAACAATTGATTATCAAGAGATCGCACGTTTATCGATGATGTCAGGCGACTTATTTCAACGCATGTTCTCTCACTTAACCGGAATCCCCTTAAGTGAATACATTCGTAGAAGAAGGCTCTCCGATGCGGCGATGGAATTATCGATGTCGGATAAAAGCATTACCGAACTAGCATTCGACTATGGTTATGAGTCTCCAGACGCATTTAGTTATGCCTTTAAAAAGCAACATCAAATCTCGCCTTCAGAAGCACGCAAGAAAAATGTCGTCTTAAGTAGTTATCCGAAACTCACTTTCCAAATCACCTTGAAAGGAATGAATCACATGAATGTTCGTATTGTCGAAAAAGAAGCATTTAGAGTCATTGGAAAAAGTATTCGCACGTCCCAAGAAAAAAACATGACCTACCACGAAATTCCCAACTTTTGGACAGAGTTTAATCAATCTGCTGATGCCCAAAAGATTTGGCAGTATAGTGTTGGGGGAGGGTGTTTAGGTGTTTGTTATGATGGGTCTCCGGACGGATCGTTTTCTTATCTGATTGGGGTTGTCTCATCCAGCGAATCGAAAGAGTTTGAAACCCTATCCATTCCCAAAGCACAATGGGCGGTGTTTGAATCGATTGGACCGATGCCCCACGCGATTCAAAAAGTATGGTCTGAGATCTATACCGACTTTTTACCAACGAGTGGCTATGAACATGCGAACTTACCAGATTTTGAGTTATACCCTGAAGGCGATATTCATAGCAATGACTATCGCTGTGAGGTCTGGATTCCAATCCAAAAGAAACAATAACGAGAGAACCCTCCCATCGAGGGTTCTATTTCTATGTAAAATGAGATACAATAGGTAGGACAGGAAGTGATACTTTGAAAATTCAAATCATTGGTTTTTCGGGAAGTGGGAAATCCACCTTAGCAGAAAAACTATCTACATTTCATAACATCCCTTTACTTCATCTCGATACGGTCCATTTCTATGAAGATTGGCGAATCCGTTCATTAGAAGAAAAGAATCAGATTGTGGAAACCTTCTTACAAGAGAATGAGCAGTGGGTGATTGATGGGAATTACCGGAATGTCGCGCCAGCGCGATTTGAGCAATCCGATTTCACGATTTTCTTAGATTTCAATCGCTTCAGTTGTTATTTTCGATGCTTGAAACGATATTTGAAATACCGAAATCAGCGACGTTCATCTCTTGGCTGTATTGAAAAGTTTGATTTTGAGTTTCAAAAATGGGTTCTATTGAAAGGACGAACCAAGGAAAAGCGAAACCAGCTTTTCTCCTTACTCCATCAATCAAAAGGAATCCAATATCACTTCAAAACCCAAAAACAAGTGGATTTATTTCTAAATGACTATCTAAAAAAACCATCGAGCGATTAACTCGATGGTTTTTACATAGGCGGAAGATTTTGTTTTAATCGTTCTAGTATCACTAAAAGACGACGATTTCGGGATTCTTCTTTCTTTAAAGTATAATAACTCATCGCATATGTTTTTTGGATGCTTTTTGACATCTTCAAGAAATTCTCATAAGCAATGGGATTTTTTTGAATGAGAGCATGAAAGACCTCCAAAGAAAAGTCTTCAGGAGGTAAATCCGCTTTCTCCCAGCGTCCATCATTTTTTGCGTCTTGTACTGCTTGTAAACCAGGTTCTTTCATCTTGCCTGCTTGAATGAGACGCTCGACACTGGTTTTATTTTTTGTGGACCAAATCGATTGTTTCCTCCGTTTGGCGAAGTATTTGATATAGAACTGATCATCAATGCGTTTGATTAACCCATCAATCCAGCCATAACTCAGGGCAACATCCAAAGCTTGTTCGCTCGTTAAGGTAGAAGTCGATAAGGTTTTATCAAAGCGAAGCCAAATCCCCTCCATTTGGCTATGATGAAGGGATAACCACGATTCCCATTCTTGTTGGGTTGTAAAACGAAATTCTGACATCACGTTCACCTTCTTCTAGATTCATGTTTATTATACTCAAAGAGGTGGTTTGTGAAAAGGGTTTGATGTAAGTTATCGTATGTTTCATGCAACCTATCAAAAAAATCTTTTCAAAACGTTTGTTTTACTATATAATCCAACTCAGGCGGTGAAGAGATGGAAGTCAAATTACAATGTCGCAAAGAAAACAAAGAAACATACATTTCCATGTTAGAAGCTGCAGGGTTTGTGATTACAGATACCGCCCATCTAACCTTTAAAGAAGATGATTATGTCAGTGATACCTTTATTGCTAAAAAAGGAGAAGCGACGGTATTAGTTGCTTATCAAGAGGTCGTCTTCATCGAGTCTTTTGGTAATCAAATCCATCTTCATACCTTAAGGGATACCTTGGAAATTAAAGAACGTTTGTATGAAATCGCTGGGATGTATGAAGACAAAGGATTTATTCGGATTAACAAAAGTCAAATTGTAAATAAAGCCATGATTCAAGAAATTCGACCTCAAATCAATTCGAAATTTACCCTTGTGATGAAAAATAAAGCTAAGATTGATGTTACTCGCAGCTATCTTCTCCAATTCAAAGAAGCGATTGGACTATAGGAGGATTTATGACACATTTAAGTTTGTTATGGTTATACATTCCCATCTTAATTGGGATCATTGCATTAGTAGTCGTTGGATATAAAGCACTGTATAAGGTGAGTGTGAACCGAGCATTAAGTGGATCCAAACGGATTGCTTTGATTGAACCACTTCCCTTTATTCAAATGACCATTCTTGTTGTTTGCTTGATTATGATGTTTGTGATGAATACCAAAATCAATGAACTGCAAACACAAGTACTTCAATTACAAAGTGATTCCTCCACCTTACGACAACGAGTGGATGTGGCAAATGCCTCGATTTTATCTTTACAGCAACAATGGAGTGAATATCAGCTGACTCAAGGCCGCGTTCGCTCTAGTCAATACATTTTAACCGCTTATAATCCTACTCTGAATGAGATTTCAATTCTTTACTCAGTGAATCTAAACCGCTTAGATAACAACGCAACGGTTTCCTTAGTGGCAGTGAATCAATCAACCTTAAACGAAACCATTAGTTCAAAAGTGACTCCAAGCACGCTAAATGTTTCCTTGCCTTTAACGCTAGATTCGACCCAAAAGTATAAGTTTTATCTTCTTGTTGAGCTCGATGATTCCTTGGAGCAAGATTTCCTTCAAGAAGTAGATTTTGAGGTAGTGTTGGAAAACCAATTTCATTATTCGGTCGGTTTTGCAGGAAGTAGCAGTGGAGAAGGACATTTTGATCTTATGGTAGTGAACCGTAGTTATGGGTTAGAAGATTTTGAAATTCAAAGTGTTACATTATCGCTTTATCTTGAAGACATTCTCCAAGAAACGATTTCCTTGACTTCCTACTTAATACACGATCAAACTCCGCTTGTTTCGGAATTATACTACGAATCAGAGCTTACCAATTCAAGTTATTTATCAATGCGTTATGTCCTCACGATTACCAATGGGTTTGGAACCCATACCTATACCTTCTATGGCCCAAGACACCCATTAGCATAAAAAAACTCCGTTCATTTGATTGAACCGAGTTTTTTTTCTTATGGCATCGAAGGGAGTCTTTCTTCTTGAAGGGGAATGGTTTTGGTTAGGGATTCATTTTGTTTGAAGAAGAGGAACAAAGCCAGATGACCTGCAAATTGAGCAAGTGCGAAGAGAATCGCAAGAAAAGCACTTTGTAATCGCATGGCTAGATACATTGGGATAAATAAGATACTCGGAGAGATAGCATAGTATAGAAAGAGTCCAAATCCCTTGACTTTTAAGCGATATAGTTCGAGAGCAATCAAAATCAAAACAACGAGATAGTAAAGGGTAGTGAGAATCGCAAATGCTTGTGTGATTGTCGAGAAAATGCCAATCGTTTCAATGGTTAGTAGGCGAAGAATAAGCGGTTGAAAGAGGAGTAATAAATAATTGATAAATCCAATCACAAGCAACGAAACAAAGTAGATGACAAGCCGACCTTCAAGTGGTTTAGAAATGCGAAACCGTTTGATATTGTGATGGAGCAGTATGATGATTAATACGAAGATTAAGGCAAAATCGAAAGAAAACAATTGGTACAGGTAACGGATGATTGATATTTGTTCTAATTCTTGGACACTTCGATTGAAAATAACAGTTATATTATAGAGAACACTAAAAATCATACTCCCAAACGAATAAACGATGACAAGAATGTAAAGGAATGCAGCGTTTTTCGTTACAATCCGTGCTTGACCACCTGCGAGTAGTTCTTGTTCTTCATAATGATTCTTTTCGAAGATAGCAAATACGAGGTAAAGAATGGATAAAGAAAAATAGGAGATTCCAACGATGAGAGTACCTAAGAACAAATCTTTTTCCATCAGAATAAAGGGAAGTAGTTGAATCAGAAAGAATCCTAATAAGAAGACCAATCGTTTGAAAATCCGTTTCAAGTAATTTCGTTTCGGCAAATCAAGGAAAGGTTGATGAAAATAGATTTTCCGTTTTACGAGTTGAATGATGAGTAGAATTTCACCGATAATCAAATATGTCGAAGTGAAGAATGTTGGAAGTAAGCTTTCATTGATTAGGGTCGCTACTCCAATAAAATGAATCGTCAATCCACCAAAGAATAACAAAAGAAAGAAGATGTTGGCAATGCGTTCGAATTGTTGTTCTTTGCGCTCGTCACGACCTCCTTGGTATAAAGCAAAACGAATCATTAAGAGGATGAAACTGAGTAAAAAGACAAACAGTTCTAATGCATAAATCGGTAGCGTAAATGGTGTTGTTAATAGTTTAATCAAAGTAGCCACGATAGAAGCGAAGAACACATAAATCAGAATGACGAATTTCGTTTGATTCATTTCGTGTAAATAGCGTTCATCTTGCATGAGGATTCTCCTTCCAAAATAACTCATCGAGAGTAGCGTTTAGCGCATAACAAATCGCTAAACAGAGCTTCAATGAGGGATTGTAATGTTCTTGTTCAATTAAAACAATGGTTTGCCTTGATACCTCAATTCGTTTTGCGAGATCCGCCTGGGACAAACCAAGCAATACTCTCGCCGCTTTCATTTTTTGGTTCATACGCTCACATCCTGCTTTGAATATACAATATAGACGACAAAATGTCAAATATATATTACATAAATTGAAAAAAGATTTTGCAAAAAAGCTCTACCATCACTGATGGAATGAATAAATAGGTGGTATAATAGATTTGGTATTCAAGTATGGAA
>CAZABW010000078.1:0-6334 GCA_964483655.1 uncultured Candidatus Izemoplasmatales bacterium
ATGAAAGAACTTCTTGCATCTTTAACCTTAAAAGAAAAAATCGGCCAACTAACCCAGCTAGCACCCTTTTTATTAATGCGTGATATCCATGTCGAAATCGCAGGATATGTTCGGCATCTCAATTTGGATGAAGAAAAAATCTTTTCGATTGGATCGATTTTAGGAATTGGTTCTGCCCAAGATATGATTCAAGTCCAAACCAAGTACCTAGAGAAAAGTCGTCATAAAATCCCTCTCTTGTTTATGTCTGATATCATTCATGGATACAAAACTATTTTCCCGGTTCCCTTAGCGATGTCGACTTCCTTCCGGCCTGAACTCGCTACCCTAGCTGCTAGAATCAGCGCAAAAGAAGCCGCAACGGCAGGGATTCATGTAACCTTTTCTCCTATGGCGGATGTCTCAAGAGATCCCCGTTGGGGAAGAGTCGTGGAAGGGTTTGGTGAAGATGCTCTTCTCACGGGAGACTTTGCGGCGGCGATGGTCAAGGGATATCAGGGAGATGACTTAAAAAAGGAAGACTCGATCGCCAGTTGTGTGAAGCATTTTGCAGGTTACGGCGCCAGTGAAGGGGGCAGAGATTATAATCATGTGGATGTTTCCCGTATCAGTCTCTTTCAAAACTATCTACCTGCTTATAAGAAAGCCATTGATGCTGGAGCTCGCATGATCATGACCTCCTTCAATACCCTCGATTATGTTCCTTGTACAACGAATAAATTCTTACTTCGTGATGTTCTTCGTACCCTTTGGCGGTTCGATGGAGTCACGATATCTGATTATGACTCCCTCCAACAAACCATCGCTCACGGGTTTAGTGAGGACCAAAAAGAAGCAGCCAAAGAAGGAATTTTTGCTGGACTCGATATTGAAATGGCTTCGACTTGTTATTTGTCTCACGTCGAAGAGTTAATCGCAAAAGGCGAAATAACCCTTGATTTGATCGATGAAGCTGTTCTAAGAATCCTTGAACTAAAACGTGATGTAGGCCTTTTCGAGAATCCTTTTAAAGGGGCGAATGCTGCTTTGGAAGAACAACTTGTTTACTCCAAAGAACACATGGAAGCCACCTTACGAGTCGCTCATGAATCCATGGTTCTCCTCAATAATAACGGTATTTTGCCATTGAAAAAGAATGTGAAAATAGCGTTAATTGGCCCTTACAGTGAATCTCGTTCCACGGTGGGTCCATGGTCGTGGCACGGTCGTCGAGATTACCATCCCACATTAGCAGAAGCCCTAAAAGACCAAAGCATCTATGTTAATTCAAAGGAATCTATGGACTTATACTCCGACGAAGAAATCAACGAGTTAAAACAAGCCGATGTCATTTTATGTGCAATCGGAGAAAAAGAACGAGAAAGTGGAGAAGCCCATAGCAAGACTGACTTAACGATTCCAAGGAATCAATCCTCGCTGGTTCAGTTGGCAAAATCACTCCAAAAGCCCTGTGTTGTCTTGCTTCATCATGGACGTCCTCTGCTACTCGATTCGATTCAAGAAGCGGATGCCATTCTTGATGTCTTCTTCCTTGGTTCTTCTCACGCTGAAGCAGTGAAAGATGTGTTACTTGGGCATGTAAATCCAAGTGGAAAACTAACGATGTCTTATCCACGACACGGGGGTCAAATTCCAGTTTATTACAACAGCCTCAATACCGGCCGACCCTATCTTGGAAAAGACGACCATAATGAGTATGTCTCCAAATACTTAGATTGTGAAAATACGCCGTTGTATCCCTTCGGTCATGGGTTATCTTATTCAAACTTCGTCTACTCTAATCTTGAATTGTCTTCAAACCAACTAGTGAAAAACCAAACGCTACATGTCTCCATTGACATCCTAAACGACTCTGATTGGCCTGGCTATGAAACAGTACTCTTATTCTTACGTGATCATGTGGGAAGAGTTGTTCGTCCTGTTATGGAACTGAAAGACTATCAGAAGGTCTATTTTAATGCTCACGAAACAAAAACCATCCATTTTGAAGTCAATGAATCGATGTTAGAGTATTACATCGATAATGGAGTTACAATGAAGGAACCTGGTCGTTTTACTCTTTTTATCGGTTCTTCGAGTACAACATATCTTTCTCAGCCATTCGAATACAAGTAAACAGTATCATTTTTACAAGAAAAAACCTGCAAAAAACTGCAGGTTTTTTTTCTATTGAGTTCGATAAATTCTAAACTTTGAGACAACGGTGGAAACCTGATTGGTTAAATCCGCTGTTTGAATCGGCCGAATGGTAAACCCAACATATTGTTGCTCACCCCACCAAGCCTCATCAATAAACAAGATTCTGCTTGTTGTGGCTAACCCTTGGCGGCTACCTGTTAACTCTCCATCTAAGTTCATATAAAAGGAAGGAGTATACTGATAACTGGAATCAATAAACAAGACGGAGCCAACGGGTAAATCAGCTTTCGAAAACCGAATTGTAGTCGCTACGTTTTGATTGGAAATTGGGGCATTCGTAACGATTTGATGAGTTAAAAGTGCTGTATAATACCCAATCGTCCCAGATACAGGTAAAATTGTTTGAAAGGGTTGATACAACATGAAATATGTCTCATCACTTACTAAAAGAGAACTTAAATCCGTTTCCCCCTCTTTGGAAATGCTGATTGAAACAAATTGTGCTTGTTTCCACCAGACTTCATCCAACACTATGAGAGTTCCCCCCATTGTTTCGGTTTGTATGTTTCCAATTAAATCTTGATCATTGAGATAATAACTAACTTGATACTGATATTCTAGGTCTAAAAACAAGAGGGATCCATAGGGTAAATCACTGGAAGTGAGTCGCTTGGTTGAGACCCATTGATTAGATGAGATTCGTGAAATGGATTCTAACGCATCGTAATAGCCTAATCCCAAGCCTAATTGGATTGGCTTATACGGATAGACAAAATGGATTTTTGACGCAATTTCAGCCATGCGTGACGTCGCATCTGGCGTACCAACAACCGAAACGTTGAAAGCTACTACATCTTGGCTTCCCCAAAACGCTTCATTCACTACTACAACTGTGTTTGTGAAGTTGTCTGTTCGTCTTGACAAGTTTAGTGGTCCGTCAACACCTGTCCAGAAATTGGCACGGAACTGGTATCCCTCTTCAATGATAATCAATGTCCCAAGAGGAAGTTCAGCTTTCGAAAAGCGCTTTGTCGTTCCAATAAAGTTCTTAGAAATCGAATCTCCGTCTAAAAATAAGTGGGAAGAAGTGGAGTTCCAAAATCCAAGTTGATAGGAAACTTGAAACAAACCACTAATGGAATCTGAGGGATTGACAACAGGATCCGTATTCTCATCAGGTTTATAAATGGATTCTGTGATTTCAAACGGCGATAGAATGGCATTTTTCACTGCTTCTTTTATTGCGAGAAAATCTTTCTCACTGACATCAGCTGGTTTATACGTAATTTCATCAATGTCAAAAGGCGTAATGTAAGCAAACCACGTAAGAGCAGCAGCATAGCGACCTTTAGTCAAGGATAAATGATATCCATCTCGAGTGAGCGTATCTCCGAGATGACTCGTTCGTAAGTTTTGAACCGCTGTCCCAGCAGGAATGAGTCCTTTTATTTCCGGTCGTGGCACAATCTTCTCTTGGACGGTTTGGATAATCGCTTCATACATGGTCATCTGATCATTTCCGTAATGGCGAAAATCACCATGGGTACTATTTTGTTGATATGCCCAAGTCATATGCCAATAGATGCGAGCATTCGGATTTGTTTTATTATCCATTACGATTTGAATTAACGCCCCTAAATAGGGATCATATGTGTCTGGTAACCCACTTTTTCCAGAGACTTGTTGAATCGTGATAATATCCCAATCTTCATCAAGAATCCCATACATAATATTGGAGCCATTACGAGAGGTCCAGTTATCATTGGTGTTCTTATAGTAAATATAGTCTGGAAGCATATAATTGTATTTGGTTACATGGGTGTCTAAAGCAGACCCGCCAATATAAAGATTTCCGATAACAATATTGGGAATTCCGGCGTTCGCTGCTATCTTATATAACAGATTCATGGCATCTTCAGAGAAACTATTTCCAATCGCTAAAATCTTTAGGGATTGAGTAAAATCAACCCATGGTTTCACAGTCACTTGAACATACCTCTCGATGTCTTGGTCAACACTGATTCGAATCCAAATGTTTCCTACTTGATTAGCTTTCAATTTCAACACATTCGCTGTCGAACCGGATAAATCGAGAATAGGGAGGTCCGTCACAACAAACTGATCATCTATCCATAATCCTAACGAAAAGGACAACTCCCCTTGGTAATCCATCGGAAGAACGCTTATAGTAAATTGAATCAAATCGTCTTCTTTTATCTCAAGGGTATAGGGAAGTGTTTTAGTCCCTTCTCCCGCTAAATCAGAGATGACTAAACTTTGGGCGATCACTTTTTCCGTCGTTGTCGTTATTGTCGAGGTTGTTGGTTGAGTTGTGGTTGTACTTGTTGTTGTACTTGTTGTTGTTGTGCTAGTGGTAGTAAGTGTTGTTGTGGAAGTTTCTGTTGTTGGTAATGTTGTTGTGAGACTAGATGTGTCACACGCTTGTAAAACCATTGCAACAATCCCCACAAAGAGAATCATTAGCCATTTTCTCATATGTACTCCTTACAATAAAGCATAATGGGAAGCACTGAGCCCAGTGCTTCCCACGAGGCATTTTTTAGTATTGACCTTGCGGATGAATAATCAAGAACTTCGCAAGTGTTTGTTCAATTAAAGCTGATAAATCGGTTGATGCTGTCGTTGATTGAATCGTAAACGCTACAAAATCTTGTTCGCCCCAGAAGGCATCATCGATGACGACGATTCTTGTAGTAATGGGTGCTGATTTCCGATTTCCATCGAGTGCCCCATCTAAGGTTTCATAGAAATTAGCAATATATTGATAACCACTTTGAATCACCAAAATCGTTCCATTGGGTAAATCATTCTTTGAGAAGCGAGTGGAAATGGATACCGAATACATCGCATCTGGCGCGGTGTTATTGATAACATGTGAGACTGCAGAATCATAATATCCCACTTCTCCAGTAACTGATTCGATTGCGGATCCTGGAATTAATACTTTTAATTTCGTCGCTACGAAATCGATTTGTTCGCGAATGTCAGGTGTTCCAACTTGAGATAGATTGAAGCTTACATAGTTATAAGTCGACCACCAAGTTTCCGTAACAATTACCATATTGGTTGTGACATTTTGTGCAAAACGGAAATTTTCACTTGCCGGACTTGATAAAGAATTCCAGAAGTTTGGACGATATTGATATCCTGGTTCTAACAGAATAATACTACCAACCGGTAATTCTGTTTTGGAATAACGATAGTTTGGAACGATAAAACGATAATGCAAGGAGTCTGTTTCTGGAGAAATCACGTGAACTCGAGAAGCATCGGTGGAAGTGGAGTTGTAAAATCCACTAACAAAATCCATATCCAACTCTTGATAAGGAAGGATAATATGGAACTTCGAAGCGACTTCTTGTTGGCGCAATGTAATGTTTGCGGCAGTGGTTGGAGACAAGTTGAATGCCACATAATTTTGCGTGCCCCACCAAGCTTCATCGATAACAATCACAGAGTTGGTGACATTATCACTTCTACGAGCTAAAGCATCTCCTTCTAGGTTCGTCCAAAAGTTGAAACGAACTTGATATCCTGTTTCAATGATGAGAATGGTTCCAACAGGAAGATCCGCTTTTGAATATCGGATTTCTGAACCTAGGAATTGATGAGTAATAGCATCTTTGAGACGGAGAGTATGAATCGAGGTATTATCTAATGGATTCCAGAAACCTAAAACGAATGGTATGGATAAGAATGGGTTCGCCCCAGAACCGGTAGGAATCGAAATGGTTGACATATGTAAAGATAGAATTTCAAAACTGCCAGATACAGAGGCCACACCACTTTCCGCAATTAAGTATAAAGAAGTGAAGAATGCTCCAGAAATCGTCAGTGTTTTCGGCTGTTCATCGGTAAACTCAACAATTTGTTGATATGTTGCGGAGTTATTTGGACGAACTGCGACTGACTTCCCTGGGGTTCCTTTTAAAACGATTGTCATCGTGTTAAAGGGTGCTGCTTGCTCAGCGTTAAAGATATTTTTAAGCGAGACGGTTCCTTGGGAAGCCCCTTTGGTATAGTTTACCAAATATGAACCATTGGGTTGTTCAACAACCTGATAGGTATTAGCTGTATTTTCTACCCATCCGCTATTAAAATCAGTAGGATCATAGAAGGATACTTCTGCTTTTAGTATTTCGAAGGATCCAGTCAGCGATCCATTGATGGGGTC
>CAZABW010000079.1:0-6321 GCA_964483655.1 uncultured Candidatus Izemoplasmatales bacterium
TTTACTTCGCAATCTTTTTAGCTATCTATTTCGTGTTAGACTCATTAAATGGAGGATATCCGAAACTGATTGAGGACTTTGGTCTATGGTTGGTTCTATTGAACCTCTTCATGAATCTCATTATGTCTGCCATTAGCGCCTATATGATGATTCTTAGCTCCGCTTATGTTCAACTATCAGGAAAAGAAGGAAAAGGATCCTTTTTCACGAGTTTCGCCGTTTTGTTTGGCATGTTAACATATGGGTGTACCACTTGTGTGATTGCCTTTTTCGCAACAATTGGGATTACATTCGCCGTTTTGGCACTACCCCTAGCTGGGTTTCCCTATAAAATAATGGCATTAGTATTAGTAATCTTAGGTTATATTTGGCTACGATATGAAATCAAACGCGGCCGTTGTAAAGTTGCATTACCCGTAAAAAAAGACGCAGATTCGATCTAGCGTCTTTTTTATTAGTTAATAAACAGCAATAAACTTACCGCCATGACAGCCATACCCGCCACTAACCCGTAAATGGAGAGATGGTGTTCGCCATACTCCCTAGCGGAAGGAAGCAACTCATCAAGGGAAATGAATACCATAATACCTGCAACCGCAGCGAAGACAACACCTAATACCACATCATTAATAAAGGGCATTAAGATTAAGTAGCCAATTAAAGCACCTACTGGTTCAGATAATCCGGATAAGAACGAATACAAAAAGGCCTTCTTCTTACTGTTGGTTGCGTAAAAGATGGGAACACTCACTGCAATACCTTCAGGAATATTATGGATGGCAATCGCAACAGCAATTGGAATTGCTAATGTTGGTTCTTGTAATGCAGTTACGAATGTCGCAAGACCTTCGGGAAAGTTATGGATAATCAATGCAATAGCAGTGAAAACACCCATTCGCATCAACTTATCGCTCGAACACTTTCCAGAAAGCATGTCTTCGACCTTGCAAACTTCATGGGGATTCTCTTGTTTTGGAATTAACTTATCAATAATTCCAATCACTAACATTCCCCCAAAAAAAGCTATCACCGTAACCCAAGATCCTCGTGTTAACCCCATTTCAGAGACTAACGAATCTTTCGCCTTAAAGAATATTTCAACCATCGAGACATAAATCATGACTCCAGCTGAGAACCCAAGCGCAATGGATAAAAACTTGGTGTTGGTTCGTTTTGCAAAAAAAGCAATACCACTACCTATTCCGGTCGATAAGCCGGCAAAGAGTGTAATTAAAAACGCAAATAGAACAGGATGCATAGGATCCTCCTTTCTTGATCTATCACAGCATATTATACACGTTTTTTAACAAATATAGTAGCCGATTAATCATTTTCAAATTGACTTTTTTCCTTCACAGATAAGGGGTCTTTGTGATATAATTACCATCGGTTACTACAGGGAGGATTTATGAAAAAAAGTCGATTTAAATGGAGTTTCACCACGATATTACTAATGATTTTCTCGGTTTATGCGATTGTTATGGTTGTGATTAGTTCCCTTCCTAGTCAAGTGAGTTTTACTGCGAATCCAGATAGTGTTTCTGTAGCGGAAGATAATACAGTTAATATCAACATATTGGAAAATGATTTGGCTAAGAATATGGACGAGATTGTTCTTGATAGTTATACTCAAGGGACGAATGGAAGTGTATCAAAAAACCAAAATGACAACACCCTTCGGTATGTACCGCGTCCTAATTACCATGGGACAGATTCTTTTACTTACACAATTCGAAACGCTGAAGGGGAGTTGCGAACAGCAACGGTATCGGTTACCGTGGTTGGAGTGAATGACCAACCGATTGCGGAAAATGATTTTTTTCAAGTTTCTCAAGGTTCTGCTATTTTAATGGCGGTTATGGTAAATGACTCGGATGTTGACCAAGATACCTTGGTGATTCACGAAATCATTCAACAACCCTCTCATGGGAATGCCCAAATTGAAGGGGATGTTATTCGGTATACACCACCTTCTGATTTCGTTGGGACCGTAACATTTTATTATCGAGTTTCTGATCAAAAAGGTGGACTTTCGAATCAAGCTCGCGTCTCCATTCAGGTCAACCCATCTAATTAAACAAGAAAGATACGAAAAACAATCGATTCAGTTGATGAATCGATTTTTTTGTGATATTTTTATGGTAATTCAAGAGAAGAAGGCGATTCCATGGGGGAAGTCATTGTCGTATTCATAATAGCATTTGGGACTTTGATGTTTATACCACTTGCGATTTTCCGAGTGGAAAACAAGTCCAATCATCAAGGGGTATTTCAAGAATACACGATTCCTAAATGCTTGAATTCTGTCTTCTTTTTTCCAAAGTCCAAGCATAACCAAAACCATTCAGTGTGGGGTCTTGTGACGATGGGAATCACTTGGATTTTTTTTATTGTTCTTATTGGATATCTGATTCATATAGGATTCAATAGAACAAAAGAGGTGTATTATACGGGAGCGATTCTGGCATTGATTGCGATGTCCTATTCCGCAGTCATACACCTATTCGAAATGGCATTTACCTGGATTCAGGAGATGTATAGATCTAAAAAAGTGGGGGATGAATGATGAAACAAGGATTACGTATAGCGGCTATTGCTGTTGTAGGGTTAGTGGTATTATTTATTGGTTTATTATGGGGGAACTATAATGCCCTCGTACGTGCAGAAGTCACCATTGAAGAAAAATACACGGTCATTGAAAGTAAACTTCAATTGCGGTCCGATGCAATTCAACAACTCGTTGCGTCCATTAGTGGGTTACAAGAGTATGCATCATCCATTTATGAAATGATTACTACAGCACGAACCCAATATTTAAATGCAAAAAATAGTGGGGATGCTGAAGGATTGAATGAAGCTGAGATTCTTGAAACAGAAGCAGTTGTTCAATTGCTCGCTCTTATTGAAAGTAATCCTGAGGGTATTTCAGTATCTGGTCAGTATCAAACGCTACTTGATGCTGTTTTATCCTTTGAATATCAACTGGATCTTGCAAGACAAAATTACAATGGAGTTGTAGCGGATTATAACGAATCGGTTCGACTCTTTCCACGGGTTTTATTCGTGGGGTTATTCCAATTTGAAACAAGTAAACCTTATTGGGAGATTTCGGATGCCGCTGGTGAGTTACCGGTGATAGAGATTGACTAAGATTAAAGGCTTTTTCATTTTGGTTGGAATTATTGCTCTGATTATCTTAGCAATCCAAACCTTTCAAAAGAAAGACTTTCCGAATCCCAGTGAAGTGTATTATGTAAATGACTATGCTCATGTCTTGTCCAGTGGTGTCAAGCGCTATATCATCCAATTTTCTAACGAGTTGTATGAAAATACAAAAGGACTGGGTGATGGAGCTTCACAAGTTGTCGTTGCGACATTCTTGTTAGAAGATGAAGAAGAGATTCAATATTATCGTAATCAAGCCGCAAATATTTACAACCAATGGAAAATTGGGGATAATAATATGGGGCTTTTAATCATGATGTTTTACACCAATGAACAGTTTGATGGATACACACTTCCAAAGTATGAAGGGTTTTTACCCATTCTTGGTCGAGAAATGACCCAATACTTAAATGAAAGCGATTTGGGTACTTCGATGGCTGATGCAATCTTTCCGTTGTACTATGATGAGGAGATCGCATTGTTACATTTCTATTTCGAAGCGTTAACAAGAATTTACCGAGATGCTTATGTCGGAGAGTTTGAACCTTTTACTTATGATATGGAATATGTTCAAGAAGTTGTTGAGGATTATGCTGATGAGATAAACAGTGATGGTTCATCACCAATGAATTTATTAGATATGGCACTCTCGCCTATGATTGCTTTTGGAGATAAGATAGGCTTGGGTGCGATTACCGGTATCTTAGTCCTCTTTGGTGGTGGGATTCTTTACACCGTTGGTGGGGGTGGCCGAAGTGATGGGGCCCATATTTTTCGTAGAAGAAGATAAAAGACGGGTTGCCCGTCTTTTTCTATTGTAACGATATAAATGTTCAAAAATCCGGTATAAATCATGAAAATGTAGACTGTAGTTAACAAAAATGTGTTTGTTTACATCGAATGTAATGTAAAATATACATGAATATGTGCTATTGCAACTACTGGTTGGTAGTCTGTAGTATGGTGTTTTGCTAGAATAGGTGCCAAGGAGATGAGAACTATGAAATTTAGTGAAAATTTAGTTAAACTAAGAAAAGAACAAGGATGGAGTCAAGAGCAACTAGCAGAACGATTGGAAGTAACAAGACAAACAATCTATAAATGGGAAAGTGGACAGAGTTATCCAGAAATGGATCGTCTGATGATGTTAAGTGAATTATTCCACTGTACAATCGATGATTTAATCAAAGTAGGGATTAATACCGACACCCTACAAAAGAAAAAAGAATATGATGCTTTTTATAATAAATACGCAAAAAGTACCGCCATCGGGGTGGGACTCATTTTGCTTGGCGTATCGATGATGTTTCTATTATTTGGGTTATTTGGAGAGGTATCTTATTTATTTCCCGTTATGGCCTTACTACTATTTGTTTTAGTTGCGGTAGCGTTATTCATTTACTACGGAACCCAAGAAGAAGAGTTCAAGAAAAACATCCCTGCGGATGCCAATTATTATGATTCAAGCGAAAAGCGTGAATTCAGTAAAAAAATGGGTCTTGCAATGACTATTTCTGTGAGTTTGATTTTTATTGGGATTATTTTATTTGTATCGCTCGTTGAGTTTGCGTTTGAGAATCCCTTTTATCCACTAGCGTTGTTAATGCTAATCATCGCCGTAGCTGTTTATATGATGGTTTATTATGGGATGCTAAGTGACAAACTGAAAATGGAACCCAAACCGAAGAAACAAAGTGCGATTGTGGAAAAGTTAAATTCCGTTATCATGATGATTGCGACAGTAGTATTTTTACTTCTTGGTTTTCTACAAGGAGCATGGCATCCAGCATGGGTTGCTTTCCCAATAGGGGGAATTTTGTGCGGGATTGTGTCGGTTGTGTTTCAAAAAGAAGAGTCCATATAACAAAAAAGGGGATGCTGCTCAAACGGCATCCCCTTATTATTTATTAGATGGAAATTCCAAACACTGCCTGTAACAAATACCCAATTCCAAAGGAGATAATAGCAACCCCTAAAGAAATGCCAGCCATTTGTAAAAAGCGTTTTTTAAACGGTACACCTTGAGCAACAGAGATATAAAAGTTAAATAAGAAAATAATCAACACAACAGTCGCTAATAAAACCCCAAGAGCAATATATAGATTGGGTATTAGTAAATAGGGGAGAATCATTAACGCAACCGTAATAATATAAGCTGTACCAGTGTATACAGCTGATTTGAAAGCATTGCCTTTTTTTTCGGCTTTTGCACTGAGGTATTCACTCGAAGCCATCGATAAAGAAGCAGCGATTCCAGTGATTAAACCAGAAAGGATAATCGCCGTGGAATTGGCAAAAGCAAACGTTAAACCTGCTAATGTTCCGGTCAGTTCTACCAAAGCATCGCTTAATCCTAATACCATGGAGCCGACATATTGAAGTCTCTCCTCATCTAACATATTGATGAGTTCATTCTCGTGTTCATCTTCCTCTTTGGCAATTTGAGCAGCAACTCCCACATAATCTTGAATTGACTCATAGTAGCGCTTGGCTTTATCTTCGCCACGCTCCATAATTTTCAAAGTAAAAGTAAATCCGAAAATAATCGAGAGTAAGTGAAAAAAACGTACTCTTCCCATTTTTGGTTTCATTTTTTTGCCAGTAAATTCAGACCAAATATCATGGTGTTGTTTTTCTTGTAAAGCGATTTTTTCTAGTATTTCACGGTTGTTACGATCTTTCATTCTTCTAGAAATTCGCATGTAGACTAAATACTCGGTTATTTCGCCTTGTTGTAGGATTGCTATTTGATTGAGGATTTCACTTGGTATGGCTTGACTCATATATATCACCCTTTCATTGACGAGTTCATTATACCACACGGTTTGATTTATAAGAGATAAAATCGGGTTCATTTTCGATTCTTAACAATTGTTAAGAAGATAACTTTTTCCGAGAAAATATTCGAGTTTCAAGATATCTCCCACTGACATATGATATAATGGCTACTAATTAGTGAAGATTTGGTGAAGTTTTTAATCTTCATAAATCAGGTGATTCAGGGAGGGAAAGCCAGATGGACAAGTGGAATATCATCATTTACATTATTTTAATTGGAATTACATTATTTGTAGGAAAATTCTTAAAAACAACAGTTCCTTTTTTGAATAAAATGGTTTTACCAACAGCACTCCTTGGTGGAGTTGTTGGATTGCT
>CAZABW010000080.1:0-3626 GCA_964483655.1 uncultured Candidatus Izemoplasmatales bacterium
GTTTCATTTAATTTCATTTAAGTTGACTAATTGAAATTAGAATGATAATATGGTGTTGTAATTTCATTTGGAGGTGAAACGATGAGCCGGTCAGGCATTTTTGTGAATAACTTATCAGGTCCTCTAGCATATCGGTCTTTTCAACCAACTAGCTTGCCACCAAGTCCGGGCATACAGATTGATGAGAGTCTCGATAGATTGATCAAAGAAGCTTATCATGTATTAGGAAAGCTTGATGGAATTTCATCATTCATACCGAATAAAAGTCTTTTTATCTCCATGTATGTTCGAAAAGAAGCCCTATTATCTAGTCAAATCGAGGGTACTCAGGCAACGCTAGATGATTTATTCAATCCCTATTTAACACAAAACATGAATGTTGAAGTTGAAGAGGTGATTCAATACTTGAAAGCACTGCGTCATGCTAATTCATTACTGGAAACACTACCTATCTCCATTCGTTTGATCAAAGAAGTTCATCAGGTGTTACTTTCATCTACTAGAGGGAAAGATAAAGAACCAGGTGAACTGCGAAGAAGTCAAAATTGGATTGGTCCAAAAGGAAGCACACTGAAAAACGCTACATTCATCCCACCTAATGTAGACGATATGCATGATGCACTTTCTAAGTTAGAATCATACATCCATAAAATCGACTATCAAGATCCCCTCATCCGAATAGCATTGATTCACTACCAGTTTGAAACCATTCACCCTTTTTTGGATGGGAACGGTAGAATCGGTAGACTACTCATTTCTTTACTACTAAAACAGTATGGATTATTGAAAGATGACACACTCTATTTATCTTATTATCTAAAACGGAATCGGATGGAGTATTATGACAGATTAATGGATGTCCGATTAAAAGGTCATTTCGAGGCATGGATTACATTTTTTATTTCAGGGATTATTGAATCTGCTATGCATGCAATAAAAACGATAGAATCTTTGATTATTTTAAAGCAGGATCATCTAAAACTTCTCCAGCAACTGCAAGGAAAATCAAAACAATCAGCGCTTCTACTTTTTGATTATTTACAGTCCCACCCCATTATTGACATCAAACAAGCAAGCATCGGCATTGACAGAGCATTTAATACCACTTCTTCCGCAATTGATACTTTCACGAAATTAGGCTTATTAAAACAAGTGGAAGGATTCAAGCGATATCGCGTCTTTGCTTATGAACCCTATCTAGAGATCTTACGAGATGGTACCAACGAAACGGTTGAGGCTGTCATATAGTAAAAGTTCCAAAAGGGAAAAATAACCGCTCTGAAAATCAGGGCGGTTATGCTATTTTGGAGCGATTTTAGTGTAGGTATTAATAATCGTTAGGATGTTACTTTTACCAACCGAATTGGTGTTATTACCTGATTCTAAATGATTCTTAATCACTCTTTCAATTTGATGCTTTCTGATAAATTGAATTGCTTTTCCTGGTTTTTCCCTCTTACTTACTTTGGACCCCCACATCACTTCTTCTACCGTTCTAACAAACCAGATGATTGAATATCCATTTTCTTTAGCGTACTGGATGACATCTTCGACAAATTCAGCATCACGGGGATCTTGTGTATTAAGATCTTTATCGAAAACATAGATAACATGAGATTTTCCAACGCCAGAGACTTGGTATTCTTGAATTAGTTGCCTTATTTTTTTGAGGGTCTTAGGTTGGTTATAGTTGTATTTTCCACCCATATAAACATAAGATATTTTATTTTCTCCAATGTCATAATAGTGTCTTAAAACTTCGTTGATATATTTGCCATCAATCGCAGCTTTCTGTGTTGACTCTATTCAAAAGATAATTTGCATATTTTCACTTCTCATTCGAAAACACTCCCAAGAAAGCATCGGCCTCAATATTGAAAGGAAGTCCTTGAACCATTCCTTTCTTATATAGTTTTGCTGGTGAATAATTCCCTATTTGCGTCCACGATGTGAGTTTTCCTGATAATGACATGAAATCAATAGCGTTCTTCTTGGATTTTAGTGTTTCCATTGGTGATACGTTATGTGTAGTAAAAATCAATTGACCCTGGGTGTATTTTGAGATGTATTCGATTAGTTTAACTAAATAAACATCGTTGATATGAGAATCCAGTTCATCGATAACTAGAATACCACCTTCAGATACATGCTTTAGGGAAGAATAAAGGTTTATCAGTTTTTTTATTCCAACGCTTTCAAGTTCGATATCAATCGAATAATTGCCATAATCTATAAAATCATTCACTGCAAATAAGGTTTCTTCCTTAGAAGACTTAACCATTTTTGACTCCACTTTAATATCTTTGATATTTGGTTTGAACAACTGAATAAAAGTAGTCTTCTTTTTTGCAATTTCAACGTATTCTTTCAGTTCATCTTCGGTTAAAAGTTTTGAACTATACCCGGTTTCTTGCGCGGTTTTAAACAGCTCTTGATTCTCTTGTTTGTATTTTAAAAACTCTTGAAGTTTCTCTGTCGTGTCAGTGATTGCAGGATAATGATCATCTTTTGCATCGAGAATAACCCTAGTTCCAAATACAAAATCATATAATGGCTCCATAACTTTTAAACTACTACCGAAATAATCGTCAATCTTTTCATTTTTATCAAAACTCTTTATATATAACTCTAAAAATATCTCTGCGAAACTTCGTTTTTTTAGTAGGTTCGTAAACTTGTTTTTTAGGGATGTCTCTAGATTATACTTTAAGAACTCACCATTTGCACATTCGATGATGATTTTTTCTTTTGCATACTCGTTTATTTTTTTTGCATACTTTTCATAGGCGATTTCAAATGATGAATTTTTATAGGCTATCTTCATTTCATAGTTATAGATTTCAGGCTTTTCACTTTCGTTTGCCATAAAAAAATCTGCCTTAACCTCAATGCTCTTGCACACTTTGTTCATCAACTCGAATAAGTATTTTATATTATCAGAGTCATATAAATATCCATTCGTAGTAATCATGTTTTTAAGTACATCAAACGCATGAACTAGGGCTGTTTTTCCACTGCCATTTGCTCCATAGATTGCTTTAATATTATAACTTTCTAATTCGGAAAACGAGTTAATCTCTTTTTTTGAAAAGATTAGTTCTACTTCATTACAAAGATTTTTAATTCCCTTTATCGATATGTTTCTTAAGAAGATTGGCATCTATTTATCCTCCATACGTATTCATAGTCTATAAATATTCTATCAATTATACGCATAAGAATCAATCTATTTTTAACATTTTGTTATTTTTACATAATATTTTACGTTTTATTGCGCTTTATTTATATACAAATCTCATTATTTTGTATTTTCTTTTAAATAAGTTCTTTCAACCTACCTTTTTTGGGGACGAGATGTTCAACAATCAAATTGGAGAAGGTTAATACATCTGATAATTACAAAAAAAAAGAACCCAATCGAGTTCTTTAAATAATGGAAAAGAGTGGCTCTAGAGAGAAACCCTAGGGATACATGCTTCTATTTTGCGTTTCACCTTTTCACAAAGGTCGCCAAAGCTAGGCTGACACCACCACCATCGTCAACATTATTTTATCATAATACAGTCTTTTGTCAACTTTATTGTTGATGCACTACAAATCGCTTTTAAGATAAACCCTTTGTCAAT
>CAZABW010000080.1:3726-6312 GCA_964483655.1 uncultured Candidatus Izemoplasmatales bacterium
TCAACTTTATTGTTGATGCACTACAAATCGCTTTTAAGATAAACCCTTTGTCAATGTTGATATCTCTTATGCCTAAAAATCCACCAGTTCTATCAATCAATCTTTGATGGATTTCAGTAATCATTTCTTGATTCATTTTCACTTTGCAAGCTCAGTGTATGCATCATGGTATTCGTCAAGCAGTTGCTCTGAAATATATTTCATTTTGAGTTTTTCGTACTCTCTTATGAAATTACTCCCCACTTTCTCAATGTCAATTAAAACATATGCAGGCTTGTTTCGTTTAAAAATGACCGTATCTCCGAATTTATGAGCGCCCCAGCTACTTTACTAAAATTTTGATTTGCTTCTGTTACGCTGACAATGCGCTTTGATTCAAGATTGAAAGGAAAATACATCATTCTGTTTACTTATGAACCCAGTAAAAAAGGTGTCCACAATGATTTGCGGACACCTTTAATTACTTAGTCAGAAGGATTACTTCTTGATTGGCTTCGGAGCTGGTTTTACTTCTGGTTTTGGTGCTGGTTTTACTTCTGGTTTTGGTGCTGGTTTTACTTCTGGTTTTGGAGCCGGTTTTTTGATATCAGCCATCGTCAAAGCCTCCTTTCTTCATGCATTCGTTCGCGGTTTACTTCAGCATTAAACAGCGAACGAGTCCATGAATCCCTTGCTTTCATCATACAGCGATTGTGTCTGAATTGCAAGGGGTTTAAGTGACAATTCGATGATTGTTTGAACGATTTTTTTGTCTCTATTTGACACTCAAATTTCTCTCAAATTTTTAAATTATTTACAGTACTTAACGTATGAATAAGGAAGGGTTTTTTGAAGAATTCCAATCGATCTAATCTGATTGTCTAGGTCAATTTGAGTTGATTTTCAAAAGAAGGGTTGTTTTTCCTACCCTTCTTCTGCCATGACGATCCCAAACTCAAACGATGGTCGATCAAATGCTTCATAAAGAACGCGGATTTCTTTTTCTCTTCCTAAAAACTTATCAACTCACCTTCCTTCTTTTACTTAATCATGTTTCACTGAATTATGTTTCAGTAGTGTTGTATCATATCTACTTCAGAAATTGAGTGCTTATTTTTCATTTTTCTAAAATGATTTCTTATTATAAATACCCAATTAAAACAAACCTATAAAAAAAACACTCTGTTAACACACTTTTCGTGCGTTCAAAATACAGAGTGCAGTTCAATCAATTCTTATTGTCATTTTCTATTTGAAGACTCTGACGCCCTACAATAAAGGCTTTCTATTGAGTTCAAGGGAAGTTGTTTATCGTCTAGGTCTGCGTGTTGGAGGTCTTCTTGGTGAGATCACTGGCTTTGAGATGGGTTTTTGAAGCGATGGATTAATCGCAAAAGGATGATCCTTTTTGACTTCGATTTTAATTCCAATGAAGTATTCAATGTCAACGAATGGCCCAAACTCATCTTCATCACAAAAAGTAATCGCTATTCCAGCTAACCCAGCACGTCCCGTACGGCCAATCCGATGAATATACGTCTCAGGGACATCTGGTAAATCATAGTTAATGACATGACTTAACTCATCGATATCCAACCCTCGCGCCGCAATATCCGTTGCGACTAAAACGCGAATGTCGCCACTTTTAAAGGATCGCAAGGCTTCTGTTCTCGCACTTTGAGATTTGTTTCCATGGATGGCATCGGCTTTTAATCCACGGTTGATTAATGCTTGTGCGACCTTATTCGCCATATGTTTGGTACGAGTGAATACAAGAGCATTTTTAATCTTTGGACTTTGTAACAACATCCATAATAACTCGCCCTTATTCTTTTTTGCCACATGATAAACCACTTGTTGAATCTTCTCAACCGTTGTTTCTACAGGAGTAATCGCAATCCGAATCGGATGAATCAAAATCGATTGAGCTAATTCTTCAATCAACGGTGGCATCGTCGCTGAAAAGAGCATCGTTTGGCGCTTTTGCGGGAGTTTGGCAATGACTTTATTAACATCATGAATAAAGCCCATATCGAGCATCCGGTCTGCTTCATCTAACACGAAATAATCGAGATGATTTAAGTCCACAAACCCTTGTGCCATTAAATCAAGCAGTCTTCCCGGAGTTGCGACTAAAATGTCAACGCCAGCACGGAGTAAATCCGTTTGTGGTTTTTGTCCTACTCCACCATAAATAACAACGGTCTTTAAACCAAGATTACGCCCATAAGTACGAAAACTATCTTGGATTTGCGCTGCTAGTTCTCGAGTCGGTGTTAAGATTAAGGCTTTGATCTTTTTTTCTTTTTTTGTTGGCATAGTCTTGGAGTATAATCGTTGTAAAATCGGAATCGCAAAGGCAGCGGTTTTACCCGTTCCGGTTTGCGCACTTCCGAGTAAATCTTTCCCTTCGAGTAGAGCCGGAATGGCTTGTTCCTGAATCGGGGTTGGAATGGTATAACCTTCTAAAGCTAAGGATTCTAAAATTGGTTTGATAATTTGTAATGATTCAAATGTCATGTATTTCTCCTTTTAAATCGGTAAACTCTAATAAAAAGAAGGATGCGTCGCATCCTTCCACACTCTCACAGGGGTTAAACTTGCTAA
>CAZABW010000081.1:0-6284 GCA_964483655.1 uncultured Candidatus Izemoplasmatales bacterium
GAGCACCTGCTTGACGTGCAGGGGGTCGTGGGTTCAATCCCCTCTGGCTCCACCATCCTCGCAAAACCAAACCTTAAAAATACAAAAAGAGTGCGGAAACGTACTCTTTTTGTATTTTATAGCACTTATTGGTGGATTTTGTTATAATGAAGGCAATCTATTCTTGTGAGGGTTTATGACACATCAGTGTAAAATTGGGGATTTACTTATCAGGATTACCCATCAAAACAATGACCATCTCGTCGATAATATTGAAAAGTATGAGACTCAGGAACCTTCTGAGTATTTTTTGGGTAGTCGCTTTGTCAAGAGTTTAGAGGAGTGTCAAGAAGAGATTATAAAACAAGACTCTTTCCGGAAGTTTTATCAAAATAATCAAGGAGAAGTTATCGATATCTTTCATTCTTCTGGCAAGTTGAAAGCAAAGATTCTAATGACAGAAGATTATCATAACATTGAGATATGGATGATTCCCAAGTATTTTCCCAACATCATTGATTCCGAATATATCTACTTGTCAATGTTCTTTCCTGAGATTGCGATAAGAGCAGGATATGTGATTCTACACGCTTCTGTCGTTCAAATGCATGACAAAGGGTTCTTGTTTTGTGCCCCATCCATGGGTGGGAAAACTACCCATGCGAATCATTATCTCCAACTCATTGAAGGAGCAACCATCCTCAATGATGACAAAGCACTCATCAAAGATGGAATTGTGTATGGATCTCCGTTTTCTGGACAAACGAAACAAAACTTGAATCAATCAGCACCGATTGAGGCAGTTGTATTTTTATCAAAAGCAACAACCAATCAGTTTACATTGATTGAAAAGCAAGCAAGGTTGCTTCCATTGATTCAACACTCTTTACGACCTTCAACTGAGGATTCTTGGGATGTGGTAATATCGCAGTTAAACCAATTGGTGGTTCAAGTACCCTGTTACTCTGGCCAAGTTACCAAGGATCCATCCAGTGCCGAGCAGTTCCTTTCGTTTCTTAATTCATGAAGCATTCAACCAATATAAGTGGAGGTCATTGACCTTCGCTTTTTTCTTAAATTAAAAACGGTTACATCGATGTTTTCTATTCGCTATATTTGATAAAAATACAACGAATTTTTCTAATTATTGACGATTTTTACCTGTTTTTTACACAATTTTACTTGCTATATATTTTATTAAAATATACAATGAAATAGTTAGCAAAAAAAACGGGGGTATATTTTTTTATGACAAGAAAAGAACAGTATGAAACACCGAAAGTGGAAGTCATTGAGTTTGAACTAGCAGATTCCATCGCTTTAAGCGGGGAAGACGTTGGTGGTTCTTTCGGCAATGAACAAAACTGGGGGTAGACTATGAGACGACTACTTAAGAAACTCAGCTTCGTTGTATTATTACTAGCGATTGTATTTGTACCTGCTTTATTGGTTTCAGCTACGGGAGAGATTTCCGTAAAGATATCGATGTATACCGCTGAGTCCAATCCATCCGTATCAAACATAGAAAGAGGTCTTGGGTTTAGACAATCGATAAATCCTCCGGGAGGAAGTACATTTGCTTACTTTGCTTTAAACGGCTATGTTAGTGAAAAGTTAGGATCCGATTATCAATTCCCAGTACGTACAAAAACCGAAATTGATGCTTACTATCATCCAGCGGGACAATATGTTGTCATCTTCGCCGACAGCAACAATAAAGTCTTGGATGTGAAGTATGTAACATCTGGTCAAACTGTGAGTGTAACTGCAGCGAATACCGCAGCAGCATCACTCGTAAAATATGGAATGACGTTAAATGGAGAATCCACACGTTGGAAAACCAGTGATAATGTTGGACCTGAAGTAGCAATTACCAGCAATCGTATTTTCTATGCTCAGTATACAGTTACGAACGTTGATACCTTTGCTTTGACAGTGAATGGGGGAACTTCGGATAAAGCAACCTATGCTTTTAATGAAGTGGCGACCTTGACTGCGAATGCTGATAATGGTTCTGGTGTTCCTTTCAGTCATTGGGAAGATGTAGACGGTAATGTATTATCAACAAAATCAGTTTATAAGTTCACAATGCATAAGATTACGACAGTGAATGCAGTATTCGCGGCTAGTTCAGAATATTCTGTACCAGTTGTGAATATGTCTGATGCGATTGTATTACGGGCTGATACTGTTTCTTACATGGGACAATTTGATTTACCAGATGGGTATACCTTTGTGGAATCAGGATTCTTGTTTTCAAGAAGCTCGATGGTATTAGAAAAAACTTCACTAGGTGTGACAGTAGCACAATCAAATGTTCATAATAGTACAACGAAAGAATATTTGATGACGTTTAGTAATACTTTGTTTAATTCGATTCGCGCTTATGTCACGGTCGAGCGAACTTCTGATTCAGCGATTATTACATATTATAGTGAGAACTATCACCGTGAAGTTACTCAATTAGGTGAGGGTGGAACATATTCAACTGGCTTTGAAACCGCTACGAAAGGCGCATACGCTATAGGTACTGTTGTAGAAAATGGTGTTGTGTGGACTTTGGATGAAGCATTAATTGCTGATGATGCAAACCGTGTCGGTGGAAAATCAGTTCGCTTGCGTGGCTCAATGTATACAATGTCTGGATTTTCAAGTCTAACTCAAATTGATTTCAAGGCCGCTCTGTATGCTTCCGATGAAGCGAACACAGTCGTTGTTTCTGTATCAAAAGATGGTAATACATGGATTGATGTTTCCGACGCCCTTCCTAATGCTGCAATCGTATCTACAAGTTTAGTTGACTATACTCTTTTAATATCTAACTCTGCAACCTTTCAGGCGTCTAACATATCTTCAAACGACATTCTTCGTGTAAAAATAGCGGTTGGTACTCCAGGAAAACGAGTCAATATTGACGCAATAGTATTTACCCAAAGTGCATTTACAGGGGCAATTCATGAGGTTGTTTTCAATAATGAAGGAGTTCTTGAAACTGCACTTGTCGCTCATGGAGATAATGCAACAACTCCATCAGTGACCAAAACAGGAAACAGTTTATCAGGTTGGTATAGTGATTCTGATAAAACTACATTGTATAACTTATCAACCCCAATTACGAAATCAATGGTTTTGTTTGCGGGATGGACTCCAAACAACTATACAGTCACATTCCATTACAATGGTGCTGATGGTGGGGAAATGCCATCAACAATAGTAGCTGCTTATGACTCTTACATCGACTTACCCGTTCCTACTAGAACTGGATATGATTTTGATGGTTGGTTTAATATTGGAATTACTACAGAATATTCTGATCCATACCAAATTCCTGCAACAAACCGAAATATGTATGCAGGTTGGACGATTAACGATTTAGGAAAAGCTATTCAAGATGTGAATTCTATTTCTTTACCTAATGAAGTTTCTGAAGCAACAACACTAGCTTTACCAACGAGTGGAGGTAATGGCTCAACAATCTCATGGGAATCGAGCCATAACGCTATTATCAATTCGTCGACTGGAGTTGTTCTTTTACCTGAAGAAAGTACGACGGTTACATTAACTGCAACTGCAACTCTGAATGGCGAAGAAACAAGTCGACAAATCGATATATTTGTTGGAGAGTCTGAGGAACCACAAACTGCATCAGTTAGTCTCACAACAAGCAGCGCTTCAGGTACTTATCCGACATCATATGGATCAGCTAGTTGGTCATTTGGGGATATTACTTTTTCTGGTGTAGGTTTGAATAGAAATGGTAGCAGTGTTGAGTATACAATTCAAGGCAACAGTTCGAATAGTTCAAAAATAACATCAAATCAACTAGGTGTGATTAAATCAATCTCGATTCGGATACCGAATACAGGTAGTGTTGCAGCAACTTCTGCCAAATTCTATATCGAGTTAGCTAACAACAGCAACTTCACTAATAGCATAAGATATAGCTTTGGTAGTGGATACACAAGTAATACAAACATTGATTTAAGTCAACACTCTGGTAGTGTTACTGTAGCTACAGTTTTATCAGTAAAAGATACAACTACTGGCACACCTAGTATTGTCATTAATACAAGCTCCCATAATGCAACATATGTTCGTTTTGTTTGGGAGTCAGGAGCTTCGTATTATGCTCAAATAGATATTGAATACGTTGTAAACCCTTAACACCCCCTACTGACACCATACCACCAGTCATAACACTAAGTGAAAACGCAGTGGATACATACGCAGTGGGGGGTAATTGGATTACCAACACTGCTCGTAGTTGGTGTTCCGCAACAGATAATGTAGATGGGTCTGTGAATTGTCAAATCGACGATTCCGATGTCAATCCATCAGTGGCTGGTACTTACACAGTTATTTACACCGCAACAGACTCTAGTAACAATGTTCAAACTTACGAGTTTTATGTTACCTTTGAAGCCTCAAGCAGTGGAGGACTGGTCTTAACAGGCTATTACTCCTCTGCGAACGGATTATCAGGTGCTGCACTCATTTCCGCATTACGAACCATTATTAATACTGGCTTCAGTGGGAAGAACTATGATTATGCTATTAATGCGTTAAAAGACACCGATCAAGATCCCAACAACACTTCCAACATTATTGAGTTCTACACAGGAGATCAGATTTCCAATGTATGGGATCCATTCGTTTCTTGGAATCGCGAACATGTTTGGCCCCAATCTTTATTAGGCGTATCAGCAGGAAGTTCCGTGAACGCCGCTTCGGATTTACATAATCTTAAACCTTCCTATCAAAGCATTAACTCTAGTAGACAAAACAAATTCTATGATACTATTACAACCTCAAGTTCTTACTTTCCGACCAGAACAGCCATTCACGGAGATATCGCGCGTATGCTATTTTATATGGTCATAATGTACAATATTTACTCCCTTGTGAATTCCGAACCCAACACTTATGAAATGGGAAAACTATCAACCTTATTACAATGGCATTTAGACGATCCTGTCGATGCCTTTGAAGAACGTCGCAATGACCGGATCTATTATCATCAAAATAATCGCAATCCGTTTATTGATTATCCCGAATTAATTGATTACTTAAATATTGCTGAAGCATAAGACAAAAGAAAGCACAAGTTGGACTCTTGTGCTTTCTTCCTCTGTCTTTGGAGGTCCATGATGAAAAAAATGTTATTTCTATTGTTTGTCTTGTCACTTGTTGGTTGCCAAACCACTACCACATCGACAAAAACCACTGCTTCCACAACCACCCAATCCACCACAACCACCATTCAAACAACGACGGTGGAGATGCTCTATCCTTCAGGGATTCGTTATGAAGAAGAAACGAGAATCCTTTCTTGGGATGCTATGTCTAGTGCAACCGGGTATCTCTTAACCATCAATGGTACACCTCGTTTATTGGAAGAAACTTTTCTTTCTTTAGGTTTTTTATCTCCTGGTGTCTATGTGTTTAACTTGCGGACAGTGTATACTACAGGTCAATCAGAAGCTTCCATTGACTTTGAAATTACTATTAATACCATTAAGACGTTTTCTGGAGTCTATTTTCAAGAAGATGTTATCTCATTTCTTCCTTTTGATGGTGACGTTACCATCATTTTAGAAGTCTTTAGTGGGGATGAAATTATTGGGGTTTTGCTTACATCAACGGAAGTGGATTTGTCTCCTTATTATTATTTAACAGACTCCTTCCGTTTCGTTGCTTTTGAAAACGATGAAGAAATCGATGGATTTGCCTTTCAAATCAAAGATCCGATTACATTCGATCGACTTCAAGTAGATGACTTCGCCATCCCTGAGATTGATTTATTCAGTGTGATTCGTTTAAATCAAATTCTCTTAGAGGAAAGTGCGTATCAATGGAATGCATCCACAAAAACCTTGATTTTAGATACTCTAACCATGGAAGAACTTCCCTTAGGGACTTATTTACTAGAAGTAGTAGGAGTTCAAACAACTTATATTGAAATCGAGTTGAAAGAATCGCGAAAACCTGAACTTGTTGGGGAATCTTTGAAAGCATACACAAATCAAAATATAACCTTTACATTTGCATTGTATGGGGGAATTTTTGAAGGCTTACAAGGGGTTGGGATTACATCCAGTGATTACACCTTTGATGGTCAAACCGTAACCATCCAATCAACATTTTTAGAATCAGTTAAAACAAACAACCCAACTATCAATCAAATTATGTTAAGTTATTCGTTATACAATCATCCTCACTCCGTGATCGGATACTTAATCATTCAAATTCGTCCAACAAATTAACAAAGAAGCGCCGGCTTCTTTGTTTTTATATGCTATAATATT
>CAZABW010000082.1:0-6143 GCA_964483655.1 uncultured Candidatus Izemoplasmatales bacterium
CCCGAATATTTTTGCTTGTTTTCTTCATATTTATGTTATAATGTGCTTGTTTTTAGCACCATTCATCAAGAAGGGGATGCGTTTATGGATTCAGAAATCAAAACCCTGCTAGCGTCAAAATATCAGTTAGATTTGGAAGAAGACATCCTCTTTACAAAGGATGAATACTTAAAATTCTTCTTTGATTGGCAGGAGAAACCACGAACCTTATATTTAATATCCGGGAATCCATTAACATTAGGGCTTCCCTTTCGGGAATCGACCATTCATTTTCCGGATTTTATTTCTTTGATTGAAACCGATAACGAATTGGCTGAAGTGGAAGGTAGACATACCTTTGTACAGCGGCTCATTCAACGAATCGAGTATATGGGAAATGATTTATTGTTATATATTCCCTTGAAGCACGAAACAGGGAAACTATGGTTGACTGTTTCCTTGCAAAAGAAAACCACCCATCAGCAACGACCCCAACTGATTTATGGTCAAGTGATTCGTTTGTCTCACACGACCCCGGTCGAAATTATTCATTATCAAAAAACGTATCAAGATCCCTTAACTCGTTTGTTCACGAGAGAAACCTTACGTCAACATTTAAAGAATTTCATTCCTAATGATCAAACCTATGCCATGTATATGGATTTGGATGGATTCAAGAAAATCAATGATTTCTTCGGGCATAAATTCGGGGATCAGTTTTTAATCGATATCGCCGAACGGTTTATTGCGGTATGGGAAAGCGATGTTGTGTATTATCGCTTAGGCGGCGATGAGTTTTTTATCATCGTCTATCACCACAGTGAAGAAATGGTGAAAGCACGGGCACAGAAATTAATCACCATGATTGAATCGTTAGAAATTGAAGGACGAGTAGCTGGGGTTAGCGCTTCGATTGGGGTTGTCCGGATTACCGAAGAAAACAAACAATACGATACCTTACTTGATTTAGCAGACCGAGCAATGTATAAAGCAAAAAACACAGGCAAAGGCCATTGTGTAGTAACAAAAGAATAAATTTGAATGTGACCCTCTCGTTTTGGTATACCACCAAAACGGGAGGGTTTTTTAAATGATTCAAGCAGAGAAGGCTCTGCCTTTACAACAAGTTGTAAAGTAACCCTCCCATTTTTCCAAGATGAAACGATTTTCATTCACAAATCCACAGGGTAGTTCTTCCAATTTATCGTTCATTTTGTATAATGGATGTAGGAGGGATAAACATGGAAGAATATCGATTACACCGTCACATCATGTGCATCGATTTAAAAAGTTTTTTTGCCTCCGTTGAATGTAGTTTGTTAGGATTAGATCCCTTTCAAGTACCATTAGTCGTCGCGGATAAATCCCGAGGGGGCGGATCGATTGTTTTAGCGGTAACACCCTACCTAAAAAAACTAGGAGTTCCCAGTCGTTGTCGGATTTTTGAATTGCCAAAAAACGTCGCGATTATTTATCAAAAACCAAGAATGGAAAAGTATTTAGAATATTCAACCAAAATCGTTGAAATCTACTTACGATATGTTTCAGAAGAAGATTTATATGTCTATTCCATAGATGAAGTCTTTATGGATTTTACCCAATACATTGATTATTACAAAAAAGATATTGTTACATTAGCCAAAGAAATCATCCAAACGATTTATCAAGAAACGAAAGTCTATTCTACAGTAGGCATTGGGCCAAATATGTTAATGGCTAAATTAGCGTTGGATTTGGAATCCAAAAAGGCTAAAGATTTTATCGCCAAATGGGATTATGAAGACGTACCACAGAAACTTTGGCCAATCAAACCCTTATCCGAAATGTGGGGAATTGGGAGAAACATGGAAGCCCGATTAAACCATATGGGCTTTTACACGATTGGCGATATCGCCAATACCAATCCCACTCGACTGAAACGAAAGTTCGGGATTTTAGGGGAAGAATTATATTATCATACCCACGGCATCGATATGAGTCGCTTACAAGATAAAGACAAGGTCCGTGCTGTCAGTAAATCCTATGGCATAGGTCAAACCTTGTATCACGATTATTACGAACCAGAAATCTATCAGATTATGATTGAAATGGTCGATGATGTGGTGAGACGATTACGAGGCAGTAAAAAATGTGCTAAAACGATTCACTTAGGCATTGGGTATAGTAAAGATACTGGTGGGGGATTTGGTCGCCAAATCACCCTTCCACAACCAACTCAAAGTGAATCAGCCGTCTATCAAGCTTGTTTACATCTCTTTCATGAACATTATGAAGGAGAACCGATTCGTCGGGTGGCGATTAGTGCCAGTGGTCTCGTGGATAAACAAGAGTATCAATTTAGTTTGTTTGAAGATGTCGAAGCCGTTGTGAAGGAGCAACAACTCTTTGCGGCGATGGATGAAGTCAAAGTGCGGTTTGGAAAAAACGCAGTCAACCGCGCTTCCAGTGAATCCGAAGCCTCGACTGTAAAAGCACGCAACGACATGATCGGTGGTCACAATGCCTAAATACATGGACCGCGGATTAATCAAATGGGGGGCTTTTGATGCCCTGAATGGCTATTCCTCGATGTTGGAAGAACTGCGCTACCGCCTCGGGAAAAAAGAAAAGCCGTTGTTATCAGAAGATGCATTGGAAGAATTGAATCGGAATTTACACCAAGCTTGGGTCGAACATCAAGAAGTCGATATTACATATTATGCGGATGGGTATTTCCGGCATACCTTCGGAACGATTCAACGAATGGATTATCAAAACCGGACCATTATTTTATCCACGAAAGAGTCATTAAAAGCAGAAGCGATTATGGAAATTCAAATTCTATAATCGCTTTTTTCTTTTTGTAAAAAATTTCAATCGGATTCATGAAATCAGAAGTGGGAGTAACCTCAACGGAATCGAGGGAGAATGAGAAAAAGAGCGTCGAAAACATTTCTTTTTTAGAAAACAAGCCAAGCAGACAAGATTGAACGATTTTTCGCACATTTTCGCGCTTTTAAGACACTTTTTTTTGTTAAGCCTATTGGAAAAGCGGTTTTCTAATGATATAATCACGCTAAAGAGGTGGTACTGATGAAGATTACTGAAGTTCGAGCAAAACGTGTGAATGGGGAGAATCGCTTAGTCGGAATAGCAGCGATTACAATTGACGAATGCTTCGTGATTCATGAGTTACGGATTATTGAGGGGAAAGACGGTTTATTTGTGGCTATGCCAAGCAGAAAGATGCCGAACGGAGAATTTAAAGACGTTGCCCACCCGATTAATACCGAAACAAGAAGTATGATCGAACATGCCGTTTTGGAAGCTTTTAACAAACTTCCAGAACTTAAAATCGAAGGATAACCATTCCAATGAAGTGCTGACTTTCTAAAGTTAGCACTTTTCTATTTGGTTGGTTTGGTGTATAATGAGTGTGGTCAAAAATTCCTAATTCCTGGAGGATGAACATGGCAGTCTTTCATGGTTCAAAAGTTAAAATTTTTGCGCTTTCTTCGAATAAAGTACTCGCTCAAGATATTGCGGACTACATTGGTATTCCCTTAAGCATTTGTGAAGTTGTTCGTTTTGCGGATGGGGAAATCAATATTAACATCAATGAAACCGTTCGGGGACACAAAGTCTTTGTGATTCAATCAACGTCCAATCCAGTGAATGAAAATTTAATGGAATTGCTCATTATGATTGATGCACTGAAACGAGCGTCAGCACGAGAAGTCAATATCGTTATGCCTTATTACGGATACTCTCGGCAAGACCGGAAAGCGAAAGCGAGACAACCGATTTCAGCGAAGTTGGTTGCGGACTTACTCCAAGTCGCTGGCGCGACTCGGGTCATTTGTTTAGACTTACATGCGGCGCAAATTCAAGGCTTCTTTAATATCCCGATTGATAACTTCCGGGCCCTCCCGATTATTGCGGAATATTTTAAAGAAAAGAATATTAAAAACACGGTTGTCGTATCTCCCGACCATGGTGGGGTAACCCGGGCTAGAGCATTAGCAGACGTCTTATCAGCGCCGATTGCAATTATCGACAAAACGAGACCGGAACCGAATGTGGCCGAAGTGATGAACATCATCGGGCAAGTGAGAGGGAAGAACTGTATTATCATCGATGACATGATTGATACGGCAGGATCCATCCAAGCCGCAAGTGCGGCTTTACAAGAAGCAGGAGCGAAAGATATTTATGCTTGCTGCACCCACCCGTTATTATCAGGGAAAGCGATTGAACGGATTATGAATTCCCCAATCTTAGAAATTGTTTGTACGAATACCGTTCCGATTCCCCAAGAGAAGCATTGTTCCAAGATTGTTCAACTTTCGGTTTCTGCGCTTTTAGGCCAAGGAATCATTAATATTATCGATGACCAAGGGGTTTCCACGCTATTTAGTTAGAGCCCTTTACAAAGCATCAAAACATGCTATAATGAAAGTAATTCGATGAACGGACGAGTACGATTGACGCATCAGTTAGCGAGTGAGGAGTTGGTGAAAGCCTCATCTGAGAACCAATCGGAAGAACACCGGGAGAGATGGAAGAATTGAGTAGACCCATCCGTAAACCTTCGTTACAGGTAACAAGAGTCAAATCATCTTTTGATTTGAAAATTAGGTGGCACCGCGGGAAACCGTCCTTTTCGTAAGGACGGTTTTTTATATTTTAAAGGAGGATAAAACAATGAAACAATCAGTCAAAAAGTTATATGAAAGTTACGCAAGTCTCCAAAACCAAAAGGTTCAGATTCATGGATGGGTAAGAAATAATCGGGCTCAAAAAGAATTTGGATTTTTAGATATCAATGATGGATCGTATTTTGAGACGATTCAAGTCGTCTATGAATCGCAAACCTTGGAAACATTCAAAGAAATTCAAAAATTTCGGGTTGGTTCCGCTGTGGCAGTAACCGGTGATTTAATCTGTACTCCCGAGATGAAACAACCGTTTGAGATTAAAGCGACGGAAGTAATATTATTAGGAGATTCTCCAGAAAACTATCCGATTCAACCAAAACGGCATACACGAGAATTTTTACGTGAAAATGCTCATTTACGGATGCGAACCAACCTCTTTAATGCGGTGTTTCGGGTTCGTTCTTTGGTCTCTTTTGCGATTCATCAGTTTTTCAACGAACGCAACTTTGTGTATATCCATACCCCTATTATTACTGGGGCAGATACCGAAGGTGCAGGGGAAATGTTCCGGGTTACAACACTTGATTTAGAACGTCTTGCCCAAAAAGAAACAAAGGAAGTAGATTATTCGAAAGACTTCTTCGGCAAAGAAACCAATTTAACGGTATCGGGCCAACTCCAAGTAGAAACCTTTGCGATGGCATATCAAAACGTTTATACCTTTGGGCCGACTTTCCGGGCAGAAAACTCGAATACCCAACGCCATGCATCGGAGTTTTGGATGATTGAACCAGAAATTGCCTTTGCGGATTTACAGGATGATATGGCGTTAGCAGAGGATATGGTCAAATATGTTATTCGATATGTGTTGGAAAAGGCGGATAAGGAAATTCAATTCTTTGATAATTTCGTCGAAAAAGGATTGAAAGCAAAACTCGAACATGTTGTTCGTTCGACATTCCATGTCGTAAGTCATCATCAAGCGATCGAGATTTTATTAGCGAGCGAAGAACCGTTTGAAAATACTCCGAAATTTGGTGCGGATTTAGCAACAGAACATGAAAAATACTTAACAAGACATTTTGGAGGTCCAGTATTTGTAATTAACTGGCCAAAAGAAATCAAAGCTTTTTACATGCGTGTAAATGATGATCAAAAAACCGTTGCGGCGATGGACTTACTCGTTCCAGGAGCGGGAGAGTTGATTGGCGGATCACAACGAGAAGAACGCTATGATGTGTTAGTGGAACGGATGAAAGAGTTGGATATCAATCCAGAAGAGTATTGGTGGTATCTTGATTTACGACGGTATGGTGGTTGTAAGCATGCTGGTTTTGGGTTAGGATTGGAACGGATGGTTATGTACGTTACTGGTGTTGACAATATTCGGGATGTGTTGCCATTCCCACGAACTCCAAAGAACTGCGAATTTTAAGATAGATAAAAAGGCTGTAAAGTCGATGAAGATTTGATGTCTTCATTCACTTACAGCCTCTTTTTTTTATTAAAAATATCATTCATATCCCC
>CAZABW010000083.1:0-6063 GCA_964483655.1 uncultured Candidatus Izemoplasmatales bacterium
TATTGGTAGAAAGGTTGACAAGTGGGACAAGTATAAATACTCCCTCCCATATACGCTTCTTTTATGAAATGGCTTGTCTTACAATGAGGACACATTTCCTGCTTGGCGTAAAAAGTTGGTAAAGTTAGATAACGTCCTTTCACTCCAAATAAATCGGTTTCGGTATCGCGAGGCCCTTGTTCAATGATTGCCTGAATGGTGTCTTTAACCCCATCAAATAATCGCTTCTGTTCGACCTCATTTAGTGATTGAATTTTGGTTTTTGGATGTAGTCGGGCACTCCACAAGATACTCTGTAAAACCCCATTTCCTAACCCTACAAAACGTTGCTCGGTCGCTAAAAATGCTTTCAGTGATAATGTTGGTTTTTCTGTTGTTAATCTCGCTTGAAAATAAGGAAAGTCAAACGCCTCACTGGATAGTTGAACTTGGGTTTTTGCTAATAGATAATAGGGATTATCAAAGGTGTCTGTTTTAAATACCCAAATCCCACCATACATTTGAATAGAAAAGGCCAGAGTGCTGTCATCCTGAAATTGCAAAAATAGTTGATGCTTTTTCAGTTCATTAAGCAGGTTGGGAGAGTAGATTACTCTCGTTCCATCCCCAATCACAATTTGACAATCGTCTAGGGTGATTTCTAGTAGTCCCCCATAAGCACAAGCATGGCGAATCGTTTGATAGAAGAGAAGGGATTCATACCCTTTTGCTTTATCAACAAACCATGCTAGTTTATGAGGCGTTTGATTCACTTCAACATATTTGATTTGTTTGCCAATGAGCGTTTCATTGATTTGTCTTGCCAAAATGACTGCTTCAGGATGTTCTAACATGGGTTGCCTTCTTTCTTAATTGATTTTCCATTCGTAAATACATTTATGGGTTTCGCCTTTCAAATACATTTCATGCGTTACTGGAATAGGCGCGATTTCGACTAGAGTTGCAAGTAATCGTTCAATTGTTTTCTTTGATGCGAGATTGTCAGGGTTACAAGTAATCCACAAGGTCCCTAAATCGTGTGATTGAGCAACACTTTTAATACATAGACAAGCTTTGTATGCATAATGATGTCCACGATATTCTTCAAAGATGTGGTAGCCGATATGACCAGGGAAATAGAGGCTTTCGTCAGACCCAATTCGCAACCGAATCGATCCTATCAAAGTTGAAGTTTGATGAAGATAAATCTCGTAGTGATAACTAGGTGAATGTTTCTTTTCCAAATCAGGAGGTACCAGTTTAAATAACCTTAAATCGATTTCCCCATCACTTAACAACGGAAACAGATGAAACTCGAACATGCAATAACCCCCTTTGAAATCAATTTTTGAACTAAAGATAAAATACTAATAATGATACACCATAATATGTTCCTTTCCATAGATTTGATTGGTAAATTCAAATCCAAGACTTTTGTATAGACTTACAGATTCAATCCCGGTCGAATCTACGCCAAGATAAATGAGATGATGGGTTGAATCCGTTTTGATAATCCTCATCACTTCCTGTAAAGCTAGTTTGCCATACCCTTTTCCTTGGTATTTTTGATCAATCATCAACCGGTAAATCCAATATTCTTGGTCATCACGGTCCAGGCAGTACATCACAAAACCCACCATTTCTTGATTGGCATAAATGGCTAATGGGATGCATTCGGATTGGACATATGCCTGAGCAATCGACACGGCATTGGATAATATAAGATGCTCTTGATCTTTACGTACCTGTAGATAAATGACATCCCAAAAGTTCTCGGGTGTGACTGGTTTTAATTGAATCATTTTGGAATCTCCTTATTCCTGCTTGATTTTCAAATAGACATCGTAATAACGTTGTGAAACAGCCTTTATCGATGCAGGATGATAGTTTGGTAAAGACGCGTAAATCGTATCATTGAGCGGTTTTTTCCAGTGTTCATGAATCCCTGATTCCCCTAATAATGCCCCCATAAAAGAACCAACCGTCGCACCATTACAATCGGTATCTAAACCAAACAATACCGCAGTTGAGACGGATGCATCAAAATCGCCATTCCCAAATAATATGGACGCCACACAAATACAAGCATTATTAATCGTGTGTGCAGGATCGAAATCAAGGAGGTAGTCCCATACTTTTTCAATCATCGTTTCTAGGTCTGGTTCGCTTCGAACGATGGCAATCGTTCGAATCAAATATTCATATAACCTCGATGTCTTGGGGATAACTTGGAGGGCTTGATGAAGACACACATCGATGTTTTTCTCCACAAATGCAGAAGCGATGAATGCAGCGAAAAACATCGCGCCATAGATTCCGTTTTTCACATGAGAAAAACTGGCATCTTGATAAGCCATTCGAGCGGCTAGGATGGGATTTCCTGCGGCAGCATACGCATACCCGTCAATCCGAATTTGTGCCCCGATCCATTCGCGGTAAGGATTGTGGTGTGTTCTAACGTAGTCTTGGTCCGCTTGGGTATAAGGGGTATGGGAAGGAGATAAGTGATGGGTCCTTTGCGCAAAGTTCAAATAAGCTTGTGTCTCTGCAGTACAGAGATATTGATAAGGCAACCATTGGTGCCATAGTTTTCCAACATCATAACTTGAAAACTGAGGACCCGTGGTTTCTAATAATTCCAAAGATAACAATGTATAACGAATATCATCATCCGTCTCTACATACTGAATCTGATCCTTTAAACACGTTTCACAACCCACATACAAGCCTTCAGAAGCGGCTTTTGAGTGTTTAGGTACATAATCTCGAATCGGATATTGAGAAGCACCTTGGAACCATTTTTTTACTTGTTTCCAGCCGGGGTTTTCACGAGTAGATTCCCAAAAATAAGGTCCAACTTCTAAAGGTTTTCCCAACATACAGCCAATCGATCGTCCGAGCATCGCGCTATAAAACTGATCGAATGTAGGTACTATTTCTTGATCAATGATGATGTTTGCATCTTGTAAGATTTCATTGAGTTCACTAGACTCTTGATAGAAAAAGTCCTGACGAAGTGGTAGGTGAGCAAACTGATTTAGAAGATGATGAATGGCTTCTTCGCTCAAGTCTTTCACATCATCAGGCATCGAATGAGTATCAAAGCCTTCTTCATATCTTTGACGCTTTTCTTTTTGATAGATGATTCCAATGGGTTCCCAACCAGCCATAATTTGTTACTCCCCTCTATCCACAAATGATTCATCGATGATTTCTGCTAATCTTGGAATTCCTGTTTGTGCCCCTCTTCTCGATACTTTGAGAGATGCGGCTTTACTTGCGAATCGCAGGGATTGAACTAAGTCATCTGTTTTCAAATATCTTGCGATAAATCCACCTAAAAACGTATCGCCTGCCCCAGTTGTGTCCACTACGTCGGTTGGAAAGATCGGTTGATAGACATGTTCTCCATTGATATGTGCATGGGAGCCTTGTTCTCCAAGAGTGATGATAAGGTTAGGAAACATCGATTCGTTTTTTCCCTTGTAAGGTTTGTTTGTTATTTGATGATATTCTACTTCATTCAGGACTAGAATATCGATATCGCTTTTGATTCTTTGTAATAACTCAACGTTCATGGGCGAGGGATTACAAACAATAAACATCTGTCGGGCTTTGGCTTCTTTCACAGCTTGTTCGATGGCTTGACTGGCTTTCTCAAACTGAGTGATAAAGCAGTCGCCTTTTCTTGCATGCAAATCAAGCGTGTTTATCAAGTGGGATATGTTAAAACAATCATTGGCACCAGAATGGAGAACGATTTGATTGTTTTTATTACTGACATAGATGATTGCCATACCAGTATGGGCATTAGGATGTAGTGAAACGCCCTCTATGTTTACGCCATAGCTTTTCAGGTTGTCAATCATTTCCTTCCCTTGTTGATCCGTACCAATGTCTCCAAGGAGAAAGGAATGACCCCCAAGCTTAGCAATGGCTAAAGCTTGATTAGCGGCTTTTCCACCATAGTGAAGATGAAAGTCTTCCGAATGGAGGGTTTCTCCTGGAAAAGGAAACTTCGGTAAATGAAAGACATAATCAAGGTTGATACTTCCAAACACAAAACACTTCCGATTCATTTCGATACCTCATTTCGGGGTTGTTATAAAACATATTCGAAATGTGTTGAACTGATTATTCCCACATTTCTTCTTTATCCTTTGAGTGATTTCTTGACATCGTTGAATCATCTCCAACGAATACATATGGACTCCTACTCACTCATTCATTTTCTTATCAATCCATAATGACTGAACACATTAAGTATTTACATGGACATAACCATACCATTGATTATAAAATCCAAGGTTCATTTCGAACGTGGTCTATATGATTCAACTTTCGAGGTCCGGTTTGAATTCATAAAATGGTCAACTATGTTAACGTTAAGAGAGTCGTTCCATAATCCAATGATGGAGCATTTTAGTATGGTCTTCCAATGTAAGGTTTGACACATCTAATAATGTCATCGGTGGTTCTGTGAGTGCAGCGTGGTCAATAATCCATTGGTTAAAATGAACCGAAGAAGATATCCATTGATCATCGCTGATTTGACGACCTACTCGCATACGATGTTCGAGGGTTTGCTGATCTGCCACGAGTGCTAGATAATGAATCTTTGTGAACAATTGTCGTTCCTCCAAGTATTCCAATTGTTCAGGAGTGACGCATCCGCAGAGGACGACAGGAAGGCCGGTTTGAGAGATAGCGGCACATAAACGTAACCACAACTGACGATAAGCTTTGTAGTTCGTTTCAGGCGTATTGAAGCGTTCATCCCATAATATGTCGCCTTCAAGAACAACATAGTCACTTTCATTTTGGAATACACGCTCACAAAGGGTAGTCTTTCCGATGCCAGATGCTCCGGTGACAATAAACAAGGGACATTTTCGGGTAGGTTTCATAGTTGATTCTCCTTCAGATTTTATGTTCGTATGCCTTTCCAAATACGCCATAACCAATTTTCGTCTTTGACTTGTTCATGACTTTTATTCCTTTATAAGATTGAGCAACTGAACATTTTTATAGATTACTTCTTTCCCTAATTGTTCAGAAACAATGAACCCTTCTTTTTCTAGTAATTTCAAGTATTTCGTAGCGGTTGCTCTAGAGATATCCAAATTTTCTCTGAAGAACTCATTTTTTGTGTACATGTAAGAAAACAAATGCTCGACGATCTCAGAACGAGAAATATCTGGCAGTCTTTTTTTCATCATGTCTTTTGTTAACTCTATCGATTGGTTGATTCTTAGTATAAGGTTGATCGTATTTTTGGAAGTTTCCGAAACACCTTTTAGAATATACATAACAAAATCCTTTATATTTACTATGTCCTCATTACACTTCTTTAATAGAGCATAATATTGTGCCTTGTTTTCCATGATGTACTTACTTAAGTATAGGATAGGTTCAGTTATCTTCTCTTTTAATACTAAATATAAAATATTTAAAATTCTTCCTGTTCTACCATTACCATCATAAAATGGGTGAATACTTTCAAATTGGAAGTGGATTAAAGCCATTTGAATCAGTGGATCATAATCATCATTTTGATTAATAAATAATTCAAGATTATGCATGAGTTCACGAATCTCTATTTCATTTTGCGGTGGTGTGTGTACAACTTCATTGGTTTTATCATTTATGATGACTGTTCCAGGCAGTTTTCTTATGCCACCTTTATTCGGTTCGATGACATTTTGGATTTCTACAAGGATATTTGTACTGATAAATCCCTTTTGTCTCATGACTAGTAAACCACGATCTATGGCATGTTTATAATTGATAACTTCTTTAGGTTTTCCTCCAATAGGTCTTTTTGAAACAATCTCCTTAAATATTTCATCATAGGTCGTCATAATATTTTCTATAGCTGATGAATCTTTTGACTCACTTAAATTGATTAAACTCAAAACGATTCCAGGATTTGGAAGTATTGTAAGTATACCTTTTAGTTCACCTATATGATGATTTGCAGTATTTAATTCTTTCAATATGTCTACTTCATTTAAATCGATAGGAAAAGGAAGTTTATTCACAAAATCACCTCGTGACCAATAAATTATAATTTTTATCCTCGTA
>CAZABW010000084.1:0-5779 GCA_964483655.1 uncultured Candidatus Izemoplasmatales bacterium
TAAATAATAGTTTGGAAGAAGATGTATATGATCCAAAATGAATTTCCGGTAAAGGTTGAATCCATCGGATTGACCCATGATTTTAATGCTTGCAGGGTCGTTTTTCTCGACCACTTTAATGAGCATTGCCATCACATTGGATAAGAGTATTTCCAAGGCATGTTCAGGATAATCTGCCAGATCATCTTTGCGTAAGAGGTTTTCCTCTTTGAGTAGCTTTTGGACTGTATCGACATCTTGTTTTTCCAAGGCAAGCCATAAATCACCAAAGGCTTTCTTTTTGTAGTGACCGAAGTGAATTTCCATTGAACCATCCCGGAAGAGACTGATAAAATAATGATCTGCCCCATCCACGGCAAACTCAAAAATCCTTGTGAATGAATCGCTATTATTGAGGTATTTAATTACCTTTTTCATGGAGTCATCGGAGACTCTTTTGAAATCCTCTTCGAGCACTGATTGGTTAAAGTGAAGATCGGTTGGGCGAATTTGCATTGTAGTGGCTCCGTGTTATGTATTTGTTATTCCCAATCAAGCAGGGCACATGGGCTTTCGGAAGCCACCCGAATCATCTGTTCGTCGGCTTGCAATTCAGCCGAGGCATATTTTAAAGCGAGTCCGTTTTGACGGATGGCGGTTAGCACCATTGCACGGTCGCCTTTGAGCCGTTCGGAGGCAAATTTGAGGCCACGCCCTGATTTGCTAACGGCCAATGCAACGATTTCATCGTTATCCCGAAGTTCTTCGGAAAGCCAGCCGATGGCCGATCCAAAGGAGGCGAGTGCGGTTTTTGCAATTTCCAAATCGTTTTGAAGGTGTTCCGGTGCATATTCGAGCAATGTCCCAGATTCTGTGACGGCAAAGAGAATCATGTCCCGGTTCGCTTTCAAGCTATCAGAGGCAAATTCAAACGCTTCGATATTTTGTTTTACGGCTGTTTTGACGATTTCCGGATCGTTTCTAAGCTCATCCGAAGCCAGCGCCAAAATCATCCCATCCATTGCAACCGCTTTTAGAATCAAATCACGATTATTGCGGCTTTTGCCGGACAAGTTTTGGAGTATTGCTATATTGGTCATGGGAAACTCCTAATCTTCGATGTAATTTTTTAAAGGTCGGCCGTAATAGCCTGAAACATGGCATGGGGCGATATTCATCACTACCCCATTGGCAATATCAAACTGCAAGCCGTTTTCCCCTTCGTATTGATCGGGGTATCGCGCTTTTATAAAGCCGCTGAACCATTCGGCAAAGACCTCGGACTCATCCGTTTCGTTAAATATGCTCATTTCATCTTGTGGCGACAGAGCGGGGGGAGTTTTCCCCAAGAGCTGGTCTATGGTGTGGATCATTGGTGATCGTGATGTGAACGATTTCAAGAAGAGCTTGCCTTCCTTTATTTCCCAATCGCACAAATACCCGCGCATATTTGCAGAGTGGAAATCGACCTCGAACTGTTGCTGTAAATTATTCGCCTCTATGAGCGGCGCAAGCGGAGATGATCTACGTAAATTCCCCGAAATTAGATCTGAAAGTGTTGACGATTGAAGCTCAAATTTTTTGCCGTTATAGACAAGTGTATCGCTCATTTGTTTAGACATTTTAAGCCCTTGCCATTTCGTATGTGCGGGGTATTTCACCAAAGGCAGGATAGTCTATGAAACGGGTGAATTTTTTCTGGAACAGGAGTTTAATATGCCCGATTGCACCGTTACACTGTTTGGCAATAATGATTTCAGCCTCTTCCTCTTCTTTTTCTACGTAACAGCTTATAAAATCTTCTCCTGCGATCAGCGCCATTTGTTCCCTCTCCTTCTCTTGATTGTATAGATAAAAATCATCGCGATAGATAAAGAGGATCGTATCCGCGTACGGTTCGATCAAATCCGCTTCGGGGATGTCGCTGAGTACCGGGCGTTTGTTTGCGCGCCATTCAAGTTTGCTGTTGAGTCTGGAAAGTATGACGATCGGTATCTCCAACTCACGGGCGAGAGCTTTCAACTGATACAAAATCTCATTGATCGGTTCCCCTGCTGAGCTTCTTATCATTTGAAGGGTATCGATAACGGCGAGGTCTAAATCTGGGTTCTCACTTTTCAGTTGCCGCAGGTGCTTACAAATGTGATTGATGTTCATGGCGCTTTGATCGTGAATAAACAGCTTCCGGCGTTCCATCGCATCCAGAGCACCATTGAGCCGTTTATATTCGTCAGGATTAATATCCCCAAGACGTAATCGCTGGAGCGAAATGGAAGTCTGAATACTCATCAGGCGTAACATGATTTCCTCGGAAGAGATTTCGAGCGAGAAAATGGCGGTGCTTTTTCCTGCTTCGAGCAGGTTATTGGTTATGTTGAGCACCAATGAGGTGCTTCCCATGGACGGGCGCGCGGCTATAACAATTAAATCTCCTTTTCTGAACCCCGCTGTCATTTTGTTGAGTTCAGCGTATCCCGTATCAAGCCCAATGAGGCTTTTATCACCCCGAGTGTTCATCTCGTCGAGATAAGCCCTTGTGCTATTTGTGATGATGGATGCGTTTTTAAAATCGCAGGATTGTATGTTTTGTAAATTTTCCATTATAGCCCTCTCACTTTCCATTGTTTAGGGTATCAAGAGATTCAATAATCTCTTCCCATTTCTTTCTCAGGTTTGGATGGCGGAGTTTTTTGATAGCCATTAATTCGATTTGCCGTGCCCGTTCTCTTGTTACCCCCAATAAATCTGCGATTTCTTGAAGAGTATAGGTGCTTCCGCTATATGATGACAAGTTTTGCATGGTTTCTCCCATTGGCGAAATTTCATTCGGATTAAGCGTTTAAGGTTAAGGAGCAATTTCGTGCTCTTTTTCGTGTTCGCGTTTCCTACTATATACATAAAGAGGAGGGTGGTAAGATATTAACCCCCAAATGCATTATCAGGCAAATATTAAGCGATACTAAAGGAATGTGTTACGAATCTAAACAGATAATTTGATGGATAGAGGGGTTTGCAGGAATTATTAATTAATTTTATTTTTTAAGAAAACTTGGAAAATGTGGCAGGTTTGACCACTTTTTAGCATGATTTTGTAAAGATTTTGATGGCAGACAGGAAGAGATTCGAACTCTCGGTAGGTTGCCCTACATACGCGTTCCAGGCGTACGCCTTCGACCACTCGGCCACCTGTCTATGTGTGGGAAGGATGAAACTATACACTGTCGTACCGAAAATCTCACTTAATTTTGCCGGATATTTGGCTTTTGGAGGCAATTTGTTTGGCAATGCTTTCGACATAACCAAGAAGAGCCATTTTGAGAGGCTTTCCGGACGAGTAGTCAGCAGGTAGAAGCTGTTCAGCCCTATTGGCTTCCACCGCAAGCTTGTAGCCGTTGAGGTACGTTTTGAGAGTGCGTTCTTCATCGATGCTACCATCGTGATTTTTCTCTTCGCGGTATACGGCGATGGATTTGCCGCCGTTTTTATTGACCAACGAAAATGCCGGAATATCGGTTTGTCCATCACCCAAGAAGATCATGTTCTCAAACGGAATGCGGTAGCTGTGAGTGACTTCGTTGACGAGCGAGGGGTGATCTCCCTGTTTGGGCGATACCCCTTTGGCAATCATGAAGAGCTTTTGGGTTTTGATGGTGTGCCCGACGGTTTCTTTGATATAGCCTAGTTTACCATCGTCATCTTCGTCAAAATCACAGGCGAATACTTCTTTGAAATAGGCATTCAAATGATGGGCTTCAAATGCCCCTTCAATCATCGGCTTGATTCCCCCGCTGATGCAGTAGCATTCGATTTCGATATTGTGTTCTGCGAATTCCTTTTTCTGCAACAACGTGTGAAGATCATCAAATACCGACCGGGAACCCTCTTTGCGGCTCAACCCTTCGTAGAGGTCGATTTGCTTCCCCAGCTCGTTTAACGTTGCATTGTTGATGGCATATTGATTGTCGCGGCGACCGTAATCGATCAAATTCCGCATATAGGCGTGTTCCATATCATATCCACGTTTTCCAAGTTCGGCACATTCGCCCCAGAACTGTTCCGCTGTAATTCCCCATTTATCAAAGAGTATTTGTTGTTGAAATTCCGGGGCAAGGGTGATGTCGAAATCAAAGACTAATCCAATAATATTGCTCATATGCAGTTCCTTTTTGATTGATGAAATAAATTTGTTCGTTGTTTCGTCATAGTATCTTTTTGGTGCATAGAATTCCCCTTTGTCGCTTGAATTTTTCGTTTTCATTTTTCTTACAGCATTGTCAACTACTGTCAATCACTGTATAGAATTAGAAGAATAGACTCCCACCTCTTTCCCCTCACCCCCTCATTCGTCCTTCCTTCTTCCCCCTCTCTCTTCCCTGCCACTTTTACTTTCTCTGGTTCTGTTGATCAGTTTGTCCGAAGGTTATTGTAGTAATTTGTCTGATTGTTTGTTATACTTTTGTTCTGAATGTTTTTTGAGTTGAAGTGGCTTAAGCGTTTAAGGTTTAAGTTCAAGTGGAGACTCCATTTCCTGCCCCCTACCCCCTATCCCTAACATAGTCGTAGAAATCGTTTTCAGTTAATACCCAAATGCAAATTTAGAGCTAAAATGCTCAAAATAACTCAATAATGTTACAAAAATACACATAATTTCTGAGATATTTCACACGAAATATTAATTAAATTTTTTAAGATTTAAAGGCTAATTGGCATGAATTCTGACTTTATGGATTGTTTAAACTTCTCAATTTCATTAGAAGAATAAATCGATTGAGGTTTGAATTCTTGTAGATATTCTTCAATCCCTTCGCTTCGATTTAAAAGTATTTGATTGAATTCATTTATGGACTTAGTATGTAGATCGTAACTTTTTTGCTGAAATAATCTTTGGAACATACTTTTATTGATACCTTTTTCCAGCGCTTCATGACCTGTTAGCGGATCAAACATTTTTGGCACGAACGCAACATTCCAAGGTGCTGTGAATGCGTATATATTTTTTGTTCTTCCAAAGACATGTGATACTTGGTAATTGAATATATTTTTATTTTTCTTCAAATTTGTTAGTTCTTCAAGCATTTTGGTGGGCTGATCATTGGCATGTACTTCTACATCGAGTCCAAATACTGCTTTATAGAAGTCAATATAAAGTTGAGTATTTTTTCCATTCCCGCCATACGATCGAATATAAACCTTTTGCTTGGATTGTATTGAATCTTTTAATTTTTCCCATGCGTCGTTTGCTTTTTCTGGCGTTATGAATCTGGATTGTTCAAGACCAAAGCGAAAGAATCTTTCTTCTGAAATACCAAATTCTTCCAAGAATAATTTGTATGAATCGATTGACATGGCAAATACTCACTTATAAGTGATTTTTGCCAATGGTATCCGCGGGAGCCTTAACGCTCACTTATAAGTGATTGTTTGAAAATGTTCGCATGGAATAGAATGCGCGTTTATGGTAAAGGGCTAATAAACGGCAGAATGACGGAAAACGAACTTTTTGACATCATTACGGAGAATGTTAAAAGAGAGCGGAAGAAGCGTTCTGTGAGCCAGTTGAAACTGGCATTGATCCTTGGACACCAATCGGCATCCTATGTGGCACGTATCGAACTGCGGCAGGGGGATGTCAATTACAATCTCAGCCATCTGCTGAAAATTGCAGATGAATTTGAGATTGATTTATGCGATTTGATCCCATCTACTACACATCAAAGTCTATGACTTTTACTTTTCTTTTTTCCAAATATTTATCCAAATCGACAACAGAATAACGTATTGGAGCGTTAAAGCTGTCCCC
>CAZABW010000085.1:0-3885 GCA_964483655.1 uncultured Candidatus Izemoplasmatales bacterium
TTCTTTGGGGATTTGATGGTGATTATCTGCTAATGCAAGTTTCACTTGTTCTGGAGTGAGGTGATGGGTGAGGACATCCATGAATTGTTGAGTGTACCCAGGCATATGTTCTAAGGGGGTTCCTAATGGTGGGATTGTTACTTGATCTTTCATTAGTTTGGCTTTTTCAAGGCCAACTAAACGCTCGACTTTCGCTAAGATACTTTCCATGACTCCCAAAGAGCCGGTGTATTTGGTTAAGTGGATGAATAAATCATTCCGTTTAACGGCTTTAAAATAACGCATCAATGCAACGAAATGGGGGATGGTGTTTTGATTTCGAGTGAGTAAATCTTGAATCACTTGGTCTAATTGATCTTCTGATAAATCTTCTAGCAGAACAAAAAGACCTTGTTGTGATAAACGCATTTCTGTTTCCTCTAAAAAGGTAACATCGGTTTGTAGTTTAGAAGCATCTAATTTATTCCGTTCGTAAAAAGCAGACATGGTATCTAATTTCATACAATCATCTCATTTCTATTAAAACGAAAATACAGTTTTCGTTATGCTATTTCCACAATACGGGAATACTCGAGCAAGGGATACATGCCATCATGCGCTCCACCAGGTATCGTTTTTGACATTCCTTCTGGAGTTGTGATGCGAACAAGTCCGGATTGAACAAACAAGTGACTTAACTCGACAACGTCGCTTGGCTCAACACATAATCCGACGGTTTGAAGATGGTTTTTATGAGGTTTTAAGGTTTCAATGATTGACGTTCTTGGAAGTCTTTTGACCCAGACATTGCGGAAAAGATAAGACCCTTCTAAATCTGAGGACTCTTTACTAATCACACTACAACCTTGACCCAGATAAAGGGTATGATGGGTTTCATGTTGACGCAATCGTTCATCGTATAGTTGAATTGCATTTCTGGCTTTCCGATCAAAGGGAATGGGTTTGTAGCTTCGATTCACTTCTTCGAGGTGTTGGAAAAATCGTTTCGCAAAATGATCTTGTTCTTCCCGTGAGTCGGTATCGACATAAATTCCTTGGCAAGATGAACAAAACATTTGATTGGTTTCACAAATGTGTTGTGCAAGCTTGGTTAATTGCTCATCAGTTGCGCAAGTTGTCGCATAAGCGAAAGAGATTTTATGGCCCCAAGCAATGACTTTGGTTTTACTATCCACCAACTCTTTCGTTGCTTGAACTGCCACGTCTCCCCCCCAAACCACAACAGCATCTGCGAAAGTCGCTAATTGTTTTAAACTTGCTAGTTCAGTAGAGGGAACATCAAACACATAGATATAATCCGTTAATTCGGGTTCGATTTGAATCAGTTCATGCAGGATAAAAATCGATAATCCTTGATCTCCGGCTGGTAATTTTAAGAGGTTAATATTGCCTACTAATAACCCTTCTAACACACTGTAAGCTGGTAGACCATCGACATTTCCCGCCGCAATATGAAACAAAACCCCTAAGGGATGGCGGGATCGTTTCACAGGGCCTTGAAGAGGTTCTAACTCTCCTAATTCAATCCGAATTTTCTCTTCCAAAGCTGCTTTCGTAAACAGCGACACAGCATCATTAAAATCGTCATGAGAGACATTCAACTGGGATAGTATTGGTGCTAATAGGGCCTCATAATCCCCATGTAAGACTTTCTTTGCGAGGATATCGCAAGCTTGAATGACTTTCTCGGTAGAAAGGGTCTGGGGTTTTTGAAGCGTTTCTAGGAGTTGTTTAGAAAGTGATTGAATGACTTGGGGTTGTTCCTCACTCGGTAAAATCTGTCCTTTGGCTAGAATCATAGTTTCCCCCTTACGATTTTAAATATTCCTGAGCACTAACGGCACAGGTAATAATATCTTTCACACCAACTCGGTCGATGATTTCTAGCCATGGCGATTCAATGCCACACCCACAAGGTTCTTGGTGGAGAATGCCTAGATCATCAGTCATAATACTTAAGTAGGGATTACTAGAAAGCATGGGAGTTACTAAATTAACCAGTCCCATTTCTCCATAAGGGAGTTCTTTGAATGTATCTGGATCTCGGATAATGACCCGACTATAAATCGGAATATGAAAATGATGATTCTGACAGGTTGTGTATAGAACTGGATGTTCGACCGCCCCAAAAAACTCGATAATATGGTCTTCATCAATATCTAACACTTCTTTGACCAAATCATAAAACGTTTGTTTATCGACTTTGTCATGTTGGAAGTTCTTCCATCCGCCCCCGACAGTGACTAAACTACCTTTGGGCATATGTAAGAAGATTCCTTCTTCTTTCATGGATTTTAATAAGAAATAGGTATAAGCGGGAAAGCCAATGGTTCGAATTGGGTTCTTGCTCTTTTCAGAGCGAATCAAGGCTTTCTTCAAGTCTTCTAGCTGTAAGTGATAACTTCCATTTTTCCATTGTAAAGCATACGTCTTACTTTTAGCTGGCGCAAAGAGGGTAAACCCTTGCGCCGATTTTGAAATCGCAACTTGATTTTCCTTTGTGGGTTGATAGCCAAATACGATATAGTGGACTCGTTTCAAAGACCAAAAGTGATGATATTTGCTGAGGTTCCACATCATCTTGATTCCTTGCCAAATACTACTGAAGTCCATTCCTGTCTTGGATACTTTTCCACTTGTGCCAGAAGACGTTGCTTGAAATAAAACTTTCTTCTCAGGAATGGAAGAGAGTTGATGATGTTTTAAATAAAGGGTTGGAATAAAAGGAAGCCTCACAATATCGGTGTGGGTTTGAATCCTGTGGGGATCAAATCCTTGTTCATCTAGAATTCGTTTGTAGTCTGCACAGTTTTGATAGTGAAAAATTGCGTTTTCTCTCATCGCTTGAATAAATAACGATTCTGTTTGAACTACTGCATAAGGGTGGGGATAACGGAAGAGTTTGGACCGATAAGACATGCAATACTCCTAGTATTTGACTTTTATAGTGCTTTATTGAAGGGAATCCTTAGAGTTGTTTTATGAATTCATGAATCTTATCGTCTTCATCTAAATCGCGGTTCATAATATCGGTAATCGAACGAAACCCATCACGATCGGTTGTTGTACTACCAATGGAGTTTACGACTAAATGAATCTTCTCTCTTGGGTGCATCGATAAGAACGTCCTTGTGGCGTTCGCAATCGATCCCGCCCACAAAGGCGTTACCACGATTAATTCATCATACTCGCCAACATCTTTGGAGGTTGAAATCTTAACATTTTTGTTAGCGGTAGAATAAAACCCCGCTTTCATGTATCCAAAAAAACCGTTCCAGTTTTTATGGTCTAAGATTTGAATACATTCTAATTGTAGGTGATTGGCAATTTTTTCTGCGATGCGTTTGGCGTTTCCAGAACGGGAAAAATAGACGACTCTGCGAATCATAATGAACCCTCCAAAATGGTTTGAATTTGCTTGATGGCTTGTTTGGACTCGGGAATCCCAAAGAGAATCCAATCATGTAACATCTTTTCATAGTGATAAAGTTCGACATGCGGATATCGTTCTTTCAACTGAATGGCATCCGTTGTTAAGAGGTCATAGGAGCTTGTAAAGACGTGAATAGAAGACAATTTGGAACTATCTCCATAAAGCGGTCCAAATCCCTGATGGGGCCCATTTTGGGGATAATCCAGCATTTGGCCGAGTTGTTGTAAGGAATCGATTGTAAGGATAGCATCATGGGGTTCAATGTCTTTTTGAGTGGGATGTGAAACAGAAAAATCGAGCCAAGGGGAAATCAATACAATGGGCTGGTCCATCTTATGTGCTTCGTCTTGAGTGAGGGCTAAGACGAGTCCAGCTCCGGCAGAGTCTCCCATCCAAACTAGCTTTGTACAATCTTCTCGAGACTGTAAGAGTTGAAGGGCTTGTTTTCCTTC
>CAZABW010000085.1:3985-5519 GCA_964483655.1 uncultured Candidatus Izemoplasmatales bacterium
ATACTATAGGAGTAGATACTATGAGTTTAGACAGAGAAGAACTTGCTTTAGAACCATTAAGTATTGAAGTCATCTATGATAAATGGTCCAAGACCTACAATAAAGAAGGAAAACCAGACTGGTCACATATCTTTCCTTACTATCATGAAGATATTCGCTTTAAAGATTCGATTCAAGCCATCCATGGTCTCGTACCCTTTAAAGCGATGTGTCAACGACTAACGAAACGTTGTCGTAGTCTTCATATGCAAATATTAAACGTAACGAAAAATGATAACATCATCATGTTCGAATGGATTATGACAATGAAATTCCGGATCTTCCCCAGTACTCCGATGTATGGAAGTTCACGGTTAACCCTTCATGAAAATGGCCAAATCATTGAACAACGGGATTACTATGATATCTGGGGTGACATTAACAATGGCATTCCGATTTATCGGCGTTTTTATCGTTGGTTTATGCGTGTGTTCTTTGGTTAGGAGGGATGACGATGAAGTGGCCTGAAGAATTAAACTTTATGAAAAATAGCAAAGCCGTTCAAAAGGAGACTAGCGTTTCTTTAGAAGGCAAATGGGCTGTTGTCTCAGGGGCGACTTCTGGGGTAGGGTTAGCCACCCTTCACGAGCTTGCCAAAGCCAAATGCAATCTCGTTATGGTTTGTCGGAATGTAGAAAAAGCTAAGCCGATTCAGGCCCAACTACAGACATCCTTTGGGGTCAAAGTCGATATCGTTAAAGCGAATTTTGAAGTGTTATCTGAAGTCAAAGACGCTGCGGATGTCATTATCAAAACCTATCCGAATATCCACATTTTAATCAATAGTGTAGGGATCCATTCCACGAAGAAATATTATACCAAAGAACGCTATGAACTTTGTTTGATGGTTAATCATTTAAGTGTCTTCTACTTTACCAAACTCTTACTTCCAACTTTAAAAAGCAGCGCACCTGCTCGAATTCTTCAAGTGAATTCGGAAGGTCATCGTTTCAGTAAGGTTCATCTGAAAGATCTCCACTTTAAACGCCGGATTTATACTGGGTTAAAAGGGTATGGTCAATCCAAAACAGCCCAATTATTAACCGTTTTAGAACTCGCGGATGAGTTAAAGGATAGTGGTGTAACCATTAATGCCGTTCATCCTGGAGCTGTCAAAACCGCCATTGGCAGTAACAATGGCCCCTTATATCGCTTCTTCTTTAAACATGTTACGTCGAAGTTCTTAAAAGATCCCGTGATTTCTGGCAAAGCTCTTTATTACCTCGCAGCTGACCCAGAGTTAGATCACATCAGTGGTCGTTTCTTTAACCTAACGATAGATGAAATCCCCGCCAAACACGCACGAGATCGCGTCATGAGCAAACTTGTTTACGACTTAAGTCTTGATTTAGTAGGATTATCTCATGAAAATCGTTAATCAAGCCGATGTCATCATTGTTGGTGGTGGCATCGCTGGCTTAACCGCAGCCGCTTATCTATCGCAAGCTGGCATTTCGACTCTTCTTTTCGAACAAAATGACCAAGTTGGCGGTCT
>CAZABW010000086.1:0-5519 GCA_964483655.1 uncultured Candidatus Izemoplasmatales bacterium
ATAAATCCCATTATTACGACTCCGTTCAAAATCATCTACAGGATCAAGGTTATGCCACTTAATAAAGGTTGCGAGACTGCCAATCACACCAGAACTAATTTCTAAATTATACCTGGTATTCATATAGAAGATAATCCGCGCCACATCGCCACGGTCTTGATCCCCTGGATACCAGCCACTACCGACTTTTTGATACCCTCCACTGCCATCCACAAAAGCGAGATTGCCTCTGGCTGAGTTGACACTTGGGGTGGAAGCACGGAGATTATGAATATCTGAATCCGAGGCACTTCCTAACTTCGATTGGGGCCAGACATGTTCTTTATTCCATGTCGATGCGCCATCCCATACCCCACTAACACTTCTTCTGTCATAAATGAGGATAATTTTACCTGGGTTATTGAGATCTCGGTCGATATTGATGAAATGTTGACTCGTGGAAGAATAGCCAATCGATGTCATATTCGAAACCAAACGTTTCAGTTCCGCTTTTAAGGAAGTACCTGATAGTCCCGCTACACTTGCATAATACCCAACATACGTTGATTGAGGCTTGACTATTACTTGATAACTGCCTTGGAACGAATATTCTGACCCAAAGGATATTGTATACGACATCGTTACAATCGTTTCACTACTAGGGGATGTATACATACCAGAGGAAGATAAAATATTAGGATGGGAAGAAGACCACGTAATCGTCGCTTCAAAGGGGAGTTCGCTACTGGATTGTATATGAATCGATTCCATGGTTTGAGTGGGTAATGGTACTAAATATTGGGACTCAATCACGGTTCTTACATAGGAATAATTGACCGTATTCATTAAATAATAGATGCCATCAAGATCCCGAAGGATTAATCCGAAATCATCGCCAAAATCAGCCGCATTTCCCCAGACTGTGAGGACTTGACCTAATTGGGCATTTGATAATAAGTCTTCATAATACGTGATAATGTTTGATGATGCGAAAAGTGGGACGTGAACCCTAATACTTCCTTTCGGATTAATGACTTCAAAGAAGTCATTCGCGAGATCCAAAGTTCCTAGTAATCCCTCGATTTGGACCAGTTGATCTTCGATGAAAAAGAGATCACTTTGTTCTTCTACTAGGGTGGGAGTGAGGTCGATTGGTTGAGACGAAGAGGAAAATGCTAAACGCGATAAAAACGTTTCATCGACAATCCCCCGAATGTCAATCGTTGAAGTCGTTTCATGGGAGAATAAACTCCAATCGATAGGAAGTAGAAACGATGTAGCACCGGATTCATCTTGAATAAAGATCCATTGCATGTCTAATTCGAGATCATAGATTTGATTCGTTACAACGACATGGAGTTTCACTCTTTGGTATAACTCGGCCTCCAGAAAATCAGCGATGGTCATCAGAGCCCCTTCACCGGCGGTAAGGGTGAAGTGGACTTCACTGGAATAACTTCCATTCGTAAGGATTGCTTTTAACGTGAACTGGAACGATTCCCCCTCTAGAATGGTGATCAAGTTTTGGGATAACGATACTTGATCTTCTAGATTGAACTCCACGAGTTCCCATGTGATACTCGAGCCATAGGGTGCGATATGGGGTAAATCCAAAGCTGAAGTGCTCTCATAATCCGTTTTAATCCATAGGAGTTCAGAATCGAGGATTAGGGCTTGTTCTTCAATCGACACATTTGATGAGACACTCGAGACAAAGATAATGTTATCAATTAAGACTTGAGCGCGAGAAGTGGGGGAACTGTTATGTCGAAATGATACTTCCACTGGACCTTCCAAGTCTAAATTGGATATCGTAAATGTTTGAACGGTTTCTTCAGTGGGGCTTACTTCAAAGGATTGAACCAAAATATCATTAAGATAAAGATCGATGATTCGTTCATTGGTATTGGTAAAGGCTTTTTTCGCTTGAAAGGATAACGAGACCAATCCATTGGGGACTGTCACTTCTAAAACAGAGGAATCACTCAGTCCGCCTAGAATGACTGCTTTTCCATTCAAAGCCGTATCACTACGTAGTCCGGCGCCGCTCCATACTAATCCATTTGCACTGGTAAACTGAAGGGGAACATAAGCTGAACCGGTATTGGGAATTTGGTCAAAGGTTTCACTGATTTGTTCATCGACACTAGTCGAGGGTTCAATCTCATCCAGTAAAAGATATGTCGCTGTAAGTGTAATCGATTCAGACACTCGATCGTTCCATAAATCGACTTCTTCAGACTCGTGTACCCATTGATCAAAGACATACCCTTGTTTGACTGGAATTTGAGGAAGTGGATAGTAAGAACCCACTTCTACTTCATAAGAAACAACCCCTAGATGTCCCCCTAAAGAATCAAATGAGACCAAAACAAGATTCGTTTCTGTTTGAGTGGTTGTGGTGGTTGTCGTAGGTTGAGTTGTCCCTGAAGAGGGGAGAGTTGTTGTTGTGGTATTTGGACTACTTGAAGTAGTTATGGTTGTCGTAGACAACGTTGTTGTCTGACAACCGACAAGAAATAATATCAAAGCAAAGAATGAGAATAGTATCCGCAATGGTTTTGTCATAGAGCCTCCAAAAAAAGCGTGCATATTCATTATATGAATCCGTCGTAAAAAAAGCAAGGAAATTTCCACCCTTGCTTTTGTTTTATGGCTTGTAATGATACTTAGTAATGACCATTTCAGCAGTTTTCATCCCATCGACTGCCGAAGACATAATCCCTCCGGCGTGTCCTGCACCTTCCCCCATGACATAGAGTCCACCAATGTTGGATTCATGTTCATCACTACGAAGCATTCGTACTGGGGAGGAAGACCGGGTTTCAATCCCTGTTAATAACGCATCTGAAGATGCGAATCCAGGAATCTTCTGATCAAAATCGATCAAAGCTTCTTTTAATGTATCCCTCACATATATAGGTAATAAACTTCCTAACTCCGCAAACTTCACTCCAGGTCGGTAGGTGGGTTTTACACTTCCAAACTCCGTACTTACACGTCCTTGTAGGAAATCCCCCACTCGTTGTATCGGTGCATAGTATTTTCCGCCACCCGCTTGAAAGGCCTTTTCTTCTAGTTGACGTTGAAATTCAATCCCTGCTAAGGGATGATCACTTGGAAAATCACTCGGTAAGACATTGACTAACAATGCGCTATTGGCATTGAGACCATCACGCTTGTGTTTACTCATGCCGTTGGTCACAACACGCTTCTCTTCCGATGTGGAGCACACGACATAGCCTCCTGGACACATACAGAAGGTGTATGCACTTCGACCACTCGGGGAATGATAACTGAGTTTATAATCCGCAGCTCCTAAAGCTTTGTGAGTGGCGAATTTCCCATATTGACGCTCATTGATCATACTTTGTAAGTGTTCAATCCGAAGCCCAATGGAAAATGCTTTCGGTACCATATTGAGATCATTTTGATACAGCATTTCAAACGTATCTCTGGCACTATGACCGATCCCAATCAAACATACATCCGTTGTGAGTTCTTCTTCGCCATTGATGATGAGAGAACTAATCTTCCCGTTCTTAAATCTTATCTTGGTGACTTTCGCGCCAAAGCGAATCGAAGCGCCCATTTTGATTAAGTCATTCCGAATGTTTTTAATTACTTTAGTTAATTCATCCGTACCAATATGGGGTTTAGCAAGGTAGCGAACACTGGAATGAGCCCCGTGGGTGGCGAAGACATCTAAGATGGCTTCGCATCGGGGGTCATTAATCAAAGTCGTTAGTTTTCCATCGCTATAGGTTCCCGCTCCGCCTTCGCCAAAGACGATGGAGCGTTTCTCACTGTAATCGCCTGTTTGTTCAAAATGTTCGATTTCTTTTTCTCTCGTATCGACATCAAACCCACGTTCTAAGACGATGGGTTGATACCCCGCTTTGGCTAACACCCAAGCAGCGAAGATGCCTGAGGGCCCAAATCCAACAATAAGGGGTCGTTGTTTTAAAGCTGATTTCCCTGGCTTTGGTAAGGAGTATTCCTTCTTTTCGACTTTTAGAATCGATTTGCCTTTGATCGTGAGGGCTTTGTCTTCATTAGCAACAACAACATCGACGGAATAGACAAAATGAACATCTTGCTTTTTCCTTGCGTCAATCGCTTTCCGTTGGATATGAAAGCTAATGATTTTTTGACCCAGGAGTTTCGATGCCTTTTTGATGAGTTCTGCTTGTTCTTGTGCTTCGTTTTTCGCTTGATTCAGCGCTAACTTGATTTCTTGTATTCGAATCATTGTAAACTCCTAGCAATCGCACTCGCTGCGACGATGCCACTAGACCATGCCCATTGTAAATTAAAACCTCCACACCGACCGTCGATATCAATGATCTCACCACTAAAATAAAGGCCTGGGACGATTTTAGATTCTAAAGTGTGTGAATCAATTTCGTGGATGGAGACGCCACCAGCCGTTGCCTGGGCTTCTTCAAAGCCTCGTAAACCCGTTATTTTTAGTTCTAATTTCGCTAACAACTGAATCAGTTGGGTGATCTTTTGAGGGGAAATCGTTTGAATCAAGCTGTTTTTAGGTTCAATGCCTGATAAACCGATGACCACCGGAATCAACCGTTTATGAATCAAGCCAATCAAGGCTTGATCGATTGAAACAAGAGGACGATTCATAAACCGTTGATATAAGGTATTCTTATCTAAATGATTCACCAAGGCTACTTCAAAGTGACAAGACTTCTTCTCTTGCAGGGCTACTCCTACCTTGCGGGAACAATCCAAAATCGAGGGGCCAGAGATGCCATAACCTGTAAATAAGGTATCCCCAAACTCGCTTTGAATGATGATACCATCCACTACCAAATCGACTTGGGTTTCAAGTTTTAAGCCATCTAAATGTTTTAAATAAGGGAAATCCAAAACCACCTTTCCAATTGTTGGAAATAACGGTTCGATTGTATGCCCAAGTGACTTCGCAATGTGATAGCCAATGCCATCACTACCACTTTGAGGCATTGCTTTTCCCCCTGTCGCAAGTAACACTTTTTTGGCTTGGAGGATGAGTTTTTGATTGGAATACAGTTCAAAGAAGGTTTTCTTCTTTATATCGGTAATTAGGGTATCTATTAGGACTTTTACTCCTACTTGTTCGATTTCATATAACAAGACATCCACAATGGAAGAGGCTTGTTCGGAATAAGGATAGGTTTTCCCTGCTTTTTCGACTTTAGGGACAATCCCTAAATCTTCAAAGAAAGATAAGGTATCTTGGACACTAAATTGGTTGAAAATATCTTGAACAAATGTGGGGTGATTATAGTCTTCAAAGACAAGATCAACATTAGTATAGTTACAACGGCCATTGCCCGTGGCTAAGATTTTTTTCCCAATCCGAGGATTGCGTTCTAAGATGACAACTTCTTTTCCTTGTCTTGCAAGATGAATCGCCGCAACTAAACCACTTGCGCCGCCACCAATAATGGCAATATCAACCATATACTCACCTCCCATACAGGTAAATATTATAGCATATAAAAACAAAGAAGCCGGCGCTTCTTTGTTAATTTGTTGGA
>CAZABW010000087.1:0-5404 GCA_964483655.1 uncultured Candidatus Izemoplasmatales bacterium
GAGTTAGCACAAAGGGAAGGTGTAAGACTTGTTCGATGAAAATCTTCGCGAGTGTAGGGTCAAATTGTGTTCCTGCGTAGCGAATGATTTCTTGTGCAGCTTCTTCAGCGGAACGTTTTTTACGATACACCCGATCAGAAGTCATCGCTTCAAACGCATCCGCAATACAAATAATCCGGGAGAATAAAGGAATCTCTTCGCCTTTTAATCCCCTAGGGTATCCTTGTCCATTCCAGTGTTCATGGTGAGATAAAGCAAACTCTGCTAGGTTTGAGTATTCATCTGCAGCTCGTAAAATATGATAGCCATTTTCTGTATGATTTTTGATAATCTCATACTCTTCTTTGGTTAGCTTTCCTGGTTTATCCAAGATTGCATCTGGAATCGAGATTTTGCCAATATCATGGAACAAACCAGCTAATTCTAACTCTTTTAAATCATCGGAGCGAATTTCTAAGGCAACCCCTAGTAGTTTACACAATTGACTTACTCGTGTGGAATGCACTTTTTCTTCTTGGTACTTATCCGTCAATGTTTTTAAAATCGCTTTAATCGCGCTATTGCGAATGCTCTTTCCTTCGGTGATTTTATTGCGATACATCATATTTTCGGAGACTTTAATGATTTCTTCAAAATCCATTTCTGGATCCGTTTTTAAGCAATACCCAATCGCTACGGATAAAGGAATATTGGCCACTTCGACTTGTAGTAAGACGGCTTGGATTGTCTCTTTTAGGATTTGTAATTCTTCATTTGACGTATTGGTAATCAATAGGGCAAATTCATCGCCCCCAATACGAGCGAGAACATCCTTTTTCGTGAGGTGTCCTTGAATTTGTTTGGCTACTTCTTTTAAAACAAGATCCCCCACTTCATGGCCATAGGCATCATTGAAGATTTTTAAGCCATTTACATCAATCATCAGAATGCCTAGCGGATATGACTTGGGATTGTCATTTCGTTCTAATGATTCTACGAAGAAGCGGCGATTATAGACTCCCGTTAGAAAGTCATGTTCATTCATATATTGAATTTCTAATTGCCGTTTCATCGCATCCGTAATATTTCGTGATACCCCAACCGCTCCAATGATGTGGTCGTTTTCATCGTACATCGGAGAAATGGAGGATTCAAAATAATACATTTCTCCCTGTGATTGATACGTCCAATCATAGATTAACCGCTCTCCTTGGAGGGCTTTCGTATAGGCTTGGTCACGGGCTTTCCCCACATCACCAAAAATCTCATTGACGTTTTTACCAATAATATCTTCGGGTTTCAAGTGGAAAATTTCTAACCCTTTCCCAAAAATCGACACAAAGATTTTTTGGGTATTGATTTCAAAAATGATATCCGCCGTTGATTCCATCAATAAGCGAACCCGTTGGTTTTCCATCACTAGTTGATGTTGGCTTAAATTCCGTTGCTTCACATAAGAAGCCGATAAGTCTAACCCCCGGTTTAACGCGTTCCGGATACTACCATAGCCTTTTCGTTTATTGGGTAATCGATATTGGGGAGACGTTTCTAAATCGATTTTTTCGATATCTGCGATTAAATTCTCAAGCGGACGCTGAAATTGTTTCTGATAAAACATCACTAAGAGTAATCCACCCAGCGCAGTCACAAGGGTGATTACTAAAAAGGCATAAAATAAGCTTCTGAAGTTCGCTGAATATTCACTACGAGGCATAAAAACACCAAGCGTATACCGAGATCCTAAAACCGTGGAATAAGATAGTGCCCCTCGAGTTCCTTGAATCGAAAAATCTTTATCAAAGCCACTACCACCAAGAGCAAGCAAAGCAGGTTCATACGCATTAACTGGATCAAGGGTAATCGTTTCTGGGTTTAAACTAGGGTAGGCAATGAGATGATTGTTTTGATCGTATAAAATAGCGAAGCCTGTTTCCCCAATCGCTGTTTCTTGAAGAAACAACGTAATGGAGCGAATATCAATATCGGCGGCGATGACACCAAGGAGTTCTTCGCCCTGATAAACAGCACTCGAGACCACAACAATGACACGATCTTGAGTTGCATTGATAAAAGCGTCAGTATAAGAAACCCCTTCTTTTGATAGTGCTCCTGTATACCATAGCCGAGTTGTTAAATCGAAGGATGGTGGTGGAACGAAACCGGTGGAGTTCACCATCGTTTTATCGGGTTTCCCGAGATAAACCGATGCGATAAAATCATTCGCTTGATCGATTTCGTAAAAGAGTTCATATAAATCGGTATCATCTTCTGAGAGGATAATTTGTTTCGATAGAGTTTGAAGTAACATGGCAATCGATTCAAATTGCTCTTCGATGATGAGACTAGCATGTTCTTGGTGCATGGTCAACACTTCGGTTTGTTTTCCTTCGATGATTGTGGCGACATGGTTAAATACGAGGGTCATGGAAACTAGTAACCCTAATAAAAAGAAGCCAAACCATACAACTGGATTTTTATACCATCGATTCATGTCATCCCCCCTCATGAGTAACACAAAATGGTTCACATACTATTCATTGTATCAAATGAATGGTCATTTCTAGCCCTTTTTTAAAAAAATGGCGCAAAAAAAGCAGTTTTTAGGCTGCTTTTCTTAATCCATGCAAAGGATTAGCGATTTCGTTGATACGTCTTTTGAAACGGGTTTGAAGCTAACTCTTCACTAATCTTTGATACGCCATCATGACCCGGATAAACAAACGTATCTCGAGATAATTTGGTCAGTAAAAAGTTAATTGAATTTAATAAATCGGTACGTGACCCTGTCGCCAAATCGGTGCGACCCACAGAATGACGAAGTAAAGTATCTCCACTGAATAAATAAGGACCATATAAATAACCAACCGAACCAATCGTGTGTCCGGGGGTATGAAGAACGGCAATCGATTCGCCTTCAAAATCTAGCGTTTCTTCATGATTGACATAGATGACACGCTGATTTTGTTGGAGTTGAAACGTTCCCCCAAAGAACGCGGCGTAGTTTAATTTTTGGTCTTTTAAGAAGTCTTTTTCTTTTTCATGGATGTAGATGGTAAAGGTATATTTCTTCGCTAACAAACGGATATCGCGAATATGGTCATAATGGCCATGGGTGAGTAAAACCGTGGTTAAATCAAGTTTATGAGCATCTAAATAGATTAAGAGAGATTCGCCATTGAATCCGGGGTCGACGATACAAGCTTTACCGTTTTTACTAAATAAATAACTGTTTTGTGATGCGATATTGGAATTAAATAAATGTGGTTTCATGTTATTTGACCAGTGACGCTGCGCCATAAATGCCAGCATCATTTCCTAACTTTGCAAGCATGATTTTGGTTTCAGAAACAAAGGGTTCGACTAACGCATAATAGTAAGGCTCAATCTTATGAATCAAAAATTCCCCTGCATTGGAAACCCCGCCACCCAGCACAAAGACATCAGGGTTTAAGGTTAAAGCTACATTGGCCATGGCTTTGGCTAAATAATGAGCGGCTTCTTCAATGATTTGATTGGCTAAAGCGTCTCCTGCTTTCGCAATATCAAATACGCGTTTCGCAGAAAACGTATCAAATTGGCGTAAGAGTGAAGGTTCCGTAGACTCTTGTAAAATAGCTTTCGCTAAGGAAACAATGCCTGTAGCGGAAGCAACGGTCTCTAAACAACCCTTTTTTCCGCAATTGCACGCAAAGTGGTATTTGTCATCGACGACTAAATGACCTAATTCTCCCGCAGAACCATTAATGCCATTAATGACAATGCCGTTGATGACGACCCCCCCACCAACCCCGGTTCCTAAGGTTAACATACATACATTATCATAATCCTTCGCTGCCCCTTGAAAGGCTTCGCCAGCGGCGGCAGCGTTGGCGTCGTTTGTCGCTGCAATGGTGATTGTCGGGTTATCGATTAAGGCTTTTACATCATCTACTAAATAAGTTTTTCCCCAACCCAAATTAATACAATTTGTAACGACCCCATGGACTACAGGTCCTGGAACCCCAAATCCGATTCCTTTGATTTCACTTACTGCGACATGAGCATTGATACTTTCAAGTATTTCTTGAACGATAAATTGTCCATTTTGACTTCTATTTGTAGGAATATCCCATTTTTGTAGTAATACTCCATCTTGTGTAAATCGACCAATTTTGATGGTTGTGCCACCAACATCAACGCCAATTATTTGCTTTGTCATAACTTCACCTCATGTTGTACTCATTATACCAAAAAAAAGAGGAACTTCAAATCAAGAATGCTGATTTTGTAAGATTCCTCGAGACCACAATCATCCAATTAGAAATGCCGATGCATCTCCAAGCATCGTTGGAGTGGAGAGATGGGGGGTATCATAACTTCGATATGTGATATCGAGTTCAGGATGTTCTCGAACAAAACTTTCCGCGTACGTCGGTAGGACAACTCGATCAAACTCACCTACCGCAAAAAACATCTTTGTTGTTGTTAACCGCTTTGCATTCGTATCGGCATCGAAGCTACGATAATACTCCATCCGTTCTTTCGTTGGTAATGCGAACTGATAAGTCCGTTGGCGCTCCAAGTAGTAATCGAGTAGCTTTGGGGTAGAAACGAGTAACACCATTTTATTAACTCTTTGCGACAACACGCCAAAAGCAACCCCAATCATCCCTCCCATCGAAACCCCATACACATCGATTCTGGTTGTGTCAATGGAGGGATGATGCTTTAGAACTTCCTCTGTTAATAACAGGGCATCTTGAGCAGTATTGGTAATAATTTCTAATATTTGTGCGTATTTTTGTTCGATCGATGCTTCCTGAAAAACACGAGATTGTCGTTCTCCATGGTTGTATGCATCGATGGATACCACTGCATAACCAAGGGAGGCGAATGCTTCAACACGGCCCATGCTTCCTTGTTTTCGATTGCTTTGAAAACCATGAAAAAAGAAAAGCAAGGGTTTTTGCTTTTCTGCGTCTGATTGTGTAATGGTGTAAGGAATTCCTCGGTATAAAAAGTCTTGAGAAGATAATTGATTCATCATAGGGTTATTCTCGCAATATAGATTTGATATTTTTTTCTTGTTCTGAGAGCATGATTCGAATATGGCATGTTCTTACTATGCACTCCATGAACTAGTTTTCATGCGTGAGGATGATATGACAACCGTCCTTAAAAACGTTAAAGCACTACAAGAAGCAGATTTAAAATTGGTTTCATGCTTTCTGGTCAGAATCTGTTCCGTCCCAACCAACGCTTTCTTATTCAGTACTTCTGGTGTTACATGATACCAACTCATATCCATGTCAAAGGTTCGGGCCAATCGGAAACGTTTGAGAAAACACAACCAACGTTTCATCGATGATTCGAGGCTAAACCGTTATTGTTACTTTCTTTAATCCTCGCGGAGTATCTGGGTTCAGTCCTTTTGCAAGTGAGATGT
>CAZABW010000088.1:0-1505 GCA_964483655.1 uncultured Candidatus Izemoplasmatales bacterium
GCTACTGCGCCATCAGCGACACCAGTTACAACTTGGCGTAAACTTTTCTTCCTTACGTCCCCAACAGCATAAACCCCTTTGACATTGGTTTCACAATCTTCGTTAGTGATAATCCATCCACCTTGATCCATCTCTACTTTACTTTGGAGTAATCCAGAATTAGGATTCATCCCAACCGCTACAAAGACGCCATCAATCGGGAATTCTTTCGTGGTTTTGGTTTTCACGTTTTCCACAGTCATCGCTTCTAACACGTCTTCGCCTTTCACTTCGGTTAAAACACTATCCCATAAGACTTCCACGTTGGGTAAATTCAAGAGTTTGGTTTGGGACACTTTGGCAGCTCTTAATTCACTACGACGGTGAATTAAATAGACTTTTTTACTAAGCCGAGATAAGTAAATCGCGTCTTCTACGGCAACGTCGCCTCCACCGATGACAGCGACGATTTTTTGTTTAAAAAATGCCCCATCACAAGTTGCACAGTAAGAGATTCCCCGTCCATCAAACTTCTCTTCACCAATCATTCCCAGTTTTCTTGGGCTGGCGCCTGTTGCTAGAATGATGGTTTTGGTAAGATAGGTGGTTTGCGTTGTGATGACCTTTTTGATTTCGTCTTCGACTTCTAAAGCTAAGACATCATCACTAACGAATGTCGTCCCTAAAGCTTCCGCATGAGCAAACATGCGATCAGTTAATTCTTGTCCGGAGACTTTAAAGATTCCCGGATAGTTTTCGATTTCATGGGTCGCCGCAATCGCTCCCCCCGGTAAAAATCGATCTAAAAGAATAAATTTCAACATGGCTCGACTGGCATAAATCGAAGCCGCAATCCCAGCCGGACCGGCCCCGATGATAATAACATCATAGATTTCGCTCATTGGTATCCCCCACTTGTACACACTATGTCTATTATGACGAATCTAACTAGAAAACGCAAGTGTTATGTTTCAGTAATTTGGCTATTCTTCAATGACAACGATTTCATCTTCTTCATGGATTTCTAAGACTTGACTATCCAAATTCCCATGGAATAATTCGAGTTGTTTCTGATGGATTATCCCGATTGGTGCTTTCAATCCAGAAGATAACAGACTAAACTGATAAACGAAATCACTGACTGATGCAAACACAAGCGGATAAGCGGTCTCAAGGATACTTGTTACAGGATATACATAGACTTCTTTCGTTTGGGTTATGGAATCACTTCCATCATATCGAAGGAGTTCATCATATAATAAAGCGAGTTCACGATTCTTCGATATTTGAGAGATCATATGAGAAACATAACGATTGGAAATGATCGTGTGATCGACTTGATAACTCATCGCAATATCATAATGTCTGGGGTCTAGAAGTTCTAAAATAATCTTTGCTTGATGCTTTTTGGATATGTCTTGTAAGAATAATAAAGCAATTAACACATCGGTATCTAAGGTATCCGTCGTAGTGGTTTCATCAGACAGAAGTAAAATGGTATCAATATGATCGAGTTGAGCCAGTTG
>CAZABW010000088.1:1605-5400 GCA_964483655.1 uncultured Candidatus Izemoplasmatales bacterium
AGTTTCCCTTTTCCAGTTTCCGCTTTTTCGATAAAGGAAGATAATCCATCCGCAACATAAGCAATAATACCGCCGCTAAAAGAAACCATGGCGATAATAACCGTTACAATCCCGATAATCCGGATTGATAATAAGGCATCCGGATCATAAAAACCTGGTTCTATCATCCAGGTAATTCCCGATTTTAATAGAGCGTCAAAATAGCTCTCAAACCGCGAAGGCTCAATTAAATAGGTTAAAAAGGCACTGACAAACCATAAGCCAATATTAAATAAGATAATCCATAACAAAACGAATAATCGCGCTTTGCGATGCTTTAACAAACTTAATTTTTGTTGAATATGTTTTTTCATGTTCTCATCCCCTTATTTCATTATAAAAGAGATGAACCAAAAAATCATATCAATTGAAATAATTAATCAAAAAAACACCCTTACGGATGTTTTAAAGAGGTTTGATTTGGTTGAGTTGAACATTGTACTGCCATCCTAGGGATGTGAGTCGTTCAGTGAGTAATTTGAAATCAAGATGGAAGTCTTCACACAAGGCATCAAGCGAAGGATAAAAGTCGCGTAACTTCATATTTAAGATGGAAATGAGCATTGTTTCTTCCATGGTTAGGTAATTGGAAGAATTCATGATACTCGTTTGCCATCCATGTACACAAAGTCCACTGGAAGCTGATAAAGCTTGCTAAAGTCATTTCCATTCAGAACAACAAAATCAGCGAAATACCCTGCTTTTAACTCTCCTAATTCGTGTTCCCACCCCACTTGAGCCGCGGATGATTTTGTATAAGCATCTAAGGCCACAGACACCGGCATTTGTTCTTGTTCTAAATACAATTGACCTTGGGGATTGGTTCTCGTAATCGCTGCTCTTAGATTTTCAAATGGATTCATCGGTTCTACAGGCGAATCGGTGCCAATCGCAACATTTATTCCTTTTTTAATCATCGTATAAAACGCATATGAGGTATTGGCTAACTCGCCCACTCGGTCATAAACGATTTGCATATCGTAATCGATAAAAATCGGTTGAACAGCCGCATATACATCGAGTTTTGCCATTCGATTAAGAATCTCTGGTGAAGTGATTTGACAATGGATGATGGTGTGACGATGATGCTTGCGAGGAAATTCTTGCAAGACACGCTCATAGGTATCAAGTACTTGTGTCATCGCGCGGTCTCCGATAGCATGCATCGCAACCGCCATATTCGCTTGATGTGCAGTTTTAACAAGTTGATACAACTCCTCATCAGAATACGTCAGTACCCCTAAAGTATTCGGTTCATCCGCATATGGTTTGAGCATCGCAGCGGTTCTCGCCCCCAGCGTTCCATCGGTTAAAATCTTTAATGGTCCCATCCGTAACCGGTCACTAAACACACGGTTGGGGTATTTTTTTTCGATATATTCGTTTAATAATGGTAATGTTGGTAATTGCGATTGCAATACTAAGCGAGCCGTTAACTCGCCGGCTTGATCTAATTCTTGATAGACTTCAATCATTTTGGTGAAATCATGAGGAAATGCATGCATCAAATCATCTGTTTGAATTGTGGTAATGCCCCATTTAGCAGCTTCTTTCAAGCCTTTCTTAACCAAGCGCTTGACTTCTTCTTTGGTTGGGACTAATTGATTGGTAAAGAGTAATCCCAAAGCTTTTTCGGTTAATAGTCCGCTTTCAAAGTCAATCTCTCCTCCCTCTACCGTGGTAGATGGAGTAATGTTTGAGGCTTTTAAAGCCGCACTATTACAAACACAAATATGCCCACAAACCCGTGTTATGATAATCGGTATGGTTGTGGATACTTGATTGAGGTCTTTTTTGGTGGGAAACCTTTTTTCCTCAAAATAATCTTGATTGAATCCTCTTGCAGTTATAAACGAACCATGAAATTCTGGGCTACTCAATCGATTCTTGAGTTTTGCTTGTAAGGCTGGAATACTACGCACATCATGGAGATGAAGTTGCTCCATGGTAAAGGCTGTGCCGAATAGATGCATGTGAGAATCGTTGAAACCCGGGATGACTAATTTACCTTGTAAGTCGATTGCTTCATCAACCTGATACGTAGATTTCGCCTCTGCTTCTGAACCGATAAATGCAATTCGATTATTTCCAATCACCATTGCTTCAGCGAATGTTTGTCCTTGATAGAATAATCCATTATAAAAAAGTGTCCGCATGAACATCCCTCCAAATCAAATGTATTATATCACGAGTGAGGCATTACTTTCAAAGAAAGCGCTGTTACCATCTTTCAAAAAAGGGTGAAATAGTGTAAGATGGTAAATGGGTGAATTTATGATGAATGATACGACTCTACCACTAGTAATCCGGAAACCCGTTAAAACAGACGCTGCTGCGATGCTCGAGTATTTAAAGATTGTTGGTGGTGAAAGTGATAATCTAACCTTTGGCAAAGAAGGTCATCCCTTTACTGTTGAACAAGAGGAAGTCTTCTTAGAAGGATTATCGAAGAACAATAATCAAATTATGCTCCTTGGAATCATCGACAATCAAATCGTATCTTCTGGTTCACTTGGGGGAAGTCCAAGAGAACGACTAAAACATACGATGGAGCTTGGAATCAGTGTTAGAAAAGAGTATTGGAATCAGGGAATTGCTAGAAAGATTATTGAAGCACTCTTTGAAGAAGCGCGAAAACTTCCTTATCTCAAGCAGATCAGTCTTCATGTACGCGCCGATAATCAAGCTGCGATTCACTTGTATCAATCCCTAGGATTTGTACAAACAGGTGTATTCCCAAACCAAATGCATATAAATGACCTATTTATTGATACTTTGTTTATGATTAAAACACTATAAATCTCGATTAGAAAGGATTCTTATGATTAAACAACCTACTCCGCTCATCGATTTTCACAATTTAAGTTACCACTACATCCGTACCAATGTGAATTACGTCGCGTATTACAAAGACGGGGCATGGCAAGATGGAACGTTTCAAACAGAAGACAGCCTGAACCTTAATGTTTTTTCCACCGGGATTCAATATGGCCAACAAGCGTTCGAAGGCATGAAAGCCTACCGGACGAAAGAAGGAAAGATTCAGTTGTTTCGACCCTACGATAATGCAAGACGATTTCAAAAATCCTGTCGTCGAATCATGATGCCCCCTGTTTCGATTGAACAATTTCTTTTTGCTGTGGAAGAAACCGTTCGTCGAAATTCCGAGTTCGTACCTCCCTATGAAACCAAAGCAACCCTTTATGTACGACCCTATGTCATTGGTGTGGGTCCCAATCTTGTGTTATCACCATCCAAAGAGTATTTATTTGGAGTTGCCGTCATGCCTGTAGGCCTCTTCTTTAAGAGCGGTCTGACTCCTTCTGATTTCATGATTACCGAATACGACCGAGCAGCACCCAATGGAACAGGAGCAGTGAAGGTGGGGGGGAATTACGCAGCTTCGATGTACCCCAATGCTATAGCAAAACAAAAAGGATTTACGGATTGTATTTATCTGGATCCAACAACCCATTCCAAAATTGATGAAGGGGGAGCTGCGAACTTTTTTGCGATTCGTAAAGATGGGGTATTAGTTACCCCTAATTCCAACTCCATTTTAAATTCGATTACCAAGCAAAGCGTATTAATGATTGCCTCTTACTATCTCAATTTAACGATTGAAGTTGGCGACATTTATGTCAAAGATTTAGATCAATATAGTGAAGTCGCAACCTGCGGTACTGCTGCGATTATTACCCCAATAGGTTCCCTTCATTATCAAGATAAAGTTTATACATTCGGAGAAAAGGGTCA
>CAZABW010000089.1:0-5276 GCA_964483655.1 uncultured Candidatus Izemoplasmatales bacterium
ACATCATAGTAAATCATTCCAAAGGGTTTCCGATGTTGAACAACAAACTCCCGGTCCAAATAATGCGCTAAGGATTGTCTTGTCCATGTACCTGTTAAGTGATCGACATGAATCATCCGTTCTTGTAAGAAAATATAGATAAAGATTAAGGATAAAGCCGTCGAAGACCACATCAGGAGCAACCCATAGAATAGAGTTTGTAAGAGTCCACCAAGGACGGGAACAATCGTAAAGATTAAAAATAGTGTCAACTCTCGAGAAATCATTTGTTTGCGATGGACCAAAATATATACCAATGAAAGCAATAGATAAAAGTACGTTACAAAACTGATGAAAAAGAAGCCTAATTCGCGTTGATAAACTCCTGTCTCACTAATTGAAAAAGCAAAGGAAAGAAACGGATTCAATAAAACGATAACAGCAGTAACAATCAAAGGAATCGCACAAGACCAAGATAATCCTTTACAGTTGGGAGACTGACAGACCAGTCGTCGTACTAAAAAATACCAAATTAGTGTTAATGTTGGTGCTGTGATATAGAGCAATATATGAAATACATGGCTAAAGAAGATCGCCGTTGGATCAGCGTTTCTGTTAATCAGACAAGTAATCGTTTCAAACCCGAGTTGGAAGAAAATGACACCGCTAAGTAAGAAAAACAATCGATTGAGATGGTTTTTTCTTTCCAAGCGAAACCAAGCCATGACGATAACCGTTGCTAAAAATAGCATGGAAACAACGTTGATTTGTATACGATAGATGAGCTCCATTTCATCGCCTCCAAAAGTAGTTTACAACGAAGTCATTCATTTTTCAATACTTCCTCGATTGAAACCTTACTATTAACCTAAATATGGGGTACATTGGAGAATCATAAAACGATGGTTATTTCAGATGAGAATGAAAAAAAAAAAAAATAGTATACTACGGATAGCATACTATTTGTTTGTATTTGGTACCAGTAGTCGGACTCGAACCGACACACCATCACTGGCAATAGATTTTGAGTCTATCGTGTCTACCAATTTCACCATACTGGCGTAGCAAATACTATTATACAATAATTTCAAAAAAAGAAAAGAGATAAATTTCAAAAAGAAAAGCAGGGGATTTCTCCTCTGCTTAGTGTTTCGACTTCTCTAACATTTCTTCTGTGTATTGGTTGGTGTAGAGTTGATAATAGTGTCCGCGTTTGGTAATCAATTCGCGATGGCTTCCTGATTCAATCACTTGTCCTTGTTCCAAAACAAGAATCCGGTTTGCCCCAACAATTGTCGATAGCCGGTGGGCAACGATGATCGAAGTTCTTCCTTTTAATAATTTTTGAATCGCGACTTGAATGGCGCGTTCGGTCTCGGTATCAACCGAAGACGTTGCTTCATCTAAAACTAAGATTTTTGGATCGGCTAACACCGCTCTGGCAAAGGAAACCAACTGCTTTTGTCCAACACTTAATCGAGACCCTGATTCCCCACACTCGGTTTGATAGCCCTTTTCGAATTTCATAATAAACTCATGTGCCATCACTTGTTTCGCTGCTTCAATACATTCTTCATCCGTCGCGGTGGTTTTTCCATAACGGATGTTTTCCATAACTGTGCCACTAAATAAATGAGGGCTTTGGAGGACATATCCAAGATTGGAGTGGAGCCACCCAAGACTACGTTGTTTGTAATCAACATCATCGATGAGGATTTGTCCTTGTGTTGGTTCATAGAACCGACAAATGAGATTTACAATCGTCGATTTCCCTGCACCAGTATGTCCCACTAACGCAACGGATTCCCCAGCCTGGATGGTCAGATTAAATTTGGTTAAAACTTCTTCCCCGACATGGTACTTAAATGTAACATCCTTAAATTCGACTTTTCCAATCAGCGGTTCAAAGTTTTCTCGTTTATAATCAAACAGCGTCCCATACTTTTGTTCCACTTCTTCGGAGTCGGTGATATCCGCTTTGGTTTCAATCAAAGAAATAATCCGTTCTGCGGAAGCCTGGGCTTGTTGGAAACGAGCATAAATCGAGGCAATGTTGTTCACGGGGTCAAAAAATTGGTTTACATAGTTGGTGAATAAGTAAAGTGTCCCAATCGAAATCGACCCTAAAGCGATTGGCCCGATATGGAAGTCCGGATTGAGAACCATCGTACCTCCGGTCCAATAAATCAACGCCATCCCAATCGCAATGAGGAAAATAATTGAAGGGAAATACATTCCTTGGAAAATCGCTGCACGCATCGATTGACGACGCATGTCAGTCGTTAGGGTATCAAAATCACGGAAGTTGGCGTCTTCTAATACCAGCGTTTTGGTTGTAACTGCTCCGGTAATCCCTTCGTTAAACGAACCGGTAATCTTACTATTGACTTTCCGAATCGAACGGTAGGATTTTAAAATATACTTCCGGAAAAAGATGGAAATTAAGACTAAGATGGGCACAATGCTCAGTGTAATAATGGCTAACTTCCAATTCACAAGGAACATCACGATAGTAAGAATGACCATCATAAATAAGCCCCAAGTTAAATCAATTAACCCCCAAGATAAGATTTCTGAAAGGTTTCGGGAGTCTGAAGTCATCCGCGCCATAATCCAACCAACCCGAGTGCGGTCATAGTAGGAAAAGGGCAATTCTTGTAAATGATGAAAGGCTTTCTTGCGAATGCCGTATGCCAGTTCGGTTTGAACCTTTCCAGCAAAAAGAATAAATAAGTAGACCATAACAGCTTGGATAATCATAAATCCAAGATACAGGCCGATAAACACATACAAACGAGACCAGTCTAAGGTTGCTTGCTCCAAATTCGGTCTGATGATGTCGTCAATGGCATATTTTGCAATGTAAAAATACGTTACATCCGTCCCTGCTAACACCAGCATACATAAGACACTATATAGAGCATATTTTTTTGTGGGTTCCATGTAGTTAAAGATTTTTTTCCAAATGGATACGTCTAGTTTCTGCGAACTAAAACTCTCCTCATCGAGGAATTCTTCATTCATGTTGGTCACCTCCATCCACTTGCAAGTCAATCGTGGACTGGATTTCCCAGATTGCATGGTAAAGTCCTTTTTGTGCGACTAATTCTTGGTGATTTCCTTGTTCGACGATTTTCCCTCCATCGAGAACAAAGATTCGATCCGCTTCTTGAGCGGTAGTAATCCGGTGGGTAATGATAAAGACAGTCGACTCTTTCCATTCCTTTTTTAATGCATTTCGGATTTGTAAATCTGTTTCTGTATCCACAGCGGAAAGAGAGTCATCAAAGATTAAAATGGGTTTTGGTTTTAACAACATGCGCGCAATCGCAACCCGTTGTTTTTGCCCTCCTGAGAGGGTAACGCCCCGTTCCCCAACTAATGTTTCATAGCCTTTTTCAAAGTTGGAGATGTCTTGGTGAATCTTAGCTATTTTAGCTACTTCTTGAACCCGAGAGAAGGATTCTTGTTGATTGGCGATTTTAATATTATCCATGACCGAACGAGAAAATAAGAACGGTTCTTGGAGAATAATCCCAACATGGTTGCGAAGATGATGCTTTTCGATTTGTAAGATGTCGTTTCCATCGATTAAGATTTGACCACTTTGATGTTCTAACAAACGCACCATGAGGTTCATCAGGGTTGATTTTCCACTTCCAGTCTTTCCGATTAGAGCGATGGTTTCACCCTTTTTCGCTTGGAAGGAGATATCTTTTAGTTGATGTTCATTGGAATCATCGAATTGGAAGGAAACGTGATTGAAAACGACCTCCCCGGAGATTTCAGGTGTTGTTTGGGGCGTGTTTTGAACGTATTCGTCTTTCGTTGAGAGGATTTCATTGAGACGCGTTACCGAAACCGTTGCTTTCGAGAAGTCCCCAACAAGACGACCTAACTGACGCATCGGCCAGATGATGTTTCCTGAATATAACAAGAATGCGGAGTATTCTCCTAACGTGATGTCTCCTCGTGATGCATACACGATTCCGAACACACAGATTAAGCAAAATTGAGCGAAACAGATGAAATCGGTAATCGACCAGAATCTGGCCATACTTTTGACCAACTGATAATCGGAATGAGTGAATGTGCGATTCAAGTGTTCGAATTTGTCGATTTCAAAGCGCTCATTAGCGAATGCTTTCACCACTCGTGCTCCCGTAACATTTTCTTGCACATGAGTGGTCATTTTCGCTTCATCTTCTTCAATCTTCGTAAATTGTTTTTCCACGCGACGGAAATAAAAAACGGCGATGGTAAAAATAATCGGGGTAATCATGACGGAAATCAAAGTCATGTCCGCACTCATGCGAGACATTTGATAAATGGATAATCCAACCAATAAAATGAGCCGTACCACTTCAATAACTTGATCACCAACAAAGTGTTTGTAGGTTTCCACATCGGTGGTTGCTCGTTGGATTAAATCCCCTGTTTTTGCATGAGCATGGTAAGAGAAAGATAGATTTTGTAATGTGCGATAAATCCGATTACGTAAGCGATAAACAACGCGTTCGGTAAAAATGGCAGAGACCATTCGACGTAAGAAAATCGCTAGAGCTCGCAAAAAATCAACAGCTAATAAAGTAATGGAAGCTAGGAATAATTGGCGAAATAAATCACCTTGTTCAACGATATTGCGAATGAAATCGGGTAATTTGGACCCTCGATCAGAGAATCCTAAAATGACGTCGATAATGTGTTGCGCGAACAATGGAACCATGGTTCGCAAATACGATACGATATATAAGAATCCAAAGGCTACAAGTAATAGGGGCGCATACTTTCCCATCCACTTAAAGATGAGGAATAGGGACCGGAGTATGCGTTTCTTGTCTTTGGTTTCTGTTATGGCCTGTGCCATAAAGTCACCTCTTTCTTTGCCCCTTGTGTGGGCAGTTACATTTTGTCAATCGGTTGCATGCCTAGGAGTTTCATTCCATCTAAAAGAATGGTTTGAACCATCGCAAGCAAGTGTTTTTTGGTGTTTTTTTCCAACTCGTCATCGACCATGATTTTTTCACGGCCATAGAACGTGTTAAACAAACTTGCGAGTGCAAGTAAGTATTTTGCAACAATGGAGGGTGCATATTCATCCATTGCTTTTTGTAAGATATCTTGATAAATACTAATTTGTTTGATCATTTCAAAATACAATTCATCATCAAACATCGAATCTTTGACTACCCCATCAAAGGTGAAAGGTTCTGATTGTAGAATCGAGCCAATCCGAACAGCCGTATATTGGAGGTAGGGACCCGTTTGACCCTCAAACTTCACCATGCCTTCTAAGT
>CAZABW010000090.1:0-5221 GCA_964483655.1 uncultured Candidatus Izemoplasmatales bacterium
TATGCCTTCGGCGGAACCGTCCGTATTTACGGCGCAGTAACCACTTCTCTTGTTGAAGAAGCTCGCAAAATCCATGATACTTGGCCTGCCGCAACAGCTGCCTTTGGTAGATTACTAACGACAGGGGTAATCATGGGCGCGATGTATAAAGGAGACCAAACCCTAACCATTCGAATGAATGGGGGAGGTCCGATTGGTGAAATGGTCATATTAGCGAATCCACAAGGAACGATTAAGGGGTATTTAGGTGAACCTCATGTCCATATGTCAACATTGGATGATAAGCTAGCAGTAGGACATGTTGTGGGAAACAACGGATTTATTCACGTAACCAAAGATTTGAAAATTCGTGATGTTTATACCTCCAGTTCAGAAATTCAAAGCGGAGAAATTGCGGAAGATTTTACGTATTACTTCGCGAAAAGCGAACAAATCCCTTCTTCAGTTGGATTAGGAGTTTTAGTTAATGACGACAATTCCGTATTAGCAAGTGGCGGTTTTATTTTGCAAGTCATGCCAGGTGCAAAAGAAGCGTCCTTACTCGCCATCGAAGAAAATGTTAAAGCAATGAAGCCCATCAGTGAATTGATTCAAAGAGGCTATACCCCTGAACAACTGATTGAAGAAATCACGAAAGGGGATCACGAGTTCGTGGAGTATTTAGATCTATCCTATGCTTGTGATTGTAATAAGGATAAATTCTCTCGTGGATTAATCGCCTTAGGTTCCACCGAATTGAAAAGTCTATTGGACGAAGGCCATGATATTGAGACTGTCTGTCATTTTTGTGGGAAAAAGCATATCTTTTCACTAGATGATATGACATCGTTTTACGAAATAGCACGAAAAAAAGAAAGTTAAAAAAGGTTCAGACGCGGTCTGAACCTTTTTACTTAGATGACGAAGTTTCCGTTTTCAAATATCGAAACAATCTTACCGTCTTTGGTGGTTCCTTTCATTTCCATGCAGGCACTACCAAACATAAAATCGCAGTGCACATTGGATTGATTATAGCCAACTTTTTCAAGTTCTTCTGGAGTCATCGTTACCCCGTTTTTGACGTTGATGGGATAGGCTCTTCCCAGCGCCATATGACAACTTGCATTTTCATCAAAGAGGGTATTTAAGAATAAAATCCCCGAATTCGAAATGGGTGAATCGTGCGAAATCAGGGCAATTTCCCCGAGTCTAGAACTGCCTTCATCCGCTTCGAGTAAGTTCTTTAAAGTCGCTTGATTTTTCTTCGCACCATACTCAACTACTTTGCCGTCTTTAAAGATTAAATAGAAATCTTCAATGAGTGTTCCTTGATAATCAAGTGGTTTCGTTGCGACGACTTTCCCGTTGATTCCCAGACGATGAGGCATCGTAAATGTTTCTTCGGTGGGAATATTCGCATTGAACTCTACGCCTTTGGTAGAGTGCTCAGAGCCCCCCGCCCAAATGTGGTTTTCAACTAATTGAACGACAACATCGGTTCCTAATTGGTTTTTGAAGTGCAGCCGGTCAAATTGATAATCATTTAAAATTTGGTTGTGTTTCGCCAAAATGGCATTATGTTCTTCCCATTCTTTGACTGGATCGTTGTCAGGTAACACTCGGCTTGCTTTTAGAATGGCATCCCAAAGAAGTTCAACGGCTTTCTCTTTGGGTTCGTTTGGAAATACTTTACTTGCCCATACTTCATTGGGAGCGGCAATGACACACCATTGGGTATGGTTTGCCATCGTGTGATTGCGGAAAAATGAAATCGCTTTGGATACAGCAACCGATGATTTTTGCATTTTACTGGGGTCTAGTCCCTCATTCACACCAGTGATGGGAGATGTAATACTAATTAAACAAGCTCCTTGATCGACGTAATAACGGTACCGATTAATGATCCATTCCGGAATATTAACGAGTTCTTCATCTGACATGTATTCATACCCATAACGTGATACATACGCATCATTCCATAAAATATCCACGCTTTTCGCTCCAACTAGATACGCTTGACGAGCGATTTCGCGAGCCAGTTCTTTGGTTTCTGTCGATGAGTTTACAATTAAGCGTTGATCCTTTTGAACGTTCGCCCCAATAACAACCGCTACTTTGGCATATTTTTCTAATAGAGTTTGATTCATTTGAAACCCTCCTTAACATTGCGTCTACATGTATTATACCCCTGTACTCTTGGGTTTTCAATGAAAATCAACCAAAGGAAAAGGCAACGAGTCGACGTTGCCTTTTTCTATCGTTAAATAAAGAGATTATGATTACTTTCACTTGCGTCAGCTAAATAGGTTGCGACGCCTCCGGTTTCAATCCCGTCGATTAATTCTTCCTTTTTAATGCCCATGACATCCATTGACATCGCACAAGCAATAAACCGAACTCCTAAATCCATAGCGGACTTCATTAATCCTTGGAGGGATTCAACGTTCTTTTGTTTCATAATTCCCCGAATCATTTTGGGGCCAATTCCCGCCATATTCATGTTCGAAATCGGTAGTTTTTCTGTTCCTCGTGGCATCATCATGCCAAACATTTTCTCAATGAATGATTTCTTTACTTTCACCCGTTTTGGTTTGCGTAAAATATTCAATCCCCAGAAAGTAAAGAAGATGGATACTTGTTTGCCCATGGATTGCGCTCCATTGGCGATAATCATCGCCGCAATCGCTTTATCCAAATCTTGGCTAAAAACAACAAGCGTCGTACCATTCGAGCTTTCAACAACTTTCGTTTCTTTTCCTTTTGCGCCTTTTTGGAGGAGCGCAACGATTGTTCCTTGTTGGTTTGATAACGATAGGAGCGTATTTTGGGTTTTATCTACCCACGCCTTGATATCTTTTTGAAATCCAGGATCGGTTGCTTGAACTTCGAGTTGGTCGCCTTCTTTTAAGGATTGCATCGCTTTATAGACTTCTAAAATCGGTCCAGGACATTGCAATCCACAAGCATTCACTTGGAGCGTTGTTTTGACTGTCTCCATGTTTAATCCGCTGGGCGTTAAATCTTCTAAAGCGTCAAGGAGGACATGTTCCTCATTCGCGACATCTGTCAGATATTGATAGGTGGTGATTCCTCCATCCAGGTTCTTACAAGCAAAGCCGTGTTGTGATAATATCCGGCAAGCATTATACGCGCGAACCCCTGATTTACAGTACACATAGATCGTTTGATTGTTAGGTAGTTGATCTAAGTTAGAACGAAGTTCTGATAGAGGGATATTGACTGCCCCTGGAATATGACTTAACTCAAACTCAATTTCCTCACGCACATCAAGGAAGAAACAGTTTTGATTGCGTAGATCATCTACTTCTTTGGCATCGAAGGATTCCACTTCTCCTTGCAAGTTTTCACTAACAAAGCCAAACATGTTTACGGGGTCTTTCGCCGAAGAAAACGGGGGAGCATAAGAAAGTTCCAGGTTTTTTAAGTCCGTCACTTTCAATTTTGCGTATATGGCTGTTGCGATGACATCAATTCGTTTATCTACCCCTTCGTATCCGACAGCTTGCGCTCCATAAATGGCTAACGTTTCAGGATGATAAAGGATTTTCATGGAAATGGTTTTGGCGTTGGGATAATATCCTGCATGCGAATTGGGATGAATATGAATCGCTTGATAAGGAAGTCCTAATTTGATAAGACTTTTTTCGTTACTACCTGTCGATCCTACGGTTAAATCAAACACTTTTGCAACGGCAGTCCCCATCGTCCCAAGATAGGTTTCGGGTTTTCCTGCTAAATGATTCGCAACGATTCTTGCTTGTTTATTGGCGGGTCCTGCAAGCGGAATCACAGTTTGTTGGTGATGAATGAAATCTTCTACTTCAATCGCATCCCCAATCGCATAAATTGATGGATCTGAGGTTTGTAAGAATTCATTGACCCAGATACCACCCCGTTCGCCGATGGTTAATTTTGCATCTTTTGCTAGTTTGTTTTCTGGTCGAACCCCGATGGAGAAGATGATTAAATCGGTATTTAAAACGAGCCCACTTTGTAAAATAATCTGTGTTCCTGCCTGTTCAAAAGCTTTTACACCATCATTTAAAATTAATTTGATGCCTTTGTCGCGCATGTGATGATGAACAATCGAAGCCATTTCGAAGTCGAGTGGTGTCATGACTTGATTCATCATCTCCACTAGTGTTATGTGGATACCAAGATGATGTAAGTTTTCAGCCATTTCAATACCGATGAATCCTCCCCCAATCACAACAGCGTGTTTGGGTTTGATTCGTTCAATGGCTTGTTTGATTTGGTCAGCATCGGGGATATTCCGAAGTGTAAAAAGATTTTTTGCTTCTTGAATACCTGGAATCGGGGGTTTCACAGGATAGGCACCTGTGGAAATGACTAAATCGTCATAGGTTTCGATTGTGACTTCTTTGGTTTGAAGATTTTCAATCGTTATCTTCTTTTGAGTAGAATCGATTTGGGTTACTTCAGAGAAAACGCGCACATCAAGGCGAAATTTTCGCGCCATCTCTTCCGGTTTTAAAAGGAGTAATGCATCTTTGTTCGCAATCACACCACCAATGTAATAGGGTAATCCGCAATTCGCAAACGAAACATGTTCTCCTCGTTCAATGATGATAATCTCGCGGTGTTCGTCTAAGCGACGAAGTCTCGCTGCGGTGGTGGCGCCGCCTGCGACACCGCCAATAATAATCGTTTTTCGGTTCATAATAATCCTCCAGACAAGACAAAATCATACGCTCTTTTGGTGTGTTTGTCAAATGAATATCAAGATAAAAACGTTCCCATTCCGAGAAAAATCACACCAAGAAAAAAGTGCTCGTATGAGCACGGATTTTATTTATTCTTTGGTTTTCAATCGGTCTAAGATTAATTGATACCCATCCGCTCCATAAATGAGTGCTTTATTCACCCGAGAAATCGTCGCGGTGGAGGCTTTGGTTTGTTCTGAGATGCGATAATAGGGTCGTTTATCATAAAGCATCTTCGCGACCATAAACCGTTGGCCCATATCTTGTAATTCTTTAATCGTGGATAAATCCTCGAAGAATCGGTAACACTCTTCGACGGTTTTGAGTTCTAAGATTGCCTCAAACAATTGCGTTAATTCATTGGATGCCAATTTGGATTGATATTCCATGGTCCCACCCCATTTCTATTTCATTATAACATGAGAAAGACATTTCCTTCAAAAAAAGCAAAAAAGATGCCGAAGCATCTTTTTACATCATATTCAAATAACGTTTGA
>CAZABW010000091.1:0-5131 GCA_964483655.1 uncultured Candidatus Izemoplasmatales bacterium
TGGATAACTAGTAAAAAAGTACCCTATTTCTAGGATACTTTGTCTACAGTCTGAACCCGACCATCACTGGCCGGGCTTTTTTTATTTTGAGAGCTGTGAGACAATGTTGTGTTGCCAGGTGTTTTTTAAATAAGCTGTCATACTAATCACAATCCGTGCCAATGGTTCAATTTGCAATAATAAGAACAACAAGGCGATATCTTTAATTCCTAGGAATTGATAAGCAATATATGCCATCGGTAACCCCACCAACCACATCACCCCAGCATCAATGACCATAACAAACTTGGATTTCCCTCCCGCTCGGAAGATGGAAAACATTAACCCAACAAAAATCCGCAGTGCAACTCGAAGACCAAACACCATCACTACAGAAATAGCATTTTGAACGACCACTGGATTGGTGTTTTGAAAGATGGAAACCAAAGGCCTTGCTAATAGGACATTAGCCAACCCGAGGAGGATCGCGAGAATCAAGCCAATCCCCAAGAAATTGTCCGCATAGCGTTTTGCTTGGGTGAAGTCATCTTTCCCTAACTGTTGTCCAATCATCGCTCCAGCGGCGCTAAAGAGGCCCATTCCAAAGACAAACATCACCGATACAATCGTTTCCGCAATCCGGTAACCTTCATACGCATCCGTTCCTAACCCATTAAAGATGACGACGTATAATGCTGATCCAATACTAAAAAAGGTTTCGTTAATCACAAAAGGAATCGTTCGTTTTAATACAGGTTCATTAAATTTCCGTTGAAAGGCTTGAATAAAATGTTTTAATTTTGGAACGAAGATTTGTTTTGTCGATACAGCATAAACGATATGCGTTAAGAACCCTACGGTTGTCGAGAGAATTGTCGCAATCGCCGCCCCACGGACGCCTAATGGGGGAAATATCCAAATACCAAAGATTAAGAAATAATTGAAGACGACATTGATAATCATCGAAATCATCGATATCATCATCGGAACGGTTGTTTTTTGGATATTCCGATAGGTGACCGCAAAACTAAAGGTCAACATATTCGGAATATAACTAAAGGCAACTAAGGTAAGATACTGCTTTGCAACTGCTAATACTTCCTCATCTTGTGAAAAGAGTCGTAAAATCCAATCTCCTTGAAAAACGGCTAAATAGAGAAATGTCGCAGAAATACCCAAACACAAAGTAGCCATGAGAGCGAAACTTTTTTTGATGTTTTCGACTTCCATTTTCCCCATGAACTGTGCAATATAGAGTCCAACTCCCACATTAACCCCAAAGATAATCGTAGACGCAATCATCGAAATTTGAGATGCTAATCCCACTCCAGCTATCCCTCGATCGATGGATCCTACCATAACCGTATCGACAATCCCAAAGGTCGTGAGGAGTAATTGTTGAATGATAATCGGAATCGCTATTTTTAACGCTCGTTTGATAAATTCTTTATCTTGAAAAGCTCGTATAATCATGAACTATCACCATTGTCCTACTCCACGCCCTCGCGTAAGCATCCTTATATTTCCATAGAAAGTGGACTTTTCAAAAAGTCCACGGTTTGATTGTTCCTTCATGTCTTACTTGGATCGTTGATGCTCGTGTTTTGATAATGCTTCTTCTAATTTGATTCGATAACTCTGCTTGTTTTGCTTCATCTCGTACATTTTCTTATCTGCATCCTCAATAACCTTTTTGACTGTATTTCGTTCCATCGTTGAACATGAAACCGCGTAAGAAAACTCAATATTTTCTAATATCTCATTCGAATGCGTAAGCGAATGAAGTTTCTTTAACATGTTATCAATTACTGCTTCTGTCTGTTCAACCGCCAATAGCAAGAATTCATCGCCACCCAGTCGAATGGCATAGGTATTGGGATTTAGAATGTTTTGATTTAAATAACTAGCAAACCGAATCAGTAAGTCATCCCCTTGCTCATGACCCAAATAGTCATTAAAGAGTTTCAGTCCATCCACATCAAATAAAACGACATAATATTGCTTCATTTCGTCATCTAATTGATTTCGAATCTCTTCAAGAAAATTACGATTATAGATTTTGGTCATTAAATCATGTTCTTTAATATAGTTCATGTCATTCATGTACTTTAAGTTTGTCGTTTGATCAAAAAAAAGATAAAACGTACCGGTTTTTTTATAGAAAGGGAGATAAATGGGTTTTTCAAAGAAATTGAAATACTTTTTATCTTCTTGAAACTCGGTGGATACTTCTTTACTACTTTCAAACAACACAGCCTTTTTTTCAATCTCTCGAAGTAAATCTTGATAAGGAATCCCAATATTCAAATCAATATCAAACGAATTCACAAATTCTTTAGAAGCGTCCACAACCAATCCATCTTCATTGACAATCACGAATTTTTCACGAAGGTGTTCCAAAATGAATCGATTACGATTGAGTCCTAGAATTAATTGCAAATCACGGATGTAAAGGGCATAGTATAAAACCCCGATAAATATCGCTATAGCTAACAGGGTTGGATCGAGGGTGAAAGTGTAGAAGAAAATATGGATTAGGTTTAATACAACTCCAATGATAATGGCGGATACAATGATGACGAGTGGAAAATAGTCGAAACGAGTCCGGAACTGGTATAAGAATCTTTTCAAAACAGAAATAATGAGAAAGATTAATAACAAATAACTGATTCCTGTGTGTACAAAAAATAAGGGACCTAGAGGAGCTTGAACAAACAGATCAAACGTAACAAGACTGCTATAGGGTAGAACAACATACCATTGATGAAATTGATTCGTTAGTGAAAGGGCCAAGTTCAGTAGAAAAAGGAAACCCAAAAACAAAAGGACTGTCTTTGATACTTTCTTTTCATAGACCCTTAAGATTGCGAGATAACAAAGAATCGTAAATAACATAACAATCGGAAATATAAGCAAGGATAAATAATAGATGAACGGTGAATTCTTGTTGGTCAAACGAAAGAAATCAATTAACCACCAAAGAACAAGCACCCAACTGACATATCGAAACAAGCGATATTTAGGATTGACTTGAAACAAATCGGAATGAAATAATGGAGCCGCAATCAAGCAACCAAACACTAAATATATCAACCATAAAACAATACTCATAGATGGCTCAATTCCTTCCCCGTAGAAGTTGATTTTAAACATAACCTTATCGCAGTTGAATTGCTTTCATCATATCACAAATCGATGTTGTCATCAATAATTTTCAATGAAGCTAGAACGATTTGGGTTTTTCGAGTTAACCCATCATAATCCATGAGCGACCCCCTCTCATTCTTTGACAACATATCCAGTCATCTAATGCCAATCCATATCAATAAATAAAAGAACAAGTCGTTTATTTGACTTGTTCCATTCCTTCAAGGACTTGTTTATTTGCACTTTCATACACTGCCACAATCACCATTAAAATAATCATAAATTGAGGCATTAAATAAATATTATCGACCATTCCATGGGCGTGTGCCCCAAGCATTGCAATCACGAAGATGATTCGATCTGGAGTCCATTTTGTTAAAACCACACGGAATTGGGTGTATAGTTGATGAAGTAAGCCGATGAAGCCGATGATGCCCATCGTCGCTAAAACATGGAGGAAAGTATTATGATACATCCGATAAACGGTATCGTACTTCGCGAAAATTCCGCCCCCGAATAAAGGATATTGTAAGAACATTTCCCAGCCTTGAATCCAAATCTCAATCCGGCCGGTATCATCTAAGCCACGGTCTAAGAATCGTTCCCAAAGCAGGATAAAGTATTCTTCCGCTAACAAATAGATAATATATCCAAATCCAACTAACACAATCGTATTGAGTACCGTTCGAGTCCACTTTTTATCGACTAACAAATAGACTAAAAGCATCGGTAAAATAATTAAGAAAGCAATTAACCCTGCTCTCGATAACGTAAACGCGAGGGCCGCCATTTGAAAGACAATCAACAAGACCCATAGTTCGGGTACTTTACTCTTCTTCGCAAAATAAAAACTTGCGGGGATAAACATAATCAAGTAGGTCGCAACGTAGTTTGAAACGCCCCACCCTAAATGAATTTCTTTATTCGCAATCGCTGCCGCAATATCAGGAACGCGTAAGTAATAGATGACAATTTCAAAACTAACCACCAAGCCCATAAACAAGAACATCGTCATTAAATACTTACTATGATTGCCTTTAAACGATCCAACATAAACGAAGTAAACTAAGCCATAAAGCATTCCGACGATGAGGTAAAAGAAATAGTTTAAATTCACAAACGCAGCGTTGAATGTCGATAACAACACAGCGGCGAACATAATCACAATCCCAACCAACATTTTCCCTTGGAAAAAGCGGGTTTGATACCGAATGAAATGCACGACAATCCCTAAAATAACAGCGAATGGAGTTAAATAGACATACAGCGGAATGGTTTCCATCGTCCAGTTTTGATACCCATTCCCAATCATAAACATGGCATTCAAGAAGATGGCGACAGTGGGAATGGTATCTTCTAAAAATGCAAACTGTAAGAACATAATAATGAGTAAAACAACAGCTAATGTTTGCTCCAGCTGGAAGGTCCATATAAGCAGCGTTGCTATACTGATAAGCGCTAGATAATAGGGTGAGTAAAGAAATCGTTTCAGTGCTTGCATGGTTCCCCCTAAAAAAACAACCTGAGTTTCCCCAAGTTGAGAAATTACTTCTTATTATAAACGAAACAGCCTGAAATGGATGCTATTTTGTTTGTGTTTTTTGCTTGTTTCTTTGTTTCTCTTCATACATCAGAAAGTCCAAGCGTCGATAAAACTCTTCGAGAGAACGAGTCGAGTCATCAAATAAGCCATATCCGAAACTACAATTCAAAGGATATGGTTTTTTGGCTACTTGATTTCTCTCTTCGAAGGCTTGACGAATCGAATTCAATTCGAAGACCACATCATCAATCGAAGACGCTTCAAACACAACTGCAAACTCATCTCCTCCCATACGAGCGAAGATGGCTTCATGAGAGAGACCTTTCCGAATAATGGCAATACACTCCAGTAATGCTTGATCCCCTTCAAGATGGCCATAGGAATCGTTAATTTCTTTTAAATCGTCAACATCATAGTAAATCATTCCAAAGGGTTTCCGATGTTGAACAACAAACTCCCGGT
>CAZABW010000092.1:0-5080 GCA_964483655.1 uncultured Candidatus Izemoplasmatales bacterium
GAGGAGACCGCTTATCTGATGCAAAGTACAACCAATGCTGTGCGTCTCAACAGCGCTATCGAATCGTTGCGCAGCGGACGCGGAATCGAAAAAGAGTTGATAGAGGAATGAAGATCGTTTTTGCCGAAGAGGCATGGAATGATTATCTCTATTGGCAAGAGACGGATAAAAAAATGCTCAAGCGGATTAATGAACTGATCAAAGCGATCAGCAGAGAACCGTTTGCGGGGATCGGTGATCCCGAACCGCTGAAATTTAACTGGAGCGGGTTCTGGTCACGGCGTATCAACCGCGAACATCGGATTGTCTATGCCGTCCAAGACGACTCGATTTTAATCGCCCAGTGCCGATACCATTATTGATTCGGTAACCCTCTATGCGTCTCCGTGTGAAAATAAAGAGCGCGAATGGAAGAGCACATAATTACCTGTATAAAACTACTTTTATACAGTCTATAACTCTATGGTTGCTCAAAAGCGAAAGTGACTATCAAAATGTGTTAAAATTGCGACCAGTAGATCAAACGAAAAAATTCCGATCCGAGGCTAATCATGCTTTTTAATCCGACTCCCCTGGAAAAACTCGAAACACTCGCAAGCGACCTTCTCTCCCGCTACAATACGGCTAAAGAAGAACTCGAAACCCTGCGTCAGGAGATTGTCGCCATCCGTGCCCACGGCAGCGGAAAAGACGACGAGATCGAACGCCTCACCGCCGAACTGCGGACCAAAGACGCCGAACTGACCGCCAAAAACGCCGAACTTGCCGAGAAAGATGCCGAGATCGAGGCGATCATCGCCAAAATCGAAAGCATGCTGGGCTGATCCGTGAAAACCAAAGTCTCCCTGACGATCAACGCCAAACGCTACGACATCGACGTCGAAGATGATTTTGCCCGCTTTTTGATCGCCGCGATGAAAGAGGATTTTCATTTCGAGGGGAACAACGACCTCAAAGTGCTCCTGCAAGCCTATGTCCGTAAAAACTTCGCACTGTTCGAACAAGAAAAGCAGATTGCCCGCCTGATCGAACGGTTGCACAACGCCTGATTTTTCTTCACAATCGCTCCACGATCCTTTTTTATACTGCTCCTATCCAACGAGGAAAACCTCCCAAAGAGATTCCTCGAACAAGGAGACGACAATGAAAAAACTTATCATGTTACTGGCTGCGGCGGCTCTTGCGGCTTCAATGGCGCAAGCCGACGCGAAAACGGGTCAGAAAATCTTCTCCATCGCCGAAACCTTATTAGCTTCGGCGAGCTTCGCATACCGTAACGTCATATTAATGTCCTTATGATTCATCAACTTCTTGATCTCATAAAGCGGTACTTGATTTATCGCTAAGTGAGACGCGAATGTATGCCGAAGCGTATGATTGTATTTGCTATTTATGCATTTTGTCCATCGTTTCGATCAAATCATGCATTTTGTGATCAACGTTGCTGACGTATTCGGTAAGCTGTATCATCTCTTTCATGTTGTGGTTGAGCGATTCGCTGTTGTCGGTAATTGACTGGATCAGGAGATTGATCGTCGCTGAGCTTTCGGCCAGACTTTTTTGTGTTCGTTCGGCAAGTTTTCGCACTTCGTCTGCAACAACGGCAAAGCCTCTGCCATGTTCGCCTGCTCTGGCTGCTTCGATGGCAGCATTCAATGCGAGCAGATTCGTTTGGTCGGCAATATCACCGATTGTGACAAGAATCTCTTTTGTCTCTCGGGCATTTGAAGCCAAGTTTTGAAGATTTTCCGCCAAATCGTGTTCGTTTTCCGCTATATGCTGAATTTTGGAAACCGCATGATTGATCATTCCATTAAGTTCGACAAATTTCGTGTCACGAATCGATTTTAATTCATCGGTTTGTTGCGCCAACATTTTTTGAGAAGCTGCATTTTTTTCTTCAAGTGATAGTAACGCTTCACCTAGTGTATTGACCTCTTTGAGAAGACTGCCCATTTTTCCACCGACGCGCAGAGAAGCACGGTTTTTATAATTCCCTGATGACAAGGACCGAAGTACCGCTATCACGTCGTCTATATTAGTTTCGATGGAGTCCAACATACGATTCATGGTTTTACGAAGTAAATGAATATGCGGAGTTTTTGAATCAACTGGAACACGGCAGGAGAAGTGTCCTTCGCTTACTTTGTCGGCAAGCAAAACCATTTCTCCGGCAACTTGTGTATCGTTCATTAGTGATGATTGATGGGCTTTCAAAATAGCATTGAATTGATCTTCGATACTTCCTGAAGAAGCATCCAAAGGTGCGATGGAGTTACGCTTGTATTCGATCAATTCCAGAAAGTCCTCCAACGCGGATTGTAGATGGTTGCTTGCAGGACGTTGATCACTTCGCATCAGCCAGATCGATAGAAGTAAGACAAAGCCGAGCGTAGCAATCAATATTGCAGGAGAAGACATAAGAAACCAAAGTCCGATCCCGCCCGTAGATAACGTACACAAGAGTAGTATTTTAGACGTATTATTCATATTCAGTGCCTCTCCCTGTCTGTTCAATGAAGTGTTTTGTATAGATTTGCAGCAGCATTGATTTCAGATTCCGACGGTTTTCGTCGACATGAAAGGTAACGCAGCTCGCCGTGTTCGTTTTTGTTCGGGAAGACCATAGCATAGACCCAGTAATAGCGTCCGTCTTTCGCGCGGTTTTTGACATATCCGCTCCATGCCTTCCCAGTTTTGATAGTGTCCCATAGGTCTTGAAAAGCAGCCTTTGGCATATCCGGATGGCGAATGATGTTATGAGGTTTGCCGATGATTTCTTCCAGAGTGTATCCGGCTACTTTACAAAAATCATCATTGGCAAAGACGATTTTCCCCTTTTCATCGGTCTGAGAAACTAAAAAATCGGTTTCTTTTAGAATATATTCTCTCATTTAAACTCCTTGATCGAATGAATATTCATGTTGGTGATTGATTATGATAGGGGCATCGGGATTGGATTCAAACCGCTGTTGTTTGGCAATGATATTTTTTTTCAGAGCAAATTTTTTTGCATTTGCTTCGTTGAAAATTTCTTGCGCGATTTGATTGATTTTGGTTGCGAATGTTGCAACATTACTAGCTGACTGCGAATTCGATTGGGTCATATTATCCAGTTGAGCCATCGCATCGTTTATTTGACGAATTCCCAACATTTGTTCTTTGCTCGCACTCGTGACGTCATGAACCATCTCATCGGTTTCATGTATTTTTTTAGAAATAAGAATAAAGCCTTGTTGCATATTTTTAGTTGTCTGTAATCCTGCTTTCGATTTAATTCGGGCTTCTTGCGCTAATGCTTGAATCTGCTTCGCTGCATCGGCGCTTCTATTGGCTAAATTGCGGACTTCTTGTGCAACAACGGCGAACCCTTTTCCTGCATCACCTGCGGTTGCCGCTTCTACTGCGGCATTAAGGGAAAGAATATTGGTTTGAAAGGCGATGTTGTCGATAACATCGACGGTGGCGTTGATTGCTTCTGTGACCCGAAAAATTTCATCCATTGCTTCGAGCCCTTCAAGGGCAATTACATTCCCGTTTTCAGCTGCTTTTTTGGCGTCATTTGTGATGGCAGTCATGAGATCGGCTTTTGCGCTATTGGCTGAAATAGTAGAAGTTAACTCTTCGATGGCAGCAGCCGTTTCTTCCAAACTTGCTGCTTGCTGATTTGAAGCAAAAGAGAGTTCTTTGGCACTATTTAAGAGAAAAGAGCTGTTGTGATGAAGTTCGATTGCATTACTTAATTGTCGTGCGGCTTGATCAATGACCGTATGAACCATTTTATTAATATTTTCGATGAGGTTCCTAAGGTCGTTGTTCCAATCGCTTGGTTCTAGATGAATGTCGTAATCATTGTGGGTTATTTTGATGAATTCATTTTCCAGTGTATCAAAAAAATGGCGGAGCTCCTTCATCGCTTCATTGTAATAATTTACCGATTCGGTGAAGAGGCGGTTGGCATCGATAGTGTTGTCGCTTGAAGAACTGGGGACAATTTGGCCGTTTTTGGCTCGAAACAGTGACATGGCGAGCTGACCTGCAGCAATATTGTTTGCGTTGCGGACTTTCTTATACTCTGCTATGTTGTCTAGAACTGTCTTTAAAATATCGCCAATTTGAGCGTTTGAGGGATGAATGGCCTGGTGGCATTCTACTTCGTTGATTTTTCCGAGTACGTAAAAATGGTACGCATTGATAGCTTTGATAATTAGTTCTTTTTCTTTTTTATTTATTCCAAACATCAGGTTACCTTTGATTTAGTGAAGTGTTTTGTAAAGCGCATCGTATTTTTCTATTTCTTTACGCGTTGGTTTGGTCCGTAGGCTGATGTAGCGCAATTCTCCTTTGTCGGTTTTAACGGGGCTGACTGTTGCGTAAACCCAATAAAAATCTCCTCGTTTGGTTTTGTTTTTTACAAATCCATTCCAAGTTTTACCGGCTTTGATGGTTTCCCATAAATCTTTGAAAGCAATTTTAGGCATATCGGCGTGTCGGAGAATATTGTGTGGTTGTCCGACGAGTTCTTCCCATGTGTATCCGCTGAAACGTATGAAATCATCGTTTGCAAACGTTATATTTCCTTTGGCATCGGTTTCTGAAATAATAATCGTGTTATTTCCCAGTTCGATTTCGGTCATGATTCATGTATCCTTGTTTTAGAATTTATCATTCATTAAAAACCTATAAGTCGTAAGTACTTGTAGTTTTAAGAGAGTTGATCAAGACTAGAATTCAATGAAACTAACTTTGTGACGAATTCTTGATTAAAAGTGTTGCATTTGTGTTGCAATTATAAAATTCATGTCGATTAATAGCTTAAAAATGTCATTTAATCTTGAATCTGTTACATATCCGGACAATTGATTGTTTCTTATGTTACTATAAAATACGCATTGATGACAATTGATGAATTATAATTCAATGATGAATTTCAAATATATTGGGTATAAAACCTGTTTTTAACTACTTTTATACAGTCTATAACTTTGCACCTAGGCAAAAGCCAAAGTGACTGTCAAAGTGTGATAAAATTGCGACCAGTAGATCAAACGAAAAAATTCCGATCCGAGGCTAATCATGC
>CAZABW010000093.1:0-3715 GCA_964483655.1 uncultured Candidatus Izemoplasmatales bacterium
GATATAAGCTAACCAAATGATTTCCGTTAAACCATAAACGACATACCCAATCGCTGCGATTCCAAATCCAACTAAAGCATACGGTAATTGGGTAATGAAATGCGAATGAAGGGTCGAACGAGCTCCAGTAGCGGATAGGACTGTTGTATCAGAAACCGGTGAAGTGTGGTCTCCAAATACCGCTCCACCTAATACCGCAGCGATAATCGCTGGTAAGAATGTAACGTCGGTTGCCAATGCGACTGGAATCGCGATGGGTAGTAAGATTCCAAACGAACCCCAACTGGTTCCTGTCGCAAACGCCATTGCGCCAGCGATAAAGAACAGAATCAAAGGAAGTAACGAGTGAGCAATATTAGAATTTACCACAACTTCCGCGATTAAATCGCCGGTGCCTAAATCTTGGATAGCGGTAGAAACCATCCAAGCAAGAATCAGAATAGCGCCTGCTGATTTGGCCATGCCTAACATACCGGTTGCGGAAACTTTTAAAATACTCATTGGTTTCACATTACGATCGAGTAAAGCTAAGACAACTGCTAAGACAAACGCAGATACGCCACCTAAGAACAACGGAACAGTGATGTCTTGAGACATCATATCAGCGAAGACAAATCCTGCTTTCACTAACATGGCAAAGAAGGTTGTGAACACTAATAACAAGATGGGCGCGATTAACGACCATTGGGTCGCTTTTTTACCTTCTACTTGAAGTTTACTAACCGTTTCCGTTTCTAACTTCGAAGGATCGACTCCTGTTTCTGCGGCTTCTTCAAATTTCTTCATCGGTCCAAAAGAGATCCCGAAACGAATAATTAAGAAGACCATAATAACTGCAGTAATCGGATAGAACTGGTAAGGAATCGCACTTATGAATCCTTGTAATCCGCTTTGAGCATCAAAACTATTCGAAGCAAATAAGCCCCCAATTAACCCAATAATGTAAGCTCCCCACGTAGAAATAGGCATTAAAATAACCACTGGTGCGGATGTCGAGTCAATCACATATGCCAGTTTTGCCCGAGATACATTGTACTCATCGGTAATCGGTTTAGAAACTTCCCCAATAACCAAAGCATTGAAATAGTCATCAATCATGATGATAATTCCAAGAACCCAAGTAACCAACTGAGCCGCGACTTTGTTTTTGATTTTGGCGACTGCCCAAGATGCAAAAGCGCGAACCCCACCCATGAGGGTAATAACGGAAGTGATTCCCCCAATGATAATACAGAATCCTAAGATTGGCATATACCATCCAAAATCAGAGATAATTGCCCAGAAACTCTCCGCAAGATACACGACAGCATCGATGGGATTGTAGTTTGCATAGATGAAAGCGGCTAAGACAACACCAACCCCCAAAGAAATTAATACTTTACGAGTAATAATCACCAAAGTAATCATAACTAATGCTGGAAGCAACGCAAGAAATAAAGCCAATTTGAATCCTCCTTTAAATTTTGAGATTTTGTGTTATCATAACACGAAATATTTGCAAAAAATAGAGTTTTTTTGAAAATAACCCCAATAATGATGCATTTTACGATATGATATAGTTAACAACATGGGAAGACAATCGATCAACACACAAGAAGAAAACAGGCTTGTCCTGATTTTTAATAATGCCGGCGAAAGGAGCGTTATGTGATTGTGTTAAACGATGTGTTGAATGCCTACCCGAAGAAGCCAGAGTACCTCATTGAAATCTTACTGGCTTTGAAACAACAAAAAGCAGATCATGCCTTTACTCAGGAAGAACTACAAGCGGTAGCGGAATATTTAGATATTCCTTCCTCCCGCGTCTCCAGCGCGATTTCCTTTTATTCTTTTTTTACGGTGAAACAAAAAGGAAAGTATTGCATCCAAATTTGTAAAGACATCCCTTGTTACTTGAACGATTCGTTCAATCTTTTGGCGTTACTGAAGAAAGAATTGGGAATCGACATCGGAGAAGTAACCAAGGACGGATTGTTTTCCCTCGAAACAACCAGTTGTTTGGGTTGTTGCGACATCTCTCCTGCGATTCGCATCAATCAAAAAGTCTATGGCAACTTAACTGCCAATAAGGTGAAGATTTTGCTCTCCGAGTTAGGAAGTGACGACCGTGCCTGAACGCAAACTGATTACCCAACGATTGGATAAAATCAACCCTCTTGATATTCAATCCGCCTTTCTTCAAGGAGCGTATGAAGGATTAAAAACCGTTTTGAAATGGGATCGTCTCGATGTCATTGATGAAATCGAAAAATCAAAATTACGAGGACGAGGCGGGGCGGGGTTTCCTGTCGCGATTAAAATGACTGCCCTCGCTAAAGAAAAAGACACACCAAAATATCTTGTGTGCAATGCGGATGAGGGTGAACCCGGTAACTTTAAAGATCGTTATCTCATGGAACACGATCCCCATATGATTTTAGAAGGGATGCTTTTGTCTGCTTATGCGACCCACGCGACTAAGGGGTATATTTATATTCGCGGCGAATATGATGAATCGATTCAAATCATGAATCACGCCATCAAACAAATGCGAGAGCACGATTTACTTGGAGAACATATTCTGGGTTCTAAGTTTGCTTTTGATTTAGAAGTTCGTAGTGGGGCAGGGTCCTATGTATGCGGGGAAGAGTTTGCCCTTTTAGAGTCGATTGAAGGGAAAGCCGGACGGACCCGTGTGAAACCACCGTTTCCCACGTCTCGAGGATTGTTTAATAAACCAACCTTAATTAATAACGTCGAAACCTTTGCGACACTGCCCACAATCATTAAAATGGGCGGCGAAGCCTACTCCCAGATTGGAACGCCTTCTTCGACCGGCACAAAACTCATCAGTTTATCGGGTAACGTCAAGAAGAAAGGGGTTTATGAAATTCCCTTTGGAATTACGATGCGAGATGTCATCACCAAACTTGGCGGGGGTGTTCCGAACAACCGGAAAATCAAAATGGTTCAATTGGGCGGAGCTTGCGGACCCATGATTCCCGAATACATGTTGGATATGATTATCGATTTTGAACGCTTTGAGGAGTTTGAATCGAAATGTGGCGCAGGCGCAATCATTGTCATCGATGACCGTTTTGATTTGTTTGATTTACTAGTGAAAGTTTCCGAGTTCTTCACGCATGAATCCTGTGGAAAATGTACTCCATGTCGAGAAGGGAATTTCCAGTTAGTGAATGTGTTAAAAAAATTCCAAAATAAACAAGCAACAGAAAAAGACTTAATTAGTTTGGAATCCCAAGCTCGGGTGATGCATCAAACGGCATTATGTGGGTTAGGCCAGACCGCACCTACCGCGATTATCTCCACCCTTCATTATTTTAGGTGGGAGTTTATCAATCGCATCGAAGAATCGATATCGAGAGGGGGGACGCTAAATGCCTAATATCAAGATTAATAACATCGAAATGAATGTTCCTGACGGCATGACGATTTTAAACGCCGCCAAACAACATAATATTAATATTCCCACTCTTTGTTACTACCCGGATTTGAATATTAAAAGTGATTGTCGCATTTGTGTAGTAGAAATTGTCGGTCAAAAAGGATTGGTTGCGTCTTGTTCGACAGTTGCGAAAGAAGGCATGAATATATTAACCAATTCTCCCCGGGCATTAAATGCGAGAAAAACAATCACTGAACTCATTTTAGCCAATCATGATGCGAACTGTACTGCTTGTGTTCGCAATATGAAGTGTGAGTTACAAAAACTAGC
>CAZABW010000093.1:3815-4957 GCA_964483655.1 uncultured Candidatus Izemoplasmatales bacterium
TCGGTTTGCCCAGTAGGCGCAATTCATGAACACGATGATACTGATAAAGTTTGGCATGCCCTTCATGATGAGCAAAAACATGTCATCGTTCAAGTAGCACCCGCAGTAAGGGTATCCCTAGGAGAAGAATTGAATCTCCCCTTTGGTAGTATCGTTACCGGTAAACTAGTAGCGGCGTTAAAAATGCTTGGCTTTACACGTGTATTTGATACTAACTTCACAGCGGATTTAACCATCATCGAGGAAGGCCATGAATTGATCCACCGTCTTCATAGTAAAGAACCATTACCGATGTTTACGTCTTGTTGCCCCGGATGGGTCAACTATGTTGAACAAAAACATCCCGATTTATTCCCTCACTTATCCACGTGTAAATCCCCCCAACAAATGTTTGGCGCGTTAGCGAAAACCTATTACGCAAAACGCGAAAACATCGATCCTAAAGATATCTATGTTGTCTCCATCATGCCTTGTACAGCGAAGAAATATGAAGCGGCACGTCCTGAAATGAAAGTGAATCAATTAGACCCCGATGTCGATTGTGTCTTAACCACCAGAGAACTAGCGAAAATGATTAAGCAAATGGGCATTGATTTTAATAGCTTAAAAGAAATGCGATTTGATAAACCTGATGAAGTCACAAGTGGCGCCGCTGCCATCTTTGGCGCAACAGGTGGTGTGATGGAAGCGGCTTTACGAACCGTGGTGGAAGTGTTAGAAGAAAAACACTTAGATAACATTGAATTCGAAAAAGTCCGCGGAATGGGCGGAATCAAAGAAGCTGAAATTACGATTAAAGGCCAACCGATCAAAGTCGCTGTCGCTCACACCTTATCGAATGCGGAAAAACTCATCCAAGACGTAAAAAATGGCACATCCCCTTATACCTTCATTGAAATCATGGCTTGTCCTGGTGGATGTGTGGGTGGTGGAGGCCAACCTTATGGCACAACCAACGCTGTCAGTATGGAACGGATTCATGCCATCTATCAAGTCGACCGTCTCACTTCGATTCGCAAATCCCATGATAACGCAGCAGTATCAAACCTTTATGCGTATTACTTAGGCGAACCTCATAGTGAGTTAGCTCATCACTTGCTTCATACTTCCTATACGAATCGCCAAAAACGATCCTAGTCAAA
>CAZABW010000094.1:0-4892 GCA_964483655.1 uncultured Candidatus Izemoplasmatales bacterium
CCTTGGTTCTTCTTTATCCTATTCGTAGTCTTGGCGATTGCATCCGTTGGTGTTTATCTTTTGTTTCCCAATCCAATCACAGATTTATTTCAGAGCTTTTATCGCTATGGGTATTTAGTGATTGGCGGTGGTCAAGTCGTGATTCCATATATGTTTACTGATTTAGTCGAACTTCATCAATACATGACTGCCGATCAATTCCTAACAGGATTTGGAATTGTTCAAGGAATTCCTGGCCCAATGTTTAGTTTCAGCGCCTACGCTGGAGGTATGGCCGCATCTAGCGGCGGGGTACTGAATCAAATATTAGGTGCTTTCGCCGCTGGAATTGGGATTTTTCTTCCTGGTACATTATTAATTTTCTTCGTTTATCCGATTTGGAGTCAGCTAAAAGGCGTGAAAGCGATTCAACTATCTTTAACAGGAATTACTGCTGTTGCGGGAGGGCTCATCGCTGCGGCGGCTGTGGTCTTGATGCGTGCCAGTGGATTCACTCTAGAAAATGGGATTGTATTTTTGATTAGTTTTCTTTTGTTAGCTAGCAAAAAAATCCCCGCTCCGTTCATTGTCTTCTTCACAATCCTTGCAGGATTCTTAATCTAATCTGATAACTAAAAACGCCTTTGGGTTATCCAAGGGCGTTTTTGCTTTATCCAGAAACTCGCATAAGAATTAACTCGTCATCTTCTTTTAAATCAAAAGCGATTGTCGTGAGATCACCTTCAAAGAGAATCAGTTTTTGCTTACGAAAGTATCCTAAAACGACATATTGTTTTTGACTGGATTCAAAGATTGATTGAACAAAGGATTTGATGGATGGAAAGGATTGAGGGAAGGAAGCTTGGATAACCTCTCTAGCCTGATGAATCACAACCGATTGATAATCCACATGTTGCTGATTGGAATCGATTGTGAGTAATCGATGATAAAATTGTTCGGTATCGACATCGAGAGCTAATTTGGATAATAACAAAGAAATAATCTTGTTTGAAATAATCGTATGTTCAATTCGAAATCCCTGGATCATCGCGCTATGTTTCGGATTCAGGATTTCGACGATAATCGAAACATGGGGATTTTGAAGATGAGTCTCTAAATAGATTAAGGACTCAAAAATCACTTCATCAATGTGTTGTAAGTCGGCTTCTTCATCACTTAAAAGCAATAATTTTGTTGGCTTCATGGAATCATTGAGCATTTGCGCAACTTGTTCGATTTGTTGATGCGGATACGCTAGAATTTGAAAGTGTGAAGTGGAGTTGGCCTCGAGTTGTTGGAAGGACTCTTCAATGTAATGAAGCTTGTTGTTCTGTCCAATTATAACAATATCATATTCATATTGTGGTCTCGGGACTTCAAATGGGAAGAGGGTTGGATGTGGCCCCTTTTTTGTGGATTGTAGTTTTGCACTTTCACGTGTCAGTGACATCACAAACGTATCATTTTGATAAGACATGACTGGAATTGCATGAGAGTGTGTTTCTAAGACTTGGAGAAACGATGTATTGGGGACGCGGTATACTTCAGAACCTTGAAAAGAAAACAAGGAAAGGTATAACGTCTCCAATCGTTCTTCTACCATGGTTTGAGCAATGATTTGTCCTAGTCGTTGATCGAAACAAACCGCAAGAATCGTGTGTTCATGCAAATCCTTGACGGCTTTGGTAAGGGTAGAAATTTTTTCATCCGTTTGTTTCGAAGCAATCTCAACGACAATATGAGGATGGGTTTTAAATTCGATTTGGCTCAAAGTTAATAGGTTTTTGATAACATGTAAGTCATTGTTCGCTTCTTGATTCATCACAATAATGGCTTTTGCATTGTGTATCGAAATATCGCGTAAATTAGCGATTAACAAGGGGTCTGCTTGTTTGACTAGAACGTTTAGGTTCACGAGTTCATTGCGTTTCTTTTCTTTTTTCAAGGCATTGAGAATCAACGCTTCTGCTTGTGCTTTATCCACAAGAGCAACAATCATGATGGTTAATACTTTCGTATCAAAATAGATTAAATCCGCTACCAGTTCAGGAACTTTAGAATTCCAATTTAAAATGACGATATGATCATCCAAATCAATCTTGCCAGCATTCTCTTTTTTGGTTTGGAAGTAGTCTTTGATGGCATTCGTGGTTAGAGCGATAATCGTCCCAGAGAAGAGAATTAAACCAATGATGAGAATCACTACGGCTAAAGCTAACAACCGAGGATTGGTTATCGTTAGAATGGCATTGGGGGATAACATCCATTTTAAACTCCCATTAAAGAACGCATCAAAAAAGTTTGAATAGGTATCATCGATTCCTAATGCAATGACAGCTGCTATCGCTAGAATCACGATGTTGAGGAGAACCATTAAGACAATAATGTAGGCGAGGGGTCGTTTATAGGTTTTAATGAACAGGTAGTTCTTGGTTCGTCGAATGGTTTGTTTGAAAGAAGCCACGATATCACTCCTCTGTGGAGACTATACTGTCATTATAACACGTGCGAAAAGATGAGAATACAGATAGCACTGTTTTTTATATGGATTAGGATGGATTCAATGAAAAATATACGGTCAAAACAAATTGATAATTTAACCTGTGAATAGGCCAAATTTCTTCGATAATTGATCATACTATGATATAATGACCAAAAATGCTTGGGGGTTGACTATGAGACAGAAGCCGTTTTATTTCGTACTATTGAGTATCCTCATCTTATTAATGATGGGAACTGTTTATTCTTATAGCGTATTTCGATACTATATTGAGGAAGAGTATGCCATTGGTCCTTTAGATAGTGGTATTCCCTATATGATTTCCTTGCTTTTTTATGCTCTATGGATGATGATTACCGGTCGATTCTTAAAACCACACAACGCGTTTAAAATAGCACTCCTTGGTACATTTGTCATTGGAATTGGGTGGATATTAGCAAGTGTCAGTTCATCACTTCTATTCTTAACCTTATCCTATGGGGTTCTCATTGGATCAGGAGTAGGTCTAGTTTATGGCGTCCCCATCCTCTTAGCTCAACATTATTTCCCACAAAAGAGTGGTTTGATTAGTGGTTTGATTTTATTAGGGTTTGGAATGTCACCACTCATAACCGCCCCATTAGCTAGTAGGGGCATTGAGATTTGGGGCTTACAGTCTACTTTTCTCATCTTTGGAATAGCGTTCTTATTGATTCAGGCACCTATGACTTTCATCTTTAGGCAAAGTTCTTCTCATCAAGTTCCTTTGAACCGAACTGCTTTACCAACTTTATCAAAAGATAACTCATTTTGGAAACTCTATCTATTGTTCTCAGTCGCTACTACGATTGGACTAATGATGATTGGTCTATCCTATCAAGTTGGTGTTCGTCAATATCAGTTTAGTCAAAGAGATGTGACATTATCGCTTTCTTTGTTTGCATTATTAAATGGAATCGCTCGTCCCATCTTTGGTAAAATTACTGACCGCTATGGAAGTTCCTTCGCGATGACCCTAAGTTTTGGCTTGATGGCTTTTGCTAGCATCATCGGATTAATCAACCAAGGGCAACAACTGTTCTTATACATCGTATCCTTCGGGTTGTTTTGGTTTAATCTAGGGGCTTGGTTAGCGATTATTCCAACCATGGTTAAACAAACCTATGGGTTAGCATCGTATGCACGAATTTATGGTAAATTGTTTACTGCATATGGATTAGGGGCGATTATTGGGAATGTTGTATCCGGAACGATTCTGGAGTTTTTTCAATCAACAATGGGATTGTATACCTTTATCTTATTTGTCGTTTTCGTTTCCATTGGTTTCGTATTCCGTATAAAAAAAACTTTTCGTAAGGCCGATTGATGCATGAACAGCCGATGCAAAATGCATGGTTATAAATCGATTGGAAATAGACTCAACATATAACAAAATGTACCCTGTATGGTGGACACACAAACTAAATGTGTGAAGCAATACAGGGTACATTTATATAAAAGCCAAACGAATCCAACATAATATCCACTTGCTAAATCAGTTCGTCATACAACTTGAAGTAATGAACTAAGTCCCATTTGATGTTTTCATTTAGATACTTCATAAGCATTTCATTATGGTTCGTTTCAGTTGGGTAATTAATGTTTAAACTTTTCATTAACTGAGCAATGTCACGTTCTTTTGGGGATAGTCCCGCTAATCCAAAATCGATAAATCCAACAATATCATGATTTTTAACTAGAATATTTGGCAAAAAATAATCACCATGGGAAAAAACGTTTTGTTCATGCTCTGGATAGTTTTGTTCAAGCCATATACAAAGTTCCTTAGGATTCTTAAAAGCTGAATTTTGATAGGTTCCTTCGTCTGCATATCTCTTTAACTCCTCCTCGTATTGATCAACATTATGTTTTATAAAGTCAATAGCATATTCTTTACTGTTTGAATAGGGAAAGGTAGAAGTATCGATATTCCACAGCATCTTCAAACCTCGACAAGCAGCAACAATCGCATCTTCATAAGGTAAGGTAAGAGAAGGCTTGCCATCAATTCTACTCATCAAAAGGTATGTTTTTTTCTTCGTCTTTTCATAATGAATAACCTTCGGGACAGGCAACTTATCCGCAAGCCAAGAAAGAATCTCATACTCCCTAATTGCTTCATGACTTATCCTACTTATCTTAAGTACACAGTCATCAAACAAGTAAACCGATGAATGAGATTCCCCAAGATTATCTTTTTCATAAGGCTTACCACAAATCAAATTTTGGATAGACTTAGGTAGTTTTTTCATTGATTCACCTCAAAATAAGCACATAAGTTACTAGAATCGATTGTTCTTGGTCCGCTACCAACTTTCGAAGTAAGTTCTTGTTCATCAAGTTCATAAAATCTTACGCTTTCCTTTGCAACGAGCCGATAGCATATCGTTTCATA
>CAZABW010000095.1:0-4761 GCA_964483655.1 uncultured Candidatus Izemoplasmatales bacterium
TTTTTCATGAATCTTTTTTCATTTTTTTTGTCTTTTTTAGGGTGTAGTTCAAATTAGGGTGTTATTGTTTTTTAAATTGAACAAATAAGCCCTGTATGGCAAACGATTTCACTAAAATCTTGATTAATATTTAAATTTGATGTAATATGATAGTGAACGGAAATGCCAAAAATGGCAAAAGTATTCAAGGAGTGTGAGATAGATGCTTTTAAATAGAAATGAGTATATAAAAAAGTTAATAGAAAGTAAGCATATCAAATTAGTCAAAGTAATTACTGGAATTAGAAGGAGTGGCAAATCGTATTTATTAGATCCACTCTTCACTAATCATCTAAAAGAAGCTGGTGTTGATGAAAAACACATCATTAAGATTGACTTAGATCAACTTAGAAATCACAAATACCATGATCCATATCTACTAGATGAGTATATTAGAAGTAAAATAACTGATGAGAACATGTACTATGTTATTATCGATGAGATTCAACTCGTATCAAATTTTGAATCATTACTTAACGGATATATCAATATGAGCAATGTCGATATCTATGTTACAGGCAGTAATTCGAGGTTTTTATCATCAGATATTGTCACTGAGTTTAGAGGAAGAAGTCATCAAATCAGAATCTATCCGCTATCTTTTAAGGAGTTTTACGAAGCAAAAAAAATTAACAAAAATGATGCATATCAGCAATATATTCGATATGGTGGTATGCCAATGCTAATATCATTAGAGGGTGAGCAGGAAAAATCTAACTACTTAAAAAACTTGTTTGAGTTAACATATCTTAAAGATATCATTGAAAGAAATAAGGTTGAGAAAAATGAAGTGCTTACGTCTTTAACGAAGATCATTGCCTCTTCAATAGGATCTTTAACTAGTGCAAGGAAACTGACGAACACATATAAAAGTTATGGGAACAAAGAATTATCAATCAATACTGTCCTATCCTATTTAGGTTATCTAGAGGATTCTTTCTTGATAGAAAATGTAAACAGATATGATGTTAAAGGTAAACGTTACATTGAAACACTTTCAAAGTATTATTTCACTGATATTGGATTAAGAAATACCATACTTAATTATCGACAACAAGAGGAAAATCATATCATGGAGAACATTGTCTATTTAGAATTGGTAAGAAGGGGATATAATGTCGATGTTGGAATTGTTGAAATCAGAGAAAAAAACACTAGAAAGCAACTTGAAGTAGATTTTGTTTGTAACCAACATGTCAAGAAATACTATGTGCAAGTAGCCCTCAATTTGGAAACAAGAGATAAAACAATACAAGAAACAAGACCATTAAGGAACATAGATGATAGCTTTAAAAAGATTATAATTGTCAAAGATGATATTATACCTTGGGTGACTGAGGAAGGTATACTAGTTATTGGAATCATTGAATTCTTGTTAAATAGTGACAGTTTAAATCTATAATCGTTGATTAGATTTTAGTTTTAAATTAATTCTCAGTAATAGAGTTTTCTGAACTCTTAGCTTGTCAAGAACCCTCTATTGCTAAGAACTCTCAATTGTAATAGTTTGTAATTAAACAGGGGTAGTGGAAATTAACTGAACCCCCACGTTAAGGACGCGACAACAATATTAGGATGTTTCAACTAAAGATGATTGTCGATGGCGATAGTCATCTTCTTGTTCCGAGCTTGATAAAGTCTGTGGGAGTAATCGATTCTTCAGGACTTCGATTGCATCCAGGATATATAACAATTTGCTCATTTCCATCATCTTGGTGTTGTTACATAAAAAACCCCTGTATTACCCACACTTTTTTTGTGTGTTGGCAATACAGGGTACATTTTTGGATCATTCGTTTTTTGGAACTATAAAACAATGAAGTTGTGTTCGAAGAAGTAGTTGAGTAAGGTTTTCCGTGTGACAATCCCTAAGAATAAATTATTATCATTGACAACAGGGACAAAGTTCTCATCAGCAGCTTTTGTTAATAACTCGGTGATATTCGCGGTGATGTTAATGGCTTGGTAATCGCGGTTTCGCTTTACGCTAGATAATAGCCGTTCACTAGCTTTGGATAAGCAAAAATCGTCGTGTTTTTTTATATCCCACAACAAATCCCCTTCGGTGATTGTCCCAACATAATATCCTTCCCGATTGATCATGGGTACGGATGTGAAGCGATGTTTTTCCATTTTGGCAAGCGCTTCTTCTAAAGTCATGTCCTCATATAAATAAACGAGTTCTTCTTTCGAACGCATAAAGGCTAAAATATTCATCATCGTTTCTCCTTTCATATGAAATCGTTTTGGAGATTTCATCTTCTTATTGATTATACCAAAAAACGTTGATTTATGAAAGAGATGATTTGATTTTAGATTCTTTTCCAAAAGGAAAGGGAATGAAATGTGATACAATAGTATTGTTTGGAGGGATGATTCGATGATCCATATTTTTCAAGATAATCTAAATGAAACATCAAGAGTAATGTTATTGTTTCATGGAACCGGTGGCGATGAATACGATTTAATCTCCTTATCTCAATACTATGACTCTCAAGCAAAACGAATTTCTTTTCGCGGTGAGGTCATAGAAAATGGTATGAATCGTTTCTTTAAACGTCTTCAAGCAGGAGTGTTCGATCAAGAAGATTTGAAGCAACGAGTCAATCAGTTTGAAGTTGACATACATAAATTATTAAAAAAGTATCGATTGACTTATCAAGATATCGGATTGGTTGGGTATTCAAATGGAGCCAATTTTATCGCATCCTATCTCCTTCGATATGACCATCCGTATCAATATGCAATCTTACATCATCCGATGATTCCCCATCAAGATGGATTACAAGAACGAAACCATAAAGTACCTATTCTTGTCTTAGCCTCCGATAATGATCCTATGGTCTCATTGAGTCAGACGCTTGGTTTAAAACAAATCTTGGAGCGATGCCAGTTCAAAGTGGACATGAAACTCTATCATCACGCCCACTCTTTATCGCAAATAGAAGCATCTGATGCCAAAGTTTGGTTACAACACCACATCCAATGACCATAATATTTGCACTTTTTATGGGATTATACTATAATGTCACGGGGTGATAAAACATGCAAACAAATACCTTTGAAATTAAGAACAATATTTACTGGATTGGCGTAAATGATTATGACTTACGCGTCTTTGATATTGTCATGGAAACCGTTTATGGAACGACGTATAATGCGTATTTAGTGAAGGGTTCTGAGAAGACCGCGTTAATTGATACAACGAAAGCAACGTTTCAAGATGATTATATTGCCAAACTTTCTCAACTTGTGGATGTTTCAACCATCGATTATCTCTTTATGAATCATACAGAGCCCGATCATGCCGGTTCGATTGAACGGTTGTTATCATTAAGTCCCAATATTACGATTGTTGCGACAAACGCTGGGATTAATAACATCAAAGAGATTATCAATCGCGATTTTAAACATATCGTCGCAAAAGAGGATATGGTTATTTCCTTAGGAAACTGGACGTTAAGAACGTTCTTACTTCCAAATTTACATTGGCCAGATACCATGTTTACCTACATGGAAGAAGAAAACATGTTGTTCACCTGCGATTTCTTCGGGGCTCATTATGCATTTGAAGGAGTTTTAGCTAGCAATGTCGATCACCCGGAACATTACATGGAGGGATTAAAAAACTATTTTGACTCGATTATGTCCCCATTTAAAAAGTTCGTCGTAAAAGCACTAGATAAAATCGCTTCATTAACTGTTGATTATGTGTTAACCGGACACGGACCTGTTGTAGACTCAAGTAATTATCAAGCCGTTACACAAATGTATCGGGAATGGTCGAAACCCAAAGAAGTGAATGAACATCCTCTGATTGTTATTCCCTACGCTTCCGCATATGGATATTCCAAAAAGATGGCAGACGCTGTGAGTGAAGGCATTCGCAAATCCTTTGATACGTTAGTAGAAATTGAAACTTATGATTTAGTTGAGACTCCTGTCTCGCTGGTTGTGGATCGAATTCGACAAGCGGATGCGTTTCTGATGGCCACGACAACGATTCTATCTGATGCGGTAGAACCGATTTGGGAAGTTTTAATTCGCTTAAATCCTGTGATGGATGGCAGGAAGTTCGCATCCGCATTTGGTTCATATGGTTGGAGTGGAGAAGGGGTTGTGAACGTGATGACACGTTTGAAACAACTACGGATGAAAACTTTGGAAGGATTACGAATTAAGTTCAATCCATCGGTGGACCAACTCCAAGAGTGTGTTCAATTTGGATTTGCATTTGGCTCTTTCATGCAGGGTAAATAATTTTTTAGAACAATCTCATACAAATTAGAAGCACCCGTTATTACGGACACATATCTCAAGTGTGTCAGTAGAACGGGTGCTATTTTATTTGAGAAGGTGATATTGTTTAAGTGAGGATACATTTTGGACTAATAATCAGTTCATATCCCCTCAACTCCACTGTCTTGTCATCCCAAGTTGCTATGTCGTCAATATGTCGTCAAGTGATGTTTGGTGACATAGGGAAGAGGGGGTTTTTTATGAATTTGAGTCATTTTGTCTGATTTTTGGTCTTTTTATTCATTTCGATTGATTTCTAGAAATTAGTGAAATTGAGGGGACATGATGAAAACGCTTACCATCTTGGGGGAAATTGAACTTATCACTAATAATCTGTGTTTTAAGCGGTATTTTGTTCTTATAGGACGCATTATAATGATGTTTATAAGAAAGATTTAACTATAGGGGATTTACTAAATTTTC
>CAZABW010000096.1:0-1603 GCA_964483655.1 uncultured Candidatus Izemoplasmatales bacterium
ATCTTTCTTCCTGAAAGACGACCATATTCCGCGATTTTCTCAACGCGGAAATAGACATCTCCCTGGACTTGATAAGCGTATCCTAAATCGATTAATTCTTGAATATAATCGACAATCTGTGTCATGTATTCAGTAACCCGGGGTTGAATATAATCCGTTTTCGAACCTAATCGACTGACGTCTTGTAAAAAGGCGTCAATATAATAGTTTGCGACTGCTAGTTCATCTTGCGCAGTGGCTATCGCCTTTTCGATAATCTTATCATCGACGTCCGTGAAATTGGAAGCGAATTTAACCTGATAACCAATCCATTCAAAATACCGTCTTACCGTGTCAAAAAAGACCACAGGTCGAGCATTACCAATGTGGATATAGGAATATACAGTAGGTCCGCAGACATACATCGAAACCACTCCGGGACGATGGGGGACAAACGTTTCTAATTGATTGGTATAAGAATTATAGATTTTCATACTTTCACCGCTTTCATGCACTTTCTATTATATGAGATAATCTGTGAGTTTTCAAGAAGGAACGTCTCCGTTTCTAGATTCGTCTTGTTTTGACCCCGAACTTATGATATTCTAGCACTACAGCAATCTTGAGGAGTGAACGAATGAAATACCTCGATCGTCAAAATTCAAAAGACAGTGCTTTTGGCTTATTTGCCATTCAAGCGTTATTAATGGCTTTCTCGTTATTATTAGGGGGAGAAAGTTCCATTTTAAACTTCTTGTTGATTCTACCACTCAGTATCGGTTTTGTCATCTACTTATCGATAGCGGAAGGCTCTGAAATCCTCTATTATAAGGGAGTTCCGCTACGGATTTATTGGTTTCTTTCCCTCGCTTTAGCTGATTGTTCAATGGTTCTTGTTTCGATATTAAAGTTGTGGGACCAACCACTTTGGTTTTTTCTTAGTAAAGGTGTTGTTTATATTCTTTACTTCATCATCCAAGTGATAAAGACGAAAGTCGTGGTTCATCATCTTGGCAACCGTCGGGTTTATTGGATGGTTTATTCTTTGACAAATCTACTATCTTTCGTCATTTTTGGATCGACACTTTGGTGGTTTTCTGGGTTTGCAGCGTTATATCAGTTTTCTCCCCAATCCATTACGATTCTTCTGTTTTCCTTTGGAATCCTTCAATTATTCCTGCTTTTTTTCGGAATCATAAACCGATCTTACTTTGATTTTGATTATCGATTTCACCGTGTCTATGATATCTTAAGTCAGTTCATCTTGTTACTCATTCCCATATGGAGTTTGATTGCATTATTTTTCTTATCTTAAGTAGATTTTCAGCGGAGTTCTTGAAAAAGGTCATCAATTATGATATGTTAAATGTAGCGTGAAGAATCTCGGGGGAGTTGATTTCATGCAATATTTAGGACCATCACGATTTAGGGATGCGATGTATTTGATGTTCATTGGCCAGTTGTTCTTACTACTGGTTGCTTTAGTGGCGTCATATGACGGCATCCTTTTAAATTATTACATTGCTTTACCGTTCGCCATCTACTTTTCGATTACCTTGATTCTCGCAGAAGACGATGAAGTCATTGTTTGTTGGAAACTACCGATTCGCTTATGGTGGGCGAT
>CAZABW010000096.1:1703-4345 GCA_964483655.1 uncultured Candidatus Izemoplasmatales bacterium
CCGGTCTTTTTTTTATAGAAAAAAGAGGCACTTGGATAAGTGTCTCTTTTCAGGCTTTTTTAAATTACAAGTTGACTACTAAAGTTTTACGATATTAGCAGCTTGTGGTCCACGAGCGCCTTGTTGTACGTCAAAACTAACTTTTTGACCGTTTTCAAGAGCTTTGTAACCTTCGCCTTGGATTGCAGAGTAGTGTGCAAAGATATCTTTGCCGTCTTCACCGGTGATGAATCCATAACCTTTTTCTGCGTTAAACCATTTTACTGTGCCGTTCATGTGTTTCTCCTTAAAAATATTTTGATGCTAAAGGTATTATACAACTTACCCCGTGAGAATGCAAGTTATATTTCTTGAAAAAGATTTTCGTAGTGTTTTCTATTCTTTTGCTACTTCGTTTCATCGAAATCGGTTGAATCAGCGTCAGTTTCCATGAACTCGACGTTTTTAATACTGTCGAATTTCGTGGTAATTTTCTTCACATCTTTATCGATTGCACTAGAGTGACGTGTAATCGAATCCATTGCTGTCGTTAATTTCTCCCAATTTTCCACAAACTTTAAGAAGTCTTTATTTAAACCAAGTAATTCCTTGCGAATCTTGGCGATGTGTTTGTTTCGTTCAAAATCAATCTTAACCGCTTTAAAACTGGAAAGCAAAGGAATGAGCGTTGTGGGGGAGACAATCGTAATATTTTTACTTCTCGCATATTCCACAACATTAGGGAGTTTCGCATGAAGAATCGATAAAACAGCATCTGTCGGTACGAACATGAGCGCAAAGTCTGCAGTGACTCCTGAAATGATATATTTACTAGCAATGTCGGTAATGTGTTTCTTGACATCGGCGCCAAATCCTTGAATCACTTTTTCTTCTTCCTCTTTCGTCAGTTCGGTTTGATCGAAGATGGGTTTGATGGAAGAATAGGGGAACTTAGAGTCTACACAGATATGACCGTTGGGTTCTGGCATGAAGATGACCGCATCGGCTCGAACCGATTCTGATTTTCCCCGTTGTTCCCGAATCGTGTATTGCGTTTGGTAAAGTTTGTCATTTTCGCCATATATGCTAAATAACAATTGATTTAATTGATATTCCCCAAACAATCCCCGACTTTGATTATTCGATAAAATCTTTTGAAGAGAGACCATTTCAGTTGATAAGTCTTCAATCTTTTTTTGTGCCTCATCAATGACTTTTACGCGTTCTGAGATTTGAATAAAGGTTTGATTTGTTTTTTGAAATTCTTGACTCAATTTTTGATCCACAGATTGGGTAATTTTGGACATTTGCCCTTCTAAATAAGCAGTTAGCCCTTGAAAATCAGTTTGTAATCGCGTTGATAAAGAATCTCGAAACTGAGAAACTGCTTCATTCACTTGAAGACGTAAATCAGCGATATTGGTGCTCGTTTTTTCCGAGTTTTCTGATAATTTCTGATTGACATGGTCGTTAAAATCAAATAACGAACGATGAATTTGATCTTGTAACCCAAACTTCACTTCATCGAATTTCGTTTGTACGGAGTGTAGAAATACGTCATCTTTTTTGGGTTGTTTTTGCAAGATAATCATGAATACGATTCCGGAAAATGAAAGGGTCGATACAATCAGTAAAATGATTTCTACGTTGCTCATATGTTCCTCCTAAAATATCGGACTGAAGAGATTGAAGAAGCCTTGAATCAATCGCTTCATCAATCCCCGCTTCCGCCAGTCTTCTTGTAAAATCTGATTCGATTTCGTTAAGTCGTCTTGAAACGATTGAACCAAATCCGCGACGGATTGGTTTTCAAATAATGCTGTCACTTCAAAATTGATGTGGAAACTACGAGGATCAAAATTGACACTTCCCACCGAGGCAATTTTGTCATCGACGATGAGAATCTTGGAATGGACAAAATGATTGCGATACTCGTAGATGTTCGCACCATAGTTTAAGAGTTGTTCGTAATACGAGCGGGTTGCTAATCCCACCACAGCATAGTCATGTTTTCCTGGTACCAATAACTCGACGCGAATGCCACTCTTTAAAGCTATTTTTAGTGTTAACATCATTTCTGGTTCAATAATTAAATACGGCGTAACAATGCGAATGGATTGTTTCGCTTGATTCATCATTTTGAAGTAGACATCACGAATTCGACTCAGTTCAAAGTCCGGTCCAGATTCAACGACCGCAAACAAGCCTGGCATTTGGATTACAGATTTATCTAATGGCTTTTCCAAGACTTGATTGGTGATGTAATACCAATCCTTCGTAAATACGTTTTGTATTGATGTAACGCCATTTCCTTTGACTAGCAAATGGGTATCCCGCCAAAACCCAAACTTCTTCGATTGATGGTTGTACTCATCACCAAGATTCATTCCCCCAACAAAGCCAATATGACCATCAATTACGATTGCTTTTCTGTGATTACGAAAATTGACATTGGCATTTAGTAAGGATATTTTCTGGGGATCAAAAACAGCGATTTGAACGCCCGCCGCTTTCAATTCGTTGAGAATCTTCTTCTTCATTTGACGATGACTCCCGAAATGATCATAAATGAGATAGCAATCAACTCCCGCTTCTGCTTTTTCCTTCAAAGCTTGGAGAATCATCATTCCGATGGTATCCGTACGGATAATATAAAACTCCAT
>CAZABW010000097.1:0-4169 GCA_964483655.1 uncultured Candidatus Izemoplasmatales bacterium
CAACCGTTTCTTTATCGACAAAAAACGGTCTCATGGATTCTCCCACGACCGTGAAACTCACTTCACTTCCCATCTTTAGCTTTTCTCGAATCAGAGGAGCTAAGACGTCGTTTTGTACGGTTTGTTTCACAGACTACTCCAATAATTGATGTTTCTGTAAGGTAGATAGGAAACCATCAATATCTTGGGATGCTTGTTCGGGTGTCACATCAAAACGGTCGAGTAAGGTTTCGAGGATTATTGCTTTGGACGTATCTTTTTGTAAGACTTCCCAAATCACTTTTCCCGTTTTATTTAATGTGATGATGCCATTAAAAGTGATCGCTTGGTTGCCTACAGGGACAACCAAAAACTGACCTGCTACTTCTCGGAGTAAGTATCCTTCTTTGATTTTCATCGTGTTCCTCCATATAAATAGTTGTGTAAGGTGAAAACTGCATCTAAAGTCATATTACATCCATAACCAATGATAACGACGATCGGTAAAATTTGATTCATCATCGATAAATTGATATCGGCTAATTTGGAAATTCGCGGTCGATAAGTATTACGATATAGTTCAATAATCTTCTGCTGGGTCGTCAAGGGATAGATGGTGTTATTTCCTTCTTGACGCAAGAAGACAATCGCTTTTAACGGAATTCTCGTATTCTGATTGACTAAATCTTTTCCTGACCATGGTGATCCGTACACATAAACTTGACCCTGTTCGACTTTTAAAAGGGGTTTATCATCGTTAATGGTTTCGACTTGTGGATATACGGTTTTCCATAATCTCGCTTGCGTACTCTTTCCTGTTCCCGAAGGGGCACTGAACAGAATCGCTTCCTGAGCGTACTCAATCGCAGAAGCGTGAAGCGCTGAGTAGCCATGAAGTAAGGCAATTTCAAAGAATAGAATCCCTGTCCATAAATACTCGATTTCCGCTATTTCTTGCGAATATCTGTCCGTAAAGGAAAGTGTGACATGCCGATATTCGAAGTCATACTCAATCCGTTGGGTGGGTTGATTATCCTTTGGATCAAACGTGATAATCACTTCTCCATTCGCACTGGAATAGAGTTTTTTATGAGGCTCTTGATATCGAGGTTCTTCATTAGGGACAATAATTTCATCTACCATTTTACTTTCAATGGTATGATGAGCATCTCCTTCGATGGGGACTTCATAAGCAGGAATGGTTTCTTGTAAGTAGCCTTTTCCTAATAATTCAATGTCTAAAAGAATGTCTCCGACTCTAATTCGTTTCATGGCGAGTCCCTCTTCTTAGCTTCGCAATCGCTTTTAAATACGGGTGACACGTCTTGGCGTTTCCTTCTAAGAATCTTCTCGCATAACATTGAATACATGAGGACTTGGTATCACAAGCATGACATGCATCACATTGGTCGAGTGCTTCAAAGACATCCCCGAGTTCATGAAACGTTTGTAAGAAGGTATCTGGTGTGATTTGCTTTTTGGGATGATTTAACATCGCACAAGCCATCAGATGAAAGCGATGATCGAGGTAAAAGCCACTTCGCAATGCCGCACATTTGGACTGATTTTGATTTTCGAGAAAATCTTGTTCAGGTTCTAAGCCAAAACTTTCGCGCATCCGTCGCTCAAACTCAATGAGTTCCAAAGGCTCTAACCGAAGGCCCAACTCTTGATGACAACGTTCTCTGGTTGGTCCGACATATAACGAATATCCTAATGCAATATCCTTGCTTTTTGCATAAGCGATTACGGCTTCTAACTCTCTCACGATGGGTCGAATCGGGATGGTCCGTAAAAGAATTGGAATCCGATGAGCTTTGAGTTTGTCAATCGCCTGATTGACCCAATCAAAGCCATGTTTGTTCTTCGTAACGACTTCATACGTTTCATTACTCGCACCATATAAGGTGATCGCCACATAATCCGGGCGTCGTTTCAACAAACTTTGAAGAATGGCATCATTCAACATCGTTCCATTCGTAAAAAGCGTAATTCGTACGCCTAAATCAAATAGATATTCATAGAGTTCGACGAAATCTTTCCGCATGAAAATTTCCCCACCGGTTAATAAAGCAAAGACCATTCCCGCATCAGCAGTTGTTTTGAATAGTTCTTTCCATTCTGCGGTGGTTTTTTCTTTTCTTAGGGAGTGATCACTCATATAACACATCTCACAAGCGAGGTTACATGCACTTGTGATTTCAAACTCCCCCAAGATAGGGATGCGTTTTTTTGCGCCTTCTTGAATCAATTGGCTTCGCCAAGACCGATAGTCCATACCATCACCAAACTCATTATATCAAAAAGCGAAGGGTTTAAGAAGAAATTGAAAAACATTCCCCCTTCTTCCAATCAAAAAAGGAGAATTGCTTCTCCTAAATTTGTTCCATTCCTTGATGATCATCACTATTCTAGATTCTAACCATCAGGAATTAGGTAAAATCTGACATACGAAATTTGCTCTATGACCAAATTGTCGATTGTGCTGACGAAATATGAAGTATGCGAACTCTAACTCGGGTCTCGATTCAAGGACCGAGGCAACAAATTCATGATGGACGCTGATTTGATCTTCCGTCACGGTGTATTGATCCCTCGGCATTTGATACCCATCGATAAAGTATCCTCTGGTTAGTAATAAGGGAATCGGAATATTGAAGTCAACCCCCGGTATCGCACCGACAAAATACATCGGCATGCGAAATGATATAAGACTATCAAATACTCGTAAATGGAATATAAACTCCCCATGATTGGTTGTCAGTTGGAAAATAAAGGGAGAAAAATAAAGACTACTTAAATACTCTTTGGAAATCCTTAAAATCCCTTGGCTCATGGTAAGTTCTTGAAGATCAAAAGCATAAACATCCCCAGAAACGTTCTCAATTTCTAAATCAGAATAGCCAAAGTCAAACACGAAATCTTCATTACTTGCAATCGAATATGCCACATTTAAATAAAAAGGTTTGATTTGATGGGTTAAAACCTGAAAAGAATCAGAAAACTCTGATACCACGAGTGGATGTCGCGCTTGAATCGAGACATTCCACTCGGCAGGATGATCAATGTGTGCACCTAAATCGTAGGAGGTCACACTAGCATCCACCTCAAATGGACCAACCCAGGCTGTGTTGATGATATATGATGTGGCTTCAGGGACAGGATTCCAGTGTAAAATCCCATTTTCCATCCAAATCACATTGGGAGCTACCAATAGAGGCCGATATCGTACCATCAACTTGGGTTTATTCGATATTGCCACACCTGTGCGAAACGCTTGGACTTCTACTTCCAGTTTGCCATAAGGAATATCAATCAATTCAATCGATGTTGTTTGACTTTCCAAATAAAACCATTGGTCTAAATCGGGTGCGTAAATCGATATTTTGTATTGATCTGCTTGGTTGATCGGGTGCCATTCAAGCATAGAGTCCACAAACATCATCGATTGAATGACTTGAATTTCGGTTGTCGATACTTGAGTATCTTCCGTTTGAGTGGTACTCGTTATCGTTCCATTTGAAGAATCTCTTTGACATCCCACGAAACTAAAACACAAGCTGATGATCATTAGCCATTTAAACATCACGTTCCTCCAATATAATTATGTTTACTACTTGTAATTCTTTTTATGTTCATTATATCATATGATTTCATCCTTGTAACTACTGATTAAAAATAAAAACAGGATTTCTCCTGTTATTCTTGTTCTTCCACAGATTCTAAAAAAATCCGTTTTTCATATCCCCCACGCGCTTCGCGTTTTTCCAACCGCATCCGCTGATAGGTTTCGACACTGACTTGTTCCATCGCTAAAATGGCATGAATCACTTCGCCGATGTCGACGAGTTCTTCGATTTCTCCGGTTTGAATAAATTCATCCACTTCTTCTTTTAACTTCCGTTTTAATTCCGCATAAAACTCCCACTCATCCAAAAAGCGGGTTTGGGGATTTCTCCCATCCTCAACGATTAACTGGGGGATTAAATCCCGAACTAATTTGTTATAGGTTTTCATTGTCATCCTCCTGATTCTCGATACTTGTATTATATCAAGAATCAGGAGATGTTTTCAATAACCTCCATGATTTTAACTCGGAAGAACATGGACATAACGGACTACTTGAGATGTATTTCCCGATGAATCGGTTGCGATATACGTGATCATATACTCCCCAGCAATTTCTGTAT
>CAZABW010000098.1:0-4150 GCA_964483655.1 uncultured Candidatus Izemoplasmatales bacterium
TCCCATTTCTGTCCCTCTCTTTCTTTTGCTTCTAGCATACAAAAAAACACCCCGGTTTTATAGGGTGTTAGTTTTTGACGTTTACTGGGTTTACATGCTAAGAAGTAGTTGAGAACTTTTCTCATTTGGATCACGGGAATAAAAAAAGGTCTGATACCAAAGTATCAAACCTACATGTTCTCTGGAGCAAGCGAGGGGAATCGAACCCCCATCTTCTGCATGGCAAGCAGACATTTTACCATTAAACTACACCTGCAAAGCGTTTGTTGCGCATAAAAGATTATATCATTTGTTCTTGTTTTTGGCAAAGGTTTTTTTCGAAATTTGAGTCGATTTTATTTCCGCATTTATAGAAAGATTTCCTTTGTTTTATGATAATATGATACTAAGAGGTGATGAAATTGTCACGTAGTTTAATCTTAATTCAATCTACAGCTCAAAAACAAGGCCACTATGTCCTCTATTGGATGCAGGCATCCCAGCGGATTTCGTATAATCATGCCTTACAAGAAGCCATTACTATTTCTAATCAACACCAACTTCCCTTACTGGTTGTCTTTGCATTAGTTCCCAGTTATCCCCATGCGAATCGAAGACATTACCAGTTTATGTTAGAAGGCGTCCAAGAATTGAGTACGGAACTTCATCAATTAGGTATCTCTTTCCATATTGGATTAGGCAATCCCTTAGAAGTCTTAGAACCTTTCTTTCCAGAAACGAGTCATGTTGTGATGGATATCGGATATATGCGAGTTCAACGCCTGTGGCGGAGACAAGTCTATCAAAGGATTATTCAAGACTATCCTCATATTCAACTAACAAGTGTCGAATCGGATGTCATTGTTCCGGTTAAGATTGCGAGTGATAAGTGCGAGTATGGTGCCTATACCTTACGTCCCAAACTTCATCGCTTGGTTTCTTCGTATGCGATTGTACTCGAGTTGTCACCTCTTTTGAACAAACAATTCCTTTCCACTTCATCTTTAGATCTAGCAAATATTGATGAGATTCTAGATAACCTCCCCATCCGGCAAGATATTCGAGGAGTTTCTATATTCAAGGGGGGTTATACTCACGCCAAACAACGATTAGATACTTTTATCAAGGATAAACTTTCGTATTACCTCGAATCCAATGATCCCTCAAAAGACTATAATTCGTATTTAAGTCCTTATCTTCATTTCGGTCAAATCAGTTCCTTAGAAATCTATTTCGCTGTAACACATTCTTCTGTTGAACAAGAAGTAAAGGATGCTTTTATTGAACAACTCTTTGTTCGACGCGAATTAGCCATGAACTATATTTTTTACAATGAAAAATATGATGATTTTCATTTTATTACTGAGCCTTGGGCGTATGCGACGATGCAGGAACACCTTCGTGATGAGCGGGAGTATTTATATACCTTTGAACAGTTTGAACAAGCCCAAACCCATGATATCTATTGGAATGCGGCGATGCAAGATATGAAAGTCTCGGGAACGATGCCCAATTACATGCGGATGTATTGGGCAAAAAAGATTATCGAGTGGAGTCCTGATTACGAAACAGCATATCAAACCATCGTAGTCTTAAATGATACCTATTTCCTCGATGGAAGAGACCCCAATTCGTATACTGGCATTGCTTGGTGTTTTGGAAAACACGACCGTGCTTGGACAGAGCGTCCCATCTTTGGAAAACTCCGTTATATGAATCAAGCAGGGTTGCTTCGTAAGTTTGATATGGAAACCTATCGGTTACTTGTGGAACAAAAAGTAAAAGAACGAGTCAATTAGGACTGGTTCTTTTTTAGATATGTTTGTAACAAGGAAATCGTGTCTTCATTCAAAGGGCAAGACTTCTTTGAAGTTGGATCGACTTGAACAATCACCGTTTGGGCAGTTGCGACGAGACGATTTTCTTGCATGAGGGATTGTTCGAAGGTGATCGAACTCTTCCCAATCCGTTCAATCTGGGTTCCAATTTGAATGAGACCAGGCCAGTGGATTTCATCCAGGTATTGAATGCTTAAGTTAGCAATCACAAAATTAGTATGCTCCGGTTTCTTACTTTCTAAGCCAAGATACAAGATTTCCACTCTTCCTGTTTCTAAATATTGGGCAAAACTAGCATTATTGACATGACCTTGACGGTCGGTATCCGCATAGCGGACTTTATCAAAGATTTGATGGGGATAAGCCTGAATAAGGGGATGATATTCGTTCATAAAGAAACCTCCATAACAATCTAATACTATCATATCATCCCAAGCATTGAAATGTATTGCATATGATGTGACAAAACCACTTCTTTATTGTATGATGAATCCAAAAGGAGTGTAATTATGGAAAAGAATGTGGGAAAAGTCGATCAAATGATTCGATATGCTTTAGCGGTCTTGTTAACAATCTTAACGATTGTATTTACGACGTGGTGGTTATTAATCCCTGCTGTTTTATTAGTCGTTACCAGTTTTGTGGGTCAATGTAGGTTATATAAACTCTTGGGCATCAATACTTGTAAACTTAAACAAAAATAAGCCCTTTTGTCGCTATTCAAAGCCATCGATGATTCGATGGTTTTTTGATTTTTGATGGGTTTCTTACTTAATTATTAAACATGTCTAGAGTACACTTTTCTGGTCTTTTATTTACATTTGAAATTGCTATAATAGAGCCATACACATTTCAGAAAAGGAACGATTATGGATCAAGCTAAGCGAGTGATTTTGGAAATTTTTAAGAATACCATTCGATCAGTGAAACAAGAAAAGGATGACGATGATTCTGTAAGGTCCTATCTTTTTTATCATCCTAATAAGGTGAAAGCATTGATGTTAGCGAAGTGGAGGGATTTTGAGAACACGAAAGGGGTCTCTTTTCAGAAAAAGAGAAACTCTTTATTTACAATCATCTAACGATTACCGATTTATTCTACTATCTAAATAAGAAACAATCAGGCAAGGTGTTTCTGACCCTCGTCCTGATTCCTGTCTTGATTCCTTTTCTTATCATTCTCCTCATGTAAAGACATTTTTTACTGATTAATTCTTAAGTTGAAGGGTAGGCTCTTGAAAAAGCAAGCGTAAAATGATAATTTCATAGAAATCCTATTGCTTTTATTTATCGAATATTTTAATATTAATACGGATTCAAATATATTGGGGGAATCATGGGAAAATATCTTGTTGATCAGTATATTTGCCGGATCTACAAGGCTGGGGAGTCTTGTCGGAAGCGAGCAAAGTTAGACAGCGACGGGTTTGACTATGAAGTTTGTATCAAAAAAGCTATGATGAAAGAGTTTGACAAAATAAAGACTGAAGAAGCATTTCTTGCTTTACCGGTTTATAGTCAAGCCTTAATTGCCAAGCAAATCGAATTGGATGAAATGAATCACTATTTTAAACAACGTTTCCGGACCATCATCTCTTCAACAGTGATGGTTTTCTTGATGATTTTATCCTTAACTTTATTTCTATTGTTTCGGTAAATTTGTTTTTATACCGGTCCTGGGGGGGATGCCTATGCAAGTTGAAACTAAAAAAAGAGTGATTCAAACGATATTTGATTCTGCTATCAATGAGGCGAACAAACAACGCATCAATGATGACGAGAGTTTACTCAGTTATATTTATCACAATCCAACATCGATTAAGAGTCACATGCTGACCAAATTTGAACATCTGAAACAATCTGGGACTTTCACTGTCGTCATTCAAGAGCAAGGTGATGAAATCAAAGAACGACTCTCCATCACCGACTTAAATTACTACATCAATGAGAAAAAGGACCTACGAATCAAGCTGTTGACCTTTTTTATCCCGATTGGATTACTCTTGCTTTTTGGTATTTACTGTATCATTGTTCATGGCTAATGAGAAGTTGTCAAAAAACTTCTTTTTTTTATACACAAAGGGGCGCCGGATGAGCGCCCCTTTGATTATTGGATGAAGATGGATGAAGTTGCTTGATGATTCGAAATGTTTGGCACCAAATACGATAATATTAGGATGGAAGAATAGCTTCCTTCTACTGAAACAGTATACGTACCATAAATCGAATCCACAAATTCAGGATGATCAATATAAGGATTACGATTTCGTTGAACCGTATAAATCCCATTATTACGACTCCGTTCAAAATCATCTACAGGATCAAGGTTATGC
>CAZABW010000099.1:0-4107 GCA_964483655.1 uncultured Candidatus Izemoplasmatales bacterium
GAGTTAAAAAATAATATCATCAAACACGTAAACATCCTCGGAGATTACTTTGTCTTAGGGGATATTGAAGATATTACGAATCGCTTAAAAGAGATTTCGTTCACCCAAGAAGCAATCACTTCAGCTTTACAAGATCTTGATTTAAGTCACTACATTATGAACTTAAACCTCGCCGATTTCTTGAAAATCATCTTTGAAAAGCCCTCAGATATGGTATAATTTTTAGGGTGAGGTGATATTTTGGAAAACGCTATCAAAAAGACGTGTTTGGTAGACAAACACATCGCTTTAGGGGCGAAAATGGAGCCCTTCGCTGGCTTCTATATGCCGATTCAATATCAAGGGATTGTGATCGAACATCAAGCGGTACGGCAAGATGTTGGCATCTTTGATGTATCCCATATGGGAGAAATCATCGTCAAAGGAAAAGAGGCCCTCGATTATATCGACTATGTATTTTCAAATGAAATTCGCTCAAAAGTATCAGGGCAGGTAACCTATGGATTCTTAACCAACCATCAAGGGGGAATCGTGGACGATTTATTGGTATATAAAGTTCATGATGAAGAATTTTTCTTAGTGGTTAATGCATCGAATATTGGAAAAGACTATGCGTGGCTCGTGGATCAAACGGAAGGGTTTGACGTGTTAGTGAGCAATGTTTCGGATGACTACGCTGAAGTCGCGCTCCAAGGCCCAAATGCAGAAACCAAGCTAAAAGAAATCTTTGGCTTAGATTTAAAGGAATTAACTTTTTTCACCTTCGCTAACTATGAAATCATGGATTTTCCTGTTTTGATTTCTCGAACCGGTTATACTGGAGAAGATGGCTTTGAGATTTATGGAGATGAAATTGCCATTCAAGCAATCTGGTCCACTCTTGTCGATCAACACCACATCCAACCTTGCGGCTTAGGATGTCGAGACACCTTACGGTTTGAAGCGGCGCTACCTTTGTATGGCCATGAGTTAGCAGATGACATCACTCCATTAGAAGCGGGATTTTCGATGTTTGTGTCCCTTGATAAACCAAAGATGATTGGCTTAGACGTGTTAAAAGCTCAAAAAGAACAAGGAGTAACACGGCGCATTGTTGGCATCGAGTTAACTGAAAAAGCAATTCCTCGACAAGGCTATGAAGTCTTAGTAGGGGATGAAGTCGTTGGATATGTGACAACAGGATACCTATCCATATCCACCCAAAAACCACTTGCAATGGCAATGATTAAACAAGAATACTCCAAGAAAGATACGTCTGTCTTCGTCCAAATCCGTCAAAAGAAGTTTGCTGGATTTGTTCGCAATAAACAATTTTACAAAAAAAACTATAAACCAAAAGGAGAATAGCAATGAGCAAAGTAATCGAAGGAATTTTATATTCCAAATCTCATGAATGGGTCAAACAAGAAGGTGAATTTGCTTGGATCGGTATTAGTGATTTTGCCCAAGCTGAATTAGGCAATGTGGTCTTCGTCGATTTACCAGAAGTAGGATCCAAGGTTCAAAAAGAAAAAGAATTCGGTGCTGTAGAGTCTGTCAAAGCGGCTTCTGATTTAATCAGTCCTGTTAGCGGGGAAATCGTGATGGTCAATGATGATTTGATTGGCGAACCAGAATTACTAAACCAAGATCCTTATCAACATTGGTTATTAAAAGTTCGTCTTTCCAATGTTCAAGAATTAGCTGATTTATTATCTCCAGCCGATTATTTAGCCTCCATCCAATAGGTGATGCTTATGCACAAGTATTTTCCCCATACCGAACATGATTTAAGGGAAATGCTCCAGTTTCTTGGACTACATGATATCAAGGACCTTTTTCAAGACGTTCCGAGTCATGTGAAATTCCAAGGAGACTATCAAATTCCTCCTCAAATGAATGAAATCGAGTTGCGCGCTCATTTTGCTAAGCTCGCTTCTCTCAATCAAACCTATACGATTTTTTCAGGATTAGGAGCGTATGATCATTACGAACCTAGTGTTATTCCTTTTATTACCTCACGACAAGAATTTCTCACTTCCTATACCCCTTATCAACCTGAAGTGGCTCAAGGAACACTCCAATACATCTTTGAATACCAAAGTATGATTTGTGAGTTAACAGGGATGGATGTCTCCAATGCCTCGATGTATGATGGACCTACCTCTGCTGCAGAAGCGATGTTTATGGCTGAAGCCATTACCAAACGCCCCAGAATGTTGGTTTCTTCCGCCATCTTCCCCCATATCAAAGAAGTCTTAAAAACGTATGCTCATTATCGGGGATTAGAAGTCGATTGGATCCCAACGACGAATGGCCACACGGATTTAACGGAAATTCAAACATTATTAACCAAAGAACATGCGATGGTTTTTGTCCAAAAAACCAATCTTTTTGGTGTGATTGAAGATTATACCAATCTCGCGGATCTCGTTCATGCGAATGGTAGTCTATTGGTAATTTACGCCGATATCGCTACTTTAGCTCTAATCAAAACACCGGGAGAAGACCAAGCGGATATCGCCGTTGGAGATTGTCAAACGCTAGGAATCCCGATTGGATTTGGCGGCCCCTACTTAGGATACATGGCTGTCAAGAAAACTCATGTTCGGAAAATGCCGGGACGTATTTGCGGGTTATCGTATGATAAATTTGGCAAACGTTCGTTTGTCTTAACCTTACAAGCCAGAGAACAACATATTCGTCGGGAAAAAGCGAACTCCAATATTTGTTCGAATCAATCGCTTATGGCATTGTATATTACCGTTTACTTAACCTTATTGGGTCCATCGGGACTGAAACGAGTGAATGAACTATCTTACCAAGGAGCGCATTATCTCTATCAAGAACTCCTGAAAACGAAGAAGTTTGAAGTTGCTTTTGATCAACCCTTCTTAAAAGAGTTCACTATCAAAAGTTACATCCCAGCACCATTGATGCAATCAGCCCTGCAACAAGCCGGATTTTTCGGAGCATATCCATTAGCTGAAATCGACCCAGAGTTAGAAAACCTTTATAACTTTGCGGTAACCGAAAAACGGACAAAAGCAGAAATTGATGCTTTGGTTCACGTGTTAGGAGGGTTATCATGGTAAGAGATACGAAAATCATCTTTGAACAAAGTGTTCCCGGACGGATTGGTTATTCGTTACCGAACCCTTGTTATGGAGAAGGATGTCAAATTGATATTCCAGCATCCTTAAAACGGCAATCTTCATTAAACCTACCAGAAGTGTCGGAGTTAGATGCGATTCGCCATTTCACCAATCTTTCGTTTAAAAATCATGGGGTTGAAACCGGGTTTTATCCGTTAGGTTCTTGTACGATGAAGTATAATCCGAAAATCAACGAAGAAATCGCAGCGATTCCAACCTTCAACCAATTGCACCCCTTACAAAACAGTGCTTCGATTCAAGGGGTTTTAAAAATCTACGATGAGTTATCTAGTATTCTATCTGAGTTATCTGGCTTACATCAATACAGTTTAAATCCCTTTGCGGGTTCTCATGGCGAATTAGTCGGTTTAATGATTATGAAAGCTTACCATGAATCAAGAAGTGATTTCAAACGTAAGAAAGTCCTCGTACCCGATTCTGCTCATGGAACCAATCCTGCGAGCGTTGCGGTTTGCGGAATGGAAGTCATCGAAATTAAATCAACGGACAAGGGAACCGTGGATGTCGAAGACTTAAAAGCCCATTTAAGTGATGAAATTGCAGGTATGATGTTGACAAACCCCAACACCCTTGGTATTTTTGAATCAGATATTTGTCAAATCCAAAAACTAGTTCATGATGCGGGCGGATTGCTTTATTACGATGGGGCGAATTTAAATGCTTTACTCGGAATGGCAAGACCGGGTGATATGGGCTTTGATATTATGCATATCAACCTTCATAAAACTTTCTCGACTCCTCATGGAGGCGGTGGACCTGGATCAGGACCGGTTGGTGTTGTGGAAAAGTTAGTCCCATTCTTACCGAATCCTCAAGTCAAAAAACAAGATGGATATTATTACATCGAACAAAACAAAGATGCGATTGGACAAATTAGTGGCTTCTTTGGAAACTTTAAAGTGTGGCTTCGGGCGTATGTATATATCTTAACCTTAGGCAAAGAAGCCATCAA
>CAZABW010000100.1:0-4092 GCA_964483655.1 uncultured Candidatus Izemoplasmatales bacterium
ACCTTCAAGTTTGGAGGTTCCGATGAACTCTTCTTACAAAACCCACCGGTAGAATTCCTTCAAGTCTTCAAAGACATTCACCAAGTAGTCTACATCGCTGTCATGGTCGTTCTCGCTGCACTCCTCATGCTTGGCATGTATGCCATCATCTATCTAGCAGAGAGTAAAAAGTTCAAGCAACTCTCTAGTTAAGTCTTCTATTTAAACAGTTTACTATTGTAAAGCACTACTTGTTTTCCTGCTTTTTCCATTTTTTTCAGTCTTGTTTCTAAAGCGCTTTCATTGTATAATATGAGGTGGGTGAATTCATCCATCTTTTTCTTTTATAAAGAAAAGAAATGGTGTATTATAGTATAGGATAAAACGACAATGTCGTGAAACATAAAAAAATACAAGGCAAGAGAGGACGAGTAAATTGTATAAAAGTCAGTATTTAAACAATGTATTCAAAATGCTTCAAGAACGGTATTACATGCAACCAGAATTTTTACAAGCGGTTGAGGAATTTTTCGATTCCATGGATCTCATCGTAGATAAGGATCCCAACATCGAAAAATACTCTATTATGGAACGCATTACCGTTCCGGAACGAATGATTCAGTTCCGTGTTACCTGGGTCGATGACCAAGGCAAGATTCAAGTGAACAATGGTTACCGGATTCAATTCAACTCGGCAATCGGACCTTACAAAGGTGGGATGCGCTTTGACCCCTCCGTCAACCAATCCATCCTCAAATTCTTAGGCTTCGAACAAACCTTCAAAAACTCCCTGACCGGCCTCCCCATGGGTGGCGGGAAAGGTGGCGCTGACTTTAACCCCAGAGGGAAAAGTGACGGCGAAATCATGCGTTTCTGCCAATCGTTAATGACCGAACTCTATCGTTATTTAGGTCCAGACACCGATGTGCCCGCAGGGGACTTGGGTGTTGGAGCCAAAGAAATCGGTTATATGTATGGCATGTATAAAAAGATCCAAAATGAAGTCACTGGTGTCTTCACAGGAAAAGGCATTCCTTATGGTGGTTCCTTAGGAAGAGCAGAAGCGACCGGTTATGGCTTACTCTATTACGTCATCGAAATGATGAAAACCTTCCGTCAAGAAACCTTAGAAGGCAAACGCATCATCATTTCTGGTTCTGGTAAAGTGGGCAAACACGCGGCTGTCAAAGCGACCTCGCTTGGTGCGAAAGTCATCGCGATGTCTGATATCAACGGCTTCATCGTGGATGAAAATGGACTTGACATCCCCTTCATTGACAAAATTTCAGAACCAAAAGGCGAATACACCCAAGAATACTTAAAGAAATACCCCAATGCGAAATTTACCCCAGATCCCAAAAAGATGTGGTTTACCCCCTGTGATATCGCCTTACCTTGTGCGACCCAAAACGAACTCTACTTAGAACATGCTCGTGCTTTAGTGGAAAATGGTTGTTACTTAGTTGCCGAAGGCGCAAATATGCCCACCACCTTAGAAGCGACCCGCTACTTCTTAGAAAATGGCGTCTTATTCGCTCCTGGGAAAGCTGCCAACGCCGGTGGCGTTGCCGTTTCGGGATTAGAAATGAGCCAAAACGCCATGCACTTAGCATGGACGTATGAAGAAGTCGATGAAAAATTAGAAAACATCATGAAAAACATCTTCAAAAAATGTCACGAAACCGCTGAAAAACTTGGACAACCCACCAATCTTGTTTTAGGAGCGAATATCGCAGGCTTCTTAAAAGTATATCAAGCAATGGTTGCTCAAGGGGTCATTTAATGATCAATGATCATGTAATCAAAGCTTCCCCGATTCTACTTCCCAAAAGCGGGATAGACTTATCCCGCTTTTCGGTTATTGCCTGCGATCAATTTACCTCACAAGTAGACTATTGGGACCGCTTAAAACAAACGATTGGCACGCATCCTTCTACCTTCCATATGATTTTTCCGGAAGCGTACTTAGGAAAAGTCAACCACAGTGATTACATCAAACAAATCAACCACCATATCGAAGACTATCTCCAACAAGGCATCTTAGAAGACCAAGGACCTTGTATGATCTTAGTCGAACGCTCCACGCCCTATACCAAGCGTCGCTTGGGATTGGTCTTAGCGGTCGACTTAGATGAATATACTTATGAATTAGGCGTTCATAGCCTCATCCGTGCAACGGAAGCGACAATCTTAGATCGCATTCCTCCCAGACTGAAAGTCCGGGAGAATGCTTCCATTGAGATTCCGCATACGTTGCTTTTGATTGATGATCCCAAACATCAAGTCTTAGAAACGTTATATTCTCAACGGCACCTTTATGAAAAAGTCTATGACTTTGAATTAAATGAAGGGGGCGGTCATTTACGAGGATATAAACTCACGAATATCGGTTTTGTCAAATACTTACTCTATGGATTAGTTCGCAAGCGGGAAGACAACTTACTCTTTATTGTTGGCGATGGCAATCACTCTTTAGCGACAGCCAAAGCGCACTGGGATAAAATTAAAGTTGGGTTATCCGAAGCAGACCAATTTGACCATCCAGCCAAGTATGCCCTGGTGGAAGTCGAAAACCTCTATGATGAAGGACTCACCTTTGAACCGATTCATCGGATTGTCTTCCATTACAAAGACGATTTCTATCCTGGCTTACAAGCGATTCTCGGTGGAGAAACGCATAGTTTCATCTATACCAACGATTTAGGTCAAGTCTTCATTAATTTACCCAAAAGTACGCCTGAAGCGTATGCGCTAATTCAACGCTATTTGGATGACTATGCAAAACAATACCCTGACGTTGAAATTGATTACATCCATGGTGCGGATGACTTAATCGAAATCGCAAAAGCGCGCAACGGTTTTGCGATTGTGATGCCCACACTTTCCAAGAAAGATTTATTCGATTACATTGGTAGTGACCGCATCCTAAGTAAAAAAAGCTTCTCCATGGGTCATGCGATTGAAAAACGGTATTACTTAGAATCCAAACGGATTAAATAATAAATAAAGGAGATGAAAAAATGAAACGGATCTACAACTTCTCAGCGGGACCCGCGATTTTACCAGAAGATGTGTTGCGTCAAGCCCAAGAACAAATGCTTGATTACAAAGGTTCTGGCATGTCCGTCATGGAAATGTCTCATCGTTCCAAAGTCTACCAAGGCATCATTGATGAGGCCGAGGCAGACTTACGGAAATTATTAGACGTTCCCAGCAATTACAAGATTTTATTCTTACAAGGGGGCGGCACCACGCAATTTGCGATGGTCCCGATGAACTTGAGTAAAACGAAACAATATGATTACATTTTAACTGGTCACTGGGCTCAAAAGGCAATTGATGAAGCGAAGATTTATGGCACGCCACGAATCATCGCTTCGAGTAAAGACAAGCTCTATTCGTATATTCCGGATTGTAGCGACTTAGACATTAATCCGGAAGCAGATTATGTCTATATGGTCGATAACAATACCATCTTTGGAACCAAGTTTAAAGAATATCCCAATCCCAAAGGCAAGATCTTAATCAATGATGCATCCTCATCCTTTTTATCCGAACCGATGGATGTGACCAAGTTTGGTCTCATCTGGGCGGGTGCGCAAAAGAATGTCGGTCCTGCTGGGGTTGTGATTGTCATTATTCGGGAAGACTTATTAAACAATCCCGTCTTACCCTTTACACCGACTCTCTTACAATATAAGATTCATGCGGACAATGGTAGTATGTATAATACGCCACCTGCTTATGGCATTTATATTTGTGGTTTAGTCTTTAAATGGTTATTAAATAATGGTGGGTTACCTGCGATTAAAGAATACAATGAAACAAAAGCTGCGATTCTCTATGATTACTTAGACCAAAGTAAACTCTTCTATGGCACGGTGGATAAGAATTCCCGTTCCTTGATGAATGTTTGTTTTAGAACGGACAATGAAGAACTCAATACCCAATTTATCAAAGAAGCGAAAGTCGCTGGCTTTGATAACTTAGCAGGGCACCGTTCCACCGGTGGCATGCGAGCAAGCATCTACAATGCAATGCCGATAGATGGGGTTCGGGCATTGGTGAATTTTATGAAATTCTTCGAGGCCCAACATGCCAAATAAACCAATT
>CAZABW010000101.1:0-4044 GCA_964483655.1 uncultured Candidatus Izemoplasmatales bacterium
GTGGTTTTTTGTCGTGACTTGCACTTTTTTCTTGATTTCTAATAGTTAGTCACCCTCTTTCATTATACCAAAAATTCGTTGAAAAAAGCACACGTCTTCGTGTGCTTTCGGTTATTTCTTAATCGAGTAAGTGGGGACCACTCGCTGAACCATTTGCTTGATTTCGGGATTAGATAAGGTTTCTAAGACTTGGCGAATGCGAATGATTTCTTGCTCAATTTCTGGCAGGTCTTGAATCGCTTCGATAAAGATTTTCTTATTCGCGGTAGGTTTTTGAGTATCGTTTTTATCTACTAATAACTCTTCAAAGAGTTTTTCTCCTGGGCGTAATCCGGTAATGACAATTTCAATATCAATATAAGGTTTCAATCCCGATAACATTATCATTTTTTCTGCTAAATCGATAATCTTAACAGGTTCTCCCATATCAAGGATAAAGATTTCTCCCCCTTTAGCGAACGCACCAGATTGGAGAATCAAACTGACCGCTTCAGGAATGGTCATGAAATAGCGAATCACATTTCGGTCCGTGACCGTTACAGGTCCACCGGCTTCGATTTGTTTCCGAAAGAGTGGAACAACACTACCATTCGATCCTAAGACATTGCCAAATCGAACCGCGGAATAGTTTGTATTGGATAGCTTATTGAAATGTTGTAAGATCATTTCTGCAAAACGTTTGGTCGCTCCCATGACGTTAGTGGGACGAACTGCTTTATCGCTGGAAACCAAAACCATTTTTTCGACTTGGAATTGGTCACAAAGTTTACAAACATTATAGGTTCCCAAGACATTGGTGCGAACTGCTTCCACAGCAGAATCTTCCATTAAAGGGACATGTTTATAAGCAGCGGCATGGAACACGAGATGGGGAGAATAACTTTCAAACACTTGCTGCATCCGTTCATAATTATAAACCGATCCAATCATAACCTTCCGGTCAACATGGTTTAAATAACCATATGGATGCGTGCGGTTTAATTCCATTTGTAAGTCATAGATTCCATTTTCATAGATATCAAATAACAACATGGATTCTGGCTGATATTTAATGATTTGCCGGACTAGTTCAGAACCAATTGACCCGCCAGCTCCTGTAATTAAAACTCGCTTTCCTTGGATGAAGTCTTGAATTCCATCTGAATCAAGTTCAATGATATCTCGCCCTAGTAAGTCTTCCACATTAACTTCGACTAAACGTTTCGGAGCGTCTTTTTTCAGTTCCTTGAATTGGGGTAGACGGCGCATTTTGACAGGACGTTCAGCGACGATTTTGATGATTTGTTGGAGTCGTACAGAGTCTATATCCGCAATCGCAATGATGACTTCTTCAATGGCTAATCGATCAATGATTTCTGGTGTTTTAACAATGGGGCCATAAATCGGAATGCCAGCCATTAATTTTCCAATCTTCATGGGATCATCATCGACAAAGGCAATGGGCGTATTGGTTAATTCTCGATTACTTCGTAATTCATTATAAACTAACTTTCCACCAGCTCCCGCGCCAATGAGAAGGGTGCGTTTCCCACCTTGTTCTTTCATCCGAAAGGCAAACATTTGAATGAATCGTTTGGCCATCCGTGTTGTTGATAACATGAGTGCTTCTAAGACTGTGGTGAAGATAAAATAGAACTCTGGAATAAATTGATAATCAGGAATGGAGACAAACACAATAACAATGACGACGTTAGTGGTTGTAACTGCAACGAAGATTCGAAACACTTCATCAATCCCGACATTGTCTAAAACAAGTTTATAGAGTTTAAAAAAGACATAAAATATGATTTTGAAAATGATAACAATCGGGAGTAACATCATGGCCCGTGATGCCGAAAAATCTTGGACCCTCATGAAGTGTAGCGTTAAGACTGCGACACTGTAAGTAAAAAAGATCGACAAGATATCGATGACAATAAATTGGACGATTCGCATCGTTTTCATATATTCCCCAATGGGAACTGAATGGCCTTTTCGCATGCTTCCTCCAATAGAAGAGTGATATGGCATATCATATCACAAGGGGTTCATTTTTTCAATAATTCTAATCATATCGAACAAGAAAAAAGATGTTTGAAGGCATCAAACATCTATTGTTCGGTTTTATCAGGAAGAGGGTGCTTCGAAACATCAAAATAAAAGGCAACTCGGTCCAAGCGGTTTTCAACACCATAACGATAATTTAAGTTGATAATCGTATTCTTCACAATGGAAAGCCCTAATCCTTGCCCACCATATCCTCTTGTTCTTGCTTTATCTACCTTGTAGAAACTATCCCAAATCCGGTTGAGATGATCTTCAGGAATGAGTGACCCTGTGTTTTCCACCTCGACACGAATCCATTCTGAATCTAACTTCAGTAATCGAATCACGATTTTCTTGTTCGCATCCACGTGATGAATTGCGTTTGTTAAATAGTTCAATAAGACGGTTTGTAAGGCGTCATAATCCGATTCAATCGTCGTTGGTTTTAATCCTTCCATAACCAAGTTAACTTTGGCATCATCGAGTAAGATTTGGACCATGTGCTTGGTTTCTTCGATAAGATCAACTAAGTCAAAAGTAGTGTATTGTATCGTTTGAAATCCACTTTCTAATTGGCTGAGTTTGAGTAATCCAAGAACCAACTTATTCATCTTGTTCGATTCATCGATAATGATATTTAAATACTCATCGGTCATATTTTGATCTAATCCTGGTAGTTTCAAGGCTTCAGAGTAACCCAAAATCAAAGAAATGGGGGTTTTTAACTCGTGCGATGCGCTCGCGATAAACTCGCGACGCATGTGATCGATGCGAGTTTTCAACTCGATATCTTGTTCCAACTTTGCATTCGCCTCTTGCAAAGCCTTAATCGACATTTCTAGTTGGGTTGACATTTTATTAATGGATTCCCCCAAGTCGCCTAGTTCATCGTTGGTAAGAACTTCAACCTTCTGGGAAAAATCGAGATTTGCTAAGTCTTGAGTGATTTGGTTCATGGCTAAGATTGGCGTGGTGAATTGGTAGCTAGTAAAGTATAGAACAAACCCAGAAATGACCATAAATAAGGCCCCAACAAAAATGGTGAAGGCGTTAAAAATAGCAATGTTTTCACGAATACTTTGAAAAGAGACCGTCATAATATAGTAAATTGCATCTTGGTTATCGAGTCGCTCTTGAACGCAAAGAGCCAGCATCCGAAATTGGTTTTGAGATGGGAACTGGGAAGTAGTTAATTCTGCTAAATAGGAATGATACACCGTCTCATCTAATGTATCTAAACGATGGAAATTAGCGACTTCATTTTGTGTGGTTGTAAACTGGGATATAATCTGCACAATGACATGATCTCGAAGAAAAAACGCATTCCCATATAACCTAGTAAAGGGTGGGTCGATTTCATTGGGTTCCTCCCCAACAGGAGGATTTGGTTGATAGGGTTCATGGAGAATCTGAATTAAAATGTTGTGGGAGCCTTCTACTTCCATAATTTTTTCATTGAGATCACTGACAGATAAGTCGATATCTTTAATGAGCTCAAATGCAGAGACCAGTGTTTTCTCTCTTTGTGAGGTGTAGTAACGCTCTAAAAAGGTGTTATTTAGAACAATTAATCCAACGATAAAAGCTAGAATAACACCATATGTTAAGAGAAAAAGCCGACTTTTAATTGAGGTTCTCATGCTCTAAATCGAGTCGATATCCAATCGACCGAACGGTAGATATATAAGTGGAAGCAGGACCGATTTTAGCTCGTAATTGCTTAATATGGGTGTCAACTGTCCGCAGGTCTCCAAAATAATCATAATTCCAAACAGCATTCAAAATTTTATCTCGAGATAATGCGATTCCTTTATTGTCGATAAAGAATTTCAATAATTCAAATTCTTTCGGTGTTAAATCCACTCGCTTTTGCTCGACAAACACTTCCCGAGACAATAAGTTCATCACAACGACTCCAAATCGAAGCTCATCGACTTCAATTTTTTCCTTCTTGATTAGTTTATTGATTCGTGCCATTAAAACAGAAGGAGAAAACGGTTTTGTGACATAGTCATCTGC
>CAZABW010000102.1:0-3903 GCA_964483655.1 uncultured Candidatus Izemoplasmatales bacterium
CGAATGTAACTTTATTACTCATATTTTATTTCCTCCTGTTTGATTTCATAAACTCTGGTTACCGAGTTATCGTCATTGACATATTCTGTAATCATTTGATAATTAAACCCAGATTGATAGAGAGCTGATTCTAATTGCTCTTCAATGATGGGTTCCTTTGATTCTGTGACAAGTGTGATTTGATAGGTGATGATACGAACTGCTGATTTGTTATCTGCATAGGTTTGAACTCTATCGCTGATTTCTTGATAGACAATAAATGGGTATACATGGAGTTCGTTTGCATCGACTATGTTTGTTCCATAAGATACTCGATTTGGTAAAACACCATCAAGTATCTGGAATAGTTGTTCTATAAAACTCATGCGGATCCACCTCTTTCAATAATCGATTTGATTTTCTCAACCATATCCGGTGCGAATGCATCGAAAGCTGGTCGCATGAATGGACGTGGTCCCACAAATTTACCACCACGATGTGTAAATCCAAACTCAAGTAAATGAGTTAACCTTCCTTTAGTGCTTGAATAGATGGCGATACGCTTATTGATGCCTTCACCTTCAGGAATAGCAACAAACGATTCTGCAAACCCATATGCCTGACCACTCTTCGGTGCTTTTGATTGAATGTAAGCTAATACTTTATCTGCGGTTTCGTCTAGTACTTTTTCCATTTCTTTGATGACATTATCTGCATAAGATTCGACAAGCTCACTAATTCCAAGTGCTAATTCATCCAATGAGACCATCAATATCACCTTTTTTAATCTTTGTTTCAACAAAATAAAGCTCAATAAACTGACCGCTGATGTAGGTTCGTTCGATTTTATAAACCTTTGAATCAATCAATGCATGTCTGGACCCATCATATAAGAAGCTTTGAATCTTGACTGCAACATCAATTCTGATGTCTGTTTTCTTGCTTTCATAATATTCTTTTGAAGTCACTGAAAGATTAATCCCAATAACCTCTTTAGAACTGATAAGGACTAGTTTTCGATTGCCTATGGAATCTGGTGTGTTGTCTAGTTTTAGAAGCGTTAATTTGATATTTGGAGAACTTGGAAACATTAGGAAGTACTTCCTTTCGTGAATGATAGCTGTTTGATGAGCATTTCAAAACTCTTCGGAAGTTCTTTCACAGATCCATCGTTCTTAAAACCAAAGAACGTCTTACAGTAAATAAGGATGAGGGAATCCACGATTGGGACTCCCTCACCATTTACGACATCATCGGCCACACCGACAGAACGAATGAGTTCTTTACAAGCCTCAATATGAGACAACAACTCCTCATCAGCATATGTTTCTGTTAGAGGAATCAAGAGTGCTTTCTTCACTGTATCGAGTATGGCCATGATTTAGTTCCTCCGATTAGGCAGCGGCTTTCTTCTTGATACGAAGGAAACCTTTATAACCTACCACATTACCACCAGTGAATACGGATGCTTTGTAGCAGATAATGCCGTCTTTAAATTTGTAATCTGTCGATTTGCCAATTTCAACCGGTGAGAAGATAGGTACTTCATAGTTCTTGAGTGAACCATAAGCCATAGCATACTCACCTGCAGTGGTTGCACTGTCAGCGATCGCTTTGCAATGTGAGTTGATCACATAAGGAATGCCATCGATGGTTTGATTGATGTAATCAACGGTATGAACCTTACGACCTTCGGAAGTGCGAAGACCAGCAAATGCACGCAAGTCATTCTTATTCAGGATAAGAACTGCACCACCTTCGACTTCTTCATCGCCACCATAAGCAAAGATGATGTCATCTAAAGTTGTGTCAGTGATTGCGGATAGTTCAAGCGGAGTCGTATCCGATAATGCAACTGCTTGTTCGCTGAAGATGCCAGTGAAGGTGTTCGATGTTCCAGCACCTCGTAGGATTTGTTCAGAGATTTTCTTTTTCAAGGATACATTGATGTTTCTGAGTACCTCTGCTTGATATGGAATGCTTGGAAGCTTTTCAAGTTCTTCTGTGATTTCGGTGTAGGCAGTAATCTTAACCTTAGTGATGGTGACATAACCAAATGTAGGTTCAGTCTCATTGTAAGGTTGACCTTCAAGGGTAGTTCCAGCAATGCCATTCGATTTCACAAATGATTTCTTGTAGGTTTCACCACCATTAAGGTTGATGATATTGACCTTGTCCACCAAAGTAGATACTTGGGCATACGGAACTGGTGCGAGGTTGTTTGATACGGTTTCAGGAACCAAAACTTCCGAACTGGACACTTGGATAACTCGATTTTCACGGAGCTGTTTACCGCGTAGTTCTAGGGTTTCCTTATTGTCAGTGCGTGTATCAATGACAATCGGTTTGATTTCGACTTTGGATGCAATCATCATCTTTTTATCGATGACAGAGCGTTCCTCTTGTAGGGTATTGCATTCAGTATCGAATGCTTCCAATTTTGTTACATCAGATTCTGCTTCAGCAAGTGAGCGAATCTCAGTTAAGCGTGCTTCAATTTCTTTACGTCTTTTTTCTAAATTCATGATTTTTCTCCTTTTGATTTAGTAGTTTGTTTTGATACGGATCTTCTTTTTCATCACTTCAACATGCTGTTTCTGCTCTTCTAACTCCATAGCCTTTAGTTCTACATCCATAGACTCTAAAGAACGAGCATATATACTAGTTGAATCGTAGGCTGGTGTGTCTACCACTGAGACATCATAGAGCCTTCCGATTTTAGTGATGGTACGTTTAGGGATTTTGCCTTCTTTATTCCAGGACTGTTCTTCAACAGTGAAAGCAAAACTCATCTTATCAAGTAGGCCACTGCGGACCATCTTGTAGATGTCTTGGTTCGATTGGGTGTCGACTAATTCAGCTTGTACTTTTAGCCCAATGTTATCGACCGATAATGTCAGTGATTTATTCTTTGTTCGAGCGATGATAAGGAAGGAATCCATATGGTTGTATTTCATAGGGACATCTTTCATTTGGGTATTTTCAAGAGCTCGATGATCGATAGATTCAACGAAACCGTACTCTTCATTTCCGATGAGTGTTTCCTGGTTGAACACAATCGCATAACCTTCTAAGGTCATCTTTCCTTCAGCTTCTTCAAACTTAACATCCGCAAGTCTTGTCTCTTTAATCATTGGTTCTCACCTCTATTTTTGGTTTAATAGGTTTTCCTTCAAGGGTGTATTCAAGTTCTGAATCCTTGTAGTGAAAACTTGTAATCTTATTCTCTTTGCAAAACTCATCGATAATTTGTGATTTTGCTTTCTGTGTTTCTAGAATCACTTTGAGTGCTTCTTTTGATATCGTTCCATTAACTGTGACTTTCATCTTTGTTCTCCTCACCAATTTGGTATTTGTTTGCCTTATCCGCATCCACAAAGTTGAGCGATTGCAGTCGCTTGTTTCCACCCTCAATAGGTTCTAGTCCAAGCAATGCTCTGGATTCATTTAAGGTCATGATCCCTAGGCTCATCAGTTTTTCGATGGCACTCACTTTTGTATTCCAGCTTGCATACTGCAATCGTTCACTATAAAAAATAATCTCTTCACCACGAGTTAACTCATTTTCGGTGAGCAATCCCAAAGAAAAAGCCTCTGATAGCTGAATGGCTAGAGGCTCAATGGTTGACTCATAAAACGAGTTGAAATCTTCTTCACTATATTTGTTTGCGAAGATTGGTGCAGATACACCAAAATAATCGAGTATTTTGGATTGTAAGAATTCGAGTGTTTCTTTGTCGATCAACTTAGGATCGACTGTTAAAGGCACATATTCAGACTTTAAGTCAATCGGAATGATGGAACTTCCTTTAGTACTAATTGAATCGTTAAGTGCTATATCAAAGAGCTCTCTTTGTTTCTTCTTGTCTGCTTCTGAAAGCATCCCATTCATCTTGATGATTCCTTTAATCTGCATCGATGATC
>CAZABW010000103.1:0-3843 GCA_964483655.1 uncultured Candidatus Izemoplasmatales bacterium
TTTCGGAGTGTTGCTAACGCAATCGCCGTGTCTTTATGAAAACGACGATTCATTTCTTCTTCTAGTTTGTAGTATTCCATTGTTTCGCTCCTATATCAACTTATCCTTATCTGATATAATCGTTTTGTCGTTCTAACGAGCTATAAGATTATCTTCGACAACATTGGTGTCCAAAAACATGCTTTTATTCTGCTACATCTTGCGGAATCACTTTTTCAATGAATATGTTTAATAACTTTGGATCGAACTGAGTTCCAGAACAACGTTTCATTTCTTCAATCACTTTTGGAAGCTTCATTGCTTTCCGGTAGGGGCGATCCGAAGACATAGCGTCAAAGGAGTCAATAATTGCAATAATCCGTGCACGATATGGAATGTCTTCCCCAGATAGTTTACGAGGATATCCTTTGCCATCGTAACGTTCATGATGGGCTAAGATATCGTCTGCGATAATCGCATACTCATCGGATGTTGAAATAATTCTCGCCCCAATTTCTGGATGTTTTTTGATGGCTTCCCATTCTTCCTCAGTCAGTTGTTCGGTTTTATTTAAAATCGCTTCATCGATGGCGATTTTACCAATATCATGAAGATAACTAATGGCCTTTAATTTATTTATTTCATCATCGCTCATCTCAAGCGCTTCCCCAAACTTGGCGCAAAGATTGGAGACTCGATTCGAGTGTCTTTCTTCTCTTGGATTTTTCTCATGATAGGCTTTAATCATCGCTTGAATCGATTGATTTCGAAGCGATTGGGACTCGAAGATTTTATTTGAATACATTTCGTTTTCAGCGATTGTGAATAGTTTTTTGATATCTTGACTCACTTCTGTTTTTGTGGCTACCCCAAATGCAATCGATAACTGAACCCCTTGGAAATCGAACTCTTTGACACGATTCGCAACTTTTCTTGCCAATTTTTCGGCGACCGCTTTAGAAACGTGCTGTAAGAGAACAGCAAATTGGTCTCCACCTACTCTCGATATCACGCATTGTTCGGGGAAGGTTTCTTTTAATAGTTTCGCAACTAATATCAGAAACTCATTTCCTTGATCATGTCCGAATGCTTCATTGATGATAATGAGACCATTGATATCAAAATTGATGAGTGAAATCGGAAGATTCCCTGGTTGATCTAGTTGTGGAATCTGATCATTAAAGTAAAGTCTCGTGGTCAGCCCAGTTAAAATATCATGGGTTAAGAAATACTCTTTTTCCATTTCAAGATTCTTTTTTTCAGTAATATCTTCCACAATCACAGCAAAGAATCCTTTTTGAGTGGAGTAAACCGTACTGCTAATATGCTTCTTTAACTCCGATGCGTAGTTCTCATAGTGAATCGGTTTCCCAGTCAATGCGACTTCGCCCCAAGCCTCAATCCAATAGGATTCTGTGTTCGGAAAGATTTCCATGATTTTTTTACCCAAAACAAAATCTTTTGATACCCCCATGACCTTTTCCCAGGCATCATTGACAGAAAGGAAACGGAAATCAACGACTCGTCCTGCTTCATTACAGATGATTTCATGAACCGCAAATCCCAAAGGCATTTGGGTGGTTAAGAGTCGGTATTGTTCTTCACTTTCTTGAATTCTGCGAACGTTTTCTAATCGATCTAATTCTAATATTTTGCGTTCTGTAATGTCGTTTAACGTACAATAGGTTTGTTGGAAGTTGTGAAACTTATCGTAGCCAATTAAGCCTTCGAATTCAATGAAGAGATGATGGCCAAATTTATGAATCATTTCAAACTCAGAATGTATCTTTCCACGTTTCTTAAAAATTTCAAATCGCTCTTGAAATACATCGCGGTATTTTTCAACCAAGAAGTCTCCAAACCATTTGCCAATGACTTCTTCTTTACGATACCCTAAAATATCAAGCCAAGTTTGATTGACAACGAGAAAATATCCATTCTCGTCCAAAGATTGATATCCTAATGGAGCTTTTTCGAACAAGGTTTTGAAGCGAGTTTCACTATCTAATAAAGCTTTCTGAGCTTGTCTTTGTTCGGTGATATCACGAAACTCAACGGCACGGACTTGTTTGCCTTTATATGGTAGATTTTTCGCTTCTAATTTTAAAGGGTAGATTTCTCCATTCTTCCGAATTCCAAAGACCTCATAAGGCTTTTCATAACCAGAAGTGATGTTTTTCAACACTGTTTCACGAGAATCTGGATCGATTAGTAACAACCCATCCATTCCAATCAGTTCTTCAAGTGTATAGCCAGTAATATCCGCTAGTCCTTGATTACATTCTAAAATCAAACCTTTGTCATGAACCGCAATTCCACCAAAGGACGCATTATTCAATATTTTGAATCGTTGTTCACTTTCTTTTAAATCAGCTTCCATTTTGACTCGCTCAGTAACATCCATTGCGACAATCATTGCGATGGCTCTGCCATCGGGATGATTGCCAATACACATCGAATGAAAGTCCCAGATTAAAGTTGAGCCATCCTTAATATTAACAGAATATTCGCCATCATGTAAGACTTCGGTTAAATGATAAAGTTTTGCAATATGTTCCCGAACTTCATCCTTCTCTAAACCATATGCCTTCTCAGTCCAATCAAAGATGGTCGGAATGTCTTCTTTTGTATAGCCGGTTAGTCTTGTCCATGTTTCACTAATGTTCAGAACTTCGCCATCTTGAGCATGAATCATGATGGGGATTGGGGCGTTCAAAATACTAGTTTCAAATATTTGACCTGACAAAATCAAATTACGTAAATAGGTTTCAGAACGTTCTTTTTCTTCGATAATCTCTTTTGTTCGGATGCGAATGGTTCTTCTTGTCGTGTAGATATAGGCAAAAACTAGGATAACAAGGATGGGAAGTAAGACATATGCAACATAACGTAATATTTCTACGAAAGTCGGAGCAGATTCTTCGTGTAAGAATGGAAACCACTTTTGATACAACGTATCATACGTTCCATTCGCTGATACAATGGATAGTCCTTCATTCAATATGGAAAGTAAAGCAGTATCCCCTTCCACAACTGCAAAACAAAACTTTTGTTCATAGCCTTCGAGATTGAGTTTATAACGATTGATGCCATTGTCATCATAAATATAAACAGGTTCAATGTTTTGAATTTTGTTATCACTAATCAGTTTTTCCCCAACCAACCCTTGAGCTAAAACGGCGTCATACTCACCTTGTGATAAGAGTTGAAAAGCTTCTAAGTAGGTTGCGGTTGCGGTTAATTCTGAATCAAGCCCGATGGATAAAGCCCATTCTTGCGAGTTATCTCCTTCTAAAACAAGGATTTCTTTTCCGAATAAGTCATCTTGAGATTGAATCTGGATATCCCCTTTACGAACAAAGATATTTCCTCTCATGACAATATAAGGAACCGTGAAATCATAAACCTCATCACGTTCTATTGTGTATCCAACTAAAGGTAGAATGTCCAATTCGCCATTTTTGAGTTCTTCTTTGATAATCGACCATTGATCGATTTTAAAGGTTACCACGATGCCCATTTCTTCAGCGACAGCTTTTAACAACTCCACCGAAAAGCCATCAGGTTCTCCTTTGTCGGTAACCGAAAAGGGAGGATAATCGTATTCCGTGGCACTTAAGTAAACGGTTCTTTCTTCTCCAGCATCCGCAGCGATATTAATACTTATGGTTAAAATACTTAAAATGATTATGAGTAATCCAGTAACGATTCTTTTAATCCTAAGCATATTCGCTCCTCTTTCATTTAAATCAGTTCGATTTTTGCAAATACTAACCCAATGATTTTAGATTGCATTATCTTTCACTTCTAAGTATACTATTTAACTCGATTATTACAATGCTTTCGGGTTTTTTTATGGGTTTA
>CAZABW010000104.1:0-3805 GCA_964483655.1 uncultured Candidatus Izemoplasmatales bacterium
TTACTTGCTAATATAAATTTGGCCATTTTGATTCCTCCAAACACCATTATATCAAAGATATTCAAAAATGCTTTTCCATTTCAAAAAAAGTGTTCTCCACAAATTCATCACAAGTTCTTGATATGATTATAGATAAATTTCATCATTTCCATCATCACGATGAGCGAAGAGACACTTTTTTTGATACAATAGAAAAGGAATTGGATGATGGAAAGGGGAATTCATATGAAACCATTTTTAAACGAATCGCTTCTGCTTCCCCATTCGACGATTGTCGTTGGCGTCTCTGGCGGAATCGATTCGATGGTATTACTCCATCAACTAGGACGTTTACAAGCAAAAAAGGGTTATGAGATGATTGTTGCTCACGTCAATCACCAAAAACGTCACGCTTCTTTTGAAGAAGAAGTGTTTGTAAAAAACTATGCCCTAGACCATCACTATCGCTTTGAATCGACAAGGATTTCGGTTCCCAAACAAGAAAACTTCCATTCCAAAGCGAGAGAATTGAGGATGCAGTTTTTCCTTCAGGTCTGCGAAAAATATCACGCTCAAACGCTTGTTTTAGCCCATCATCAAGACGATCAAGCGGAAACGATTTTACAGCGTTTCATTCGTGGAACACACTTCAAAGGATATGCAGGCATGCAAGAAACAACGAGTCTTTCTACCGTTCAATTGGTTCGCCCATTCCTTCATAATACGAAAGCACAAATCAAAGCTTACCAAGCAACGCATCAAGTTCCCTACCGCGAAGATGAAAGTAATGCTGAATCCATCTACACGCGGAACTATCTCCGTCATGATGTCATTCCTTTATTGGAAACACAAAACCCAAGTTGGAAAGAACAAGCCTCTCACTTCTCAACGCTGATATTGGAATCCAGTCAGTATTTAGAAAAACAAGTCGAAGAAGCTTACCTCAAACTTGTTTCCGCTTCAAATCCCCCCATTCGGTGTGCGGTCCAGGAATTTCAAAAACTAGATGGTATAATCAAGCGCCTATTACTAGAGAAAATGATTCGTCAATTATCAAACAACACCTTTGAATGTTCCTTTGTCAAACAAAACCAATTATTACAGATGATTTCTTCTTCCAAACCAAACATCATCATGAAGTTAAACAAAGACTATCAGTTTGTGAAATCCTATGATTGGTTTTCACTGGAAAAGAGTTCTTCTCTTCCCCCATTAACTAATCAAATCATTTCGGATTTAGGAACCTATGAGTTGCCCAATGGTGCCGTGTTGGAACTTTCACTGCAACCAACACTTCCAAGTGGAAAGCAATGCATTTTATGGTATAATAATTTAAAGTCCTTCTTCCCGCTTCACATTCGTACTCGTAAAGCTGGAGACCGACTTCACTATCCTTATGGTACTAAGAAGTTGAAAGACGTGCTGATTGATAAAAAAATCCCTATGAACCAACGCAATCAGCTCCTTCTTTTAGTAGACCACAACGACGAAATCCTATGGGTGCCTGACATTCAATATGTCAAAATGGGTTCAGAAACAATCCATCCTGTTTATCTATCTTATCTTCAGAAAGGAAGTTCTTCATGTTAGAAAAAGATATTGAACGCGTATTAGTCTCCTCCGCTGAAATTAGTGCGATATGCAAACGTCTTGGCGCAGAAATCACTCGTGATTATCAAGGCAAACGCCCCATCATTGTCGGTTTATTAAAAGGCTGTATGCCGTTTATGGCTGAATTGATTCAATCCATCGATTTGTATTGTGAAATCGAATTGATGGGCGTCTCTTCCTATCATGGAGGGATTCAATCTTCAAGTGATGTCAAAATCACCAAGGATTTAGAAGTATCTGTTCATGGTCGGGATATTTTACTCGCTGAAGATATCGTCGATACCGGAAAAACCTTAGATGTCATCGTTAAATTATTACTTCACCGCGGTGCACAGTCCGTAGAAGTTGTTACACTCCTTGACAAACCCGCCGGCCGGGTTGTTGAGTTTACTCCCAAATACATTGGCACGACCATCCCCAAAGAGTTTGTGGTAGGATTCGGACTGGATTACAACGAATACTATCGGAATCTGCCGTATGTTGGAATCTTAAAGCCGGAAGTTTATACGAAATAATGGAGGTCTCTTATGGCAGAGAACAATAACCAACCGAAAAAAGGATTACCTACCAATCGGGCGTCACACTTTGTGATGATTGCCCTACTTCTACTCCTAGGAATTGCCATTTTCTTAAGTTTTGGGAATCTCAATTCCGCAGTAGAATTACGCAATGACCAATTTGAAGAACGCTTAACTAGCAATCAAATTGCCGTTGTTCGCATCACCCCTGTTGCTGGAGATGCTAATTACCGAGCTTACAAAGTGAGTGGAGAACTCAAAGATGGAAAAGCATTCATCTCTTATCTTGCGAATGATTCCGATTATAACAACATCGTTGATATCATCCGTGATCTCAATACCGATGGCAATGCTTCGAACAATGTCGTTTATACCTTCGTGCCAGCACAAAGCTATAACTTTATTAACATCTTACTCCCGATTGTTTTAGTCATTGGTGTGATTGCCTTCTTAGTTTACATGACGAGAGGAAACAATAACGCCAACAAACAAGCCTTCGACTTTGGGAAAAGCCGTGCTCGTCTTTCTCGGGGTCAAAAAACGACCTTTAATGATGTAGCTGGAGCGGATGAAGAAAAAGCGGAATTACAAGAAATCATCGACTTCTTAAAAAATCCCAAGAAATACATCGAGTTAGGCGCAAGAATTCCCAAAGGAGTCTTACTTGTCGGTCCTCCCGGAACCGGGAAAACCTTAATTGCGAGAGCCGTTGCTGGAGAAGCCAATGTTCCCTTCTACTTCGTATCTGGATCGGACTTCTTAGAAATGTTTGTCGGTGTTGGTGCGAGCCGTGTTCGTGATATGTTTAAAACCGCAAAGCAAAATGCTCCTTGTATTCTCTTCATCGACGAAATCGACGCTGTCGGTCGTCAACGGGGAACTGGACTTGGAGGCGGTCACGATGAACGTGAACAAACCCTGAACCAATTACTCGTCGAAATGGATGGATTCGGTCATAACTCTGGCGTTATTGTTTTAGCCGCAACCAACCGTGTCGATATTTTGGACCCAGCCTTAATGCGTCCAGGACGGTTCGATCGCCAAATCTATGTCGGTACTCCAGATATTAAAGGCCGTGTGGAAATCTTAAAAGTTCATTCGCGGAAAAAACGAATTAACCCCGCGATTACTTTCGAAGAAATTGCTAGACGTACGCCAGGATTTACTGGTGCGGACTTAGAAAACTTAATGAATGAAGCCGCTTTGCTCGCAGCGAGAGAAAACAAGAACCAAATTGAACTCTCGCATATTGATGAAGCAGTGGACCGTGTCATGATGGGACCAGCAAAAAAATCGCGAGTATTCTCCAAACACGAACGCGAAATCATTGCTTATCATGAAGCAGGCCACGCTGTCATTGGAATTAAATTAAAAAACGCCTCTATTGTTCATAAAGTAACCATTATTCCTCGGGGTCAAGCAGGTGGTTATAACCTCATGTTACCGAAAGAGGAAGAAGCCTTCTTGAGTACCAAACCAGGTCTCATGGAAATGATTACAGGGTTACTCGGTGGACGAGTTGCGGAAGAACACGTATTCAAAGAAATCTCAACTGGTGCTCATAACGACTTACAACGGGCCACTGCCATCGCAAGAGCCATGGTCACTGAATACGGAATGTCAGAAAACATGGGTCCCATCTCCTATGAACGGAATACTGGGACAGTCTTCTTAGGAAGAGACTATGGCAAAGATAA
>CAZABW010000105.1:0-3752 GCA_964483655.1 uncultured Candidatus Izemoplasmatales bacterium
GAAGTCGATCCAATCCGTCCTAAGAAGAATCCGACTTTACCTGTCGTTGTCGATGGATTGGTCACGATGATATACATTTGATAAGTGACCCAATCGCTTGTTAAATCGATCGTCCGGTCAAAGTATGTCATGTATCCATTAGCTGGGTCTTCGATTTTCACAATCATCGGTCGGGGTGCGTCCGCTTTTGCCTTAAATTCAAGCATGTAAATCTTGCCATTTTCAATAATCCGTTGGGTTTGTGAGAATTGATTGGAATAGGTTAGATTTCCAATGTTGGTTACATTGTATTCTAATACGCCATTGACAATCGCAACGCTTGAAGCGCCACCTTCTCCAGCCCAGTGTCCCCAGGGAGCTTCAATTGGTTCAGAAAAATCTCCATTGATGATAAAGAACCCTGGTTGAATCGGATTACGAACCCGTAAAGTCATTGTTGCGGTTTGAACATTTCCAGCCGCATCAGTGACGGTAAAGGTAATCGTGTAAACACCGGGAACATCTTTGTCATATTCCCCAGAAACAACGATTTGTGCAGTCAGATTTCCATCACGGTTATCAATTGCACTGACTCCGGTTAAGGGGTTGAATTCCTCACCAGCATAAATCGCAACTTCTTCGCTCACTCCGATAATCAACGGCTTAGTGGTATCCGGTGCAGTCGTGGTTGTGGTTGTCGTTGTGGGAGGTTGCGTTGTGGTTGTAGTCGTCGTTGTTGTGGTTGTAGTCGTCGTAGTCGTTGGGGCTTGTGTTGTCGTCGTGGTAGTCGTTGTTGTGGCACTTGTTGTGGTTGTAGTGGTCGCAGACGTTGTGGTTGTTGTAGTCGTTGTCTGGCATGCCACTAGAACAAATGCGACGAACAAGAATAAAATCAGTCCATACGCTTTCTTCATAGTTTCCTCCTTATATTTTATGTTTCATCATCTAGGGACGTATATTTATTACGACTAAGTCGTCATAAATTCGGTAGGTGGTTCCGTTCAGGAAGGTCGCTTCAAAGGATACAAGAATGTAAGCTGTTCCTGCTTGCGCAAAGTTCGATACAATCGCATTTCCCGATACTTGAATGCCAGTGCCACCATCATCAAGGACAGTGAATGTCGGGATATACTCATATTCCAATCCATTAAGGGTCCGAATGACTCCTCGTAAGGGAATGTCGGCTGGGCTATTGACTAAAGTAAAATCAAAGCTGGATTGATTGAGTTGCATTTGGATCCAATCATAACTCATGACATACGTATTATCTGTCGTAGCGCCACCAATGCCAAGAGCGTACATCCGGTATAAATCAGCCGCTGAACGCATCGTCCATGGCCAAGTAGTGATTCCACGGAAACTAAGTTCAGTTAGCAGTTCTTCAGTGAGTGGAGACATTTCTGGGTTATAGGTCGTCTTTAACGGCACCACAGAGTTCAAGATGGAAGTGAGACTTCCAACGAGATTGGTTGCGGAAGCTAAAGAGGAATTTAAATATCCAACTGAAATATGGGGTAAGTATAACCGCATATTTTCTGCTTGGGAAGCATGGAAGGTAATAACGGTTGCTTGATCATGGAAATCATATTGTTCGATTAGTGCTGCTAACGCAGGAACAATTTCTGGTTTTGTCGATTTGATTTCGATGAAGATTTGAACATCTAATCCTTTAAACATTTCAAAATAATCATCGAGAGTTGGAATTTTTAATCCTGGGTATTTTCCGGTTGAATCTAATAACGTCAATGTTTGTAATTGCGCATAAGTGGAACTCTCTACAGTCATATTTCCATTTGCTGTCCGAGCAGTTGTGGTATCATGCATAACGATGATGCGTCCATCTGAAGAAAGGTAAATATCTAATTCAATCACATCTGCCCCGGCTTCATAAGCAAGCATCGAACCTTCTAATGTATTCTCTGGAGCTTTGGATGGCATTCCCCGGTGACCGATAATCATCGGTTCACGGATTAAACTATTTTCTGGGAATAATTGATAGAACTCATATAATCCTTCAACATCATTCGTAATCAGTCCTTGAACTCCTGCAAGAACGGCTTGATAAGCATGAGGTAATCCTTCTTTTGCATTGGAGAAGACAGAGACCAGACGATGTTGCAAGTATTCGACATTCGCTTTGGTCGTATATTGTGGGGGAAGTAGTGTTCCAATTGCCCCAGCAATATTCGTTGTGTTTCTGATGTTCAGCAAATCAGCATTCGATAACGTTGGTTTAGCGGGATCATACGGAATCTCTAAAATACCGCGAAGCATCGAATGCGCTGCACGAGCATCATTGAGGGTGGTCGCACTATGAGAGATTAAGAATACATCACGAATCCCATATCCTTTTAACTGTCCGGCGACATTGACCGCAACATCCCGGTTGCGGATGTAAAATGCTGGGATGACTTTGCCATCAAGTAATTTCAATGCGTCGAGTAATGGAGTAATCCGAATGCCCGAATCTGAGACGATTTGAAGGGTATGATCGATATTCATTAAAGCGATTTGAGGACGTACTTCTTGAGATAAATCAAGCAAATCTTGATAAGAATTGATCGCTACCATCGCGCTCGGTGGTAAAACGATTCCGGTTTCTGGTTTATACAAAGTTGGGAATGTCGTTAACTCCAAACTCGAGTTGTCAATATAATCAGCAGGAACCGTAATTTTGATGTTATTATACACAGCTACACTTCCATTCGCTTGCATGCCAATATAACCACTGGAAAAGTCACTGGCATTTTCATAAGTAATCAACAATTGATCATTAATGTATTCATTGACTGTCTCGCCTAATAAATCTATTTTTAAACGATAGATGGAAGCACTATTAATTGCTTCAGAATAGGCAATCGTCTTGGGAACATTCCAACCGTTGTTAATCCATTTCGCAAATTCAACCCCATTGGTTAACATGGCGTTTTGGCGAATGGCCATTTGGAAGTATCCACTCGAACCAAACCGATACATCACCGATGCCCAACGAGTGGGTTCATTCGCCGAAAGTATCGAAAAGTCGGTTTCAATGATATAATTTTTTAATCCTTGAAGATAAGCAGGAAGTAAGACTCTAGTTGGATTCGAAGTCCGTCCATCAAGTTGTAATTTTCCTGATACAATCCCTGCTGTCCCAATGTTAAGGGTATAGCCTTCTGGAAGCGGTCCATCTGGTAAGGTATCGAACGAATCTTCAAATACGAGGTATTCATCTTCAGATGCTAGTTTTGTGATAAACGTGATTTCAGCGTTTGCGGAACCAGCTGTGAATCCCAAATGGAAAATCCCTTTATTTGCAAAAGTGATGGAACCATCTGAAATGACAATTCCTTCTGGTAAACTACCAAAAGTGACTTCAGATAATAGCATTTCACCGAAGTCGCCTTTAAAACGATACATTGATAAATCGATTCCAGCATTCACATCGCCAAAGATAATTCGACGATTGTCCCTGAGGGTAATCACGGGATCTTCTGTAGTCGTTATTGGGGTTGTTGTTGTCGTTTGAATCGTCGTAGTCGTCGTCGTGGTTGTTGTAGGCTGTGACGTCGATGTTGTTGTACTCGATTGCGACGTTGTCGAAGTCGACGTCGTCGTGGTTGACTGAGAAGTTGTCGTCGTTGTTGTTGAGGCTGTTGTTGTACTACATGCCACAACAGCCAATGAAACAAACAAGAGCATGACAACCATATAAAGTTTTTTCATCTGTATCCTCCTTAACCTTAGGAAATCGGTTTCCTCTTTCATTGTAAGCGAGGAAATCGGTTTTG
>CAZABW010000106.1:0-3722 GCA_964483655.1 uncultured Candidatus Izemoplasmatales bacterium
TGGTGGAGCCAGAGGGGATTGAACCCACGACCCCCTGCACGTCAAGCAGGTGCTCTCCCGCTGAGCTATAGCTCCACTTAGCAAAAAGTATTATAGCATACCTTTTGCAAGAGATAAAGAAAAATGTTGTTTGAAAGTGACTTTTTTAAGAACTCGGTTGAATCCGAATAAACAAATATCCTATGGTAATATGTTGGTTTGCTGCTAAGGTATATCCCAAGATTAAAACCGTGCGTTCCGAATCTCGAGTAAAGATTCTTTGAATGTATTCGCCTTTGATGATTAATGTGGAACCATCAATCGTATAATCCGCTTCGGTAATATCATTTCCAGATACACTACCAATTTCGCCATCGTATAAAACAAACTCTAACGTGGCACTTTCTCCCAAAGAGACATAGATTTGAGAACTCGATACCATGTAAGGTTTTCTCGTGTCCACGATTTGAATATTCCAATGAATCAAGCCAATATTGGCATAAATGAGAACTTGATATTCCCCATACTCCAAAGTGTCAAAAAAACTTTTAGGAATGGTAAGAATTCCTTCTTCAAAAGAGTAGTCTTCGTTTGTAAGTTCTAAGTCACCTTCTACTTGGAGAATATCCAAATCAAGGTTTTGAAAATCATACGTGAAGGATTGTCCATCTGCCTTAGAAAATGTAAAGTTGATTGTTTGGACATGTTCAAAGGTTCGACTATAAAGAATTGCTTGGGTAGGAGGAGACTCCCAACTTTGGAACTTCGTCACAATCGTAATCGAATATTCTTGTAATGGATCTAACAGCGAATCGATTTCTACTTCTAGTGTCTCAGCTAGTACACTAACAGCGGGATGACTACCGAGATATATCGTGTAGCCAGTCGCGTGCTGCACGGCATTCCACTTTAACATGCCATTTTCAATTGAAATAATACTTGGCGCGACTAACAAAGGATGATAAACAAAACGAAACTCCGTTGGAGTGGAAATAGGAGTATTTTCGTTATAGGCCTGAATGATGACAGTTATATTCCCAAAGGGTACATCCACAAGGGTATAACTTGGTTCATTAACAATGATTTCTGACTCCGGATAGGGAATCTGCTCGACTACTAGGGTTAAAGAGTAAGAAGTCGCGCTCGCAACTTCAGACCATGTTAAGACCCCGTTTTGCAAAGTCATATTCAAAACAGTTGGGAGTGTCGTAGTTATTGTGGTCGTTGTAGTTGTCGTTGTTGTCGGGGGGATAGAGGATGTGGTAGTATTTGTGGTTGAAAGAGTGGTTGTTGTTTGGCAACCACTGAGCACAAATAGAAACATCAAAATTAGAAACCGTCTTTTCATATAATCTCCTTGAAATCACAACCAATTTGAATGCGTTGATTCATGTAATGATGCCTAACAAGCCCAAAATCCCCACCACAAGACTACCCACTCCAAAAATCAGAAACACAATCGGAAGTCCATAGAGATCGCTATTGTTAATCGTATTCCAGTAAATCTGATTGGGGGTCATTTCTTGGTGATAGGCATTTTGATACATACAATAAATATGACGAAACTTCTTGATGGCCCCAATCAGGATATAAAACCCATAAGCTAAAAAGAATATCCCAAACCCGATTAATCCGCCATTGGTACCGCCAAACAGGAATCCTCCTAGGAAGAAAAAGCCAAACATGAAAAGAAAGATCCAGTAGCGGATGAAATACGCTAAGCGTTTGATTCTTCTCTCCTCGGCTTCACTTAACAAGTTAGCATCCTTAACACTTTGATCTAACAGCGTTTGGGATGATTTCTTCATCCGCTTCTTCGCTACAACAAGCGGGAGTTCTTGATCCTCGATCACTTTTGTCAATAATAGATCGAATTGTGCCATTTCTGGTGTGGTCAGTGATTTCGCTTTCGGATAAATCCAAAAGGAGAGTTCCAAAGGATACTCATACTTTTCGTCTTCTTTGAAGAGATATTCCAATAATAAGCGGTTCCCTTGACGATAAAGGAGAAATACAGTCGAGGAATCTCTTGTTTCGTCATCATAGACGAAACGAAACTCGCCTTCTTGTAACATCTCTAGAATCGCTTCATGGACTTGCTCTTCATATTCTTCGAAATCAATCGTGGACAACACATTGGTATGCCACTCCCCATGAATCTCATAAAACGATGTCCAAACTTGTTCTTTGATGTCCATGTGGTTAGAGTCCTACTTTCTTAAACAAATCACTAGCTTCAGAAATCGCTTCTTTGTCCACTTGTAAGGATTGAATTCGTTTGATGGATCTTCTTGTCTTCTTAAACAATAATCGAAATCCTCTTAACATCCACCCTAAAGGTAATAAGATGCCCCATGTTTCTAAGAAGGGATACTGTACCACCAGTTGTCTTCTCGGTGGAAACAACAACTTCATAATGTAGTTGAATTTCCCTTTTTTAACTGAGTTCGTTTTCGCAGCTTGGAATGCCATCCCCGCGACACTGGTGTTGAAATCTTTGGCTTTGCCATGAATCCCAGTCATTGAGACCCACTCTAAGATTTCTTCTAAGACTTCTGCTTTACACTCTGGTAAAGCTTGAGTGAGCTGAGGAAATGAATACCCAAAATAGACTTCTTGAAAGGCTAATACATACGAACCAAACTGGAGTAAATTGGCTTTTTTTAATAACTCAACGAAGGATTCAACTCGGAATGCATCTTGATGATGATGGTAGTAAATCCCCAAATCTAGCACACTTCTTAGTCCAATCCCGGAATTAGAAAAGTGTTTCGCTAGGTGATAGATCAAGTAAGCCAATTCAAATTCCGGATGGAATAGGTAGGTCGAATCTTCTAGACAATAACTATCATCCCATTCCGATCCAAACAATCCTTCAAAGCGTTCATCAAACTCCGAATTCAGTTTCGGATGAATCTCAATGATTAGATCATGACCTTTTTCAAAGGAGTCATGATTCGGGGCGTTCGATGTGTTAAGGTATCCCAGTGTATCTAATACTTGGTGCGTTAAATCCAACTGGTCAGGATGAACTAAGATATCTAAATCTCCCATCCCCCGTAAAAAACTCTGGGGATAAAGGGTTCTAAGAATTGATCCTTTTAAGAAAATATGTTTGATTTGATGGTGGTGAAAAACTTGTTTGATTTCTTGGATTGCATTCATCTGTAAAGTATCTCGACGAATGAATTGGTAATAATCCGTGAGTAATGCTTTAGGAACACTCTGTTTATTTTGCATCAGGGCTTCTACTACAATCGCAGCTAAGCCATTTTCGCGAATCAATTGGATGGTTTCTTCATCTAGTAAACAAGCTTGAAATGCTTTTTGGTGAAAAACGGTTTGGATGGATGATAATAAACATGGTATTCCTGATTTCATCGCCTTCCCACCCTTCTTATAATTGCTAAGACATATCGCTTCACAGGATAACACAGACTCCATAAAAAAGACCGGAAGCGAAAGGGATAACTGCTGGTTTCAATGGTTTTCTGCTTAGTTTGATAGCGAGTCACTTTCCCTAGTACTGCATCTAGGGTGAAGACTTCTGTCTTTTTTAATGCATCCCCACGTAAGATCACTTGTGACTCTACGATTTTGATAATCCGATGCAAAATCAACTTTTGATGAGGACTCATTGCTAGACAGATGTCTCCCTTTTTGTAACTTGGAAATTGCTTTAACGTAACAACCGTTTCTTTATCGACAAAAAACGGTCTCATGGATTCTCCCACGACCGTGAA
>CAZABW010000107.1:0-3629 GCA_964483655.1 uncultured Candidatus Izemoplasmatales bacterium
AAATTTATGGAGACAAAAAGAAATGAGAAACTTTAAAAAAGACAGAGGTTGTTTTGGTGTTATGAGAAAAAGAGGTTTATTATTTGGGATAGCATTTATTTTTTTGTTTGTGTTCTTAGCTGGGTTTGGAAGTGCAGACATTTTCGAAGTAAACGAATCCGACTTTATTTCCGTCTGGAAAACAGACAATGCAGGAACATCTAATTCAACTCAAATAACATTACCTTTAGAAGTTGGTGGAACTTATGATTTCACAGTAAGAAGTAAAAATATAACCGAAGGAATGGTTCATGTTACACATTATGATAATAGGACTATTAATTTTAATGCTTCGGGAGTTGTGGAAATCTTAATTAATGGAACAATTCAAGGATTCAGATTCAATAATGGCGGAGACAAAGCAAAGATTTTAGAAATAAAACAATGGGGAACTTTAAATTTAGGAAATAGTGGAGATTATTTTCATGGTTGTGCTAATTTAAATTTAAGCAATGTGAGTGATGTTTTAGATTTAACAGGAACGACTTCACTGAATTTTGCATTTGACAGTTGTAGTTCTTTAACGGCTGTGAAAAATATGGACGAGTGGGACACTTCACAAGTCACAGATATGTCTTATATGTTTCATAGTGCCTCTAATTTTAATCAGAATATAAGCTCATGGAACACAAGTCAAGTCACTGATATGAATGGTCTGTTTTATAATGCTCCCTATTTCAATCAATACATCGGAAACTGGGATACTTCAATTGTTACAACTATGGAAAATACATTCTCTTTGGCAATGAGATTCAACAAAGACATAAGCTCATGGAACACTAGTTCTGTCATATCAATGAGAAGGATGTTCAAGGGAGCAAAAGCTTTTAATCAAGATATAGGAAACTGGGACACTTCAAAAGTTACAACTATGACTGAAATGTTTAATGAAGCAACCGCCTTTAACCAAGACATCGGAAACTGGGATACTTCAAGTGTTACAAATATGTATCAAATGTTTTATGGAGCAACAGCATTCAATCAAAATCTTTCAAATTGGAATGTCAGTAGTGTAACAGGAACTATCGCAGGAAATGATGGTTTCAAGGAGATGTTTCGTCGTGCCTCAAACTTTAATGGAAATATCTCAAACTGGGACACATCAAACGTTGTAAATATGTTTGGTACGTTTCAGAGTGCCTCAAAATTCAACCAACCTCTCAACTGGGACACTTCAAAAGTTACAACTATGACTACAATGTTTAGTGAAGCAACAGCCTTTAACCAAGATATCGGAAACTGGGACACTTCAAAAGTTACAACTATGAATTCAATGTTTTATGGAGCAACAGCCTTTAACCAAGATATCGGAAACTGGAATGTTTTAAAAGTTACAAATATGCCAGATATGTTCAGGGGAGCAACAGCCTTTAACCAAGATATCGGAAACTGGGACACTTCAAGCGTCACTAACATGAATTCAATGTTTTATGGAGCAACAGCCTTTAACCAAGACATCGGAAACTGGAACACCTCTAAAGTCACAGGGATGTATAGAATGTTCTACAGAGCAACAGCATTCAATCAAAACCTTTCATGGGATGTTAGTAGTGTAACAGGAACTTCGACTGGAAATAATGGTTTCAAGGAGATGTTTCAAAGTGCCATTAGTTTCAATGGAAATATTAGTAGCTGGAATCCATTAAATGCAGTGACAATGGCGGGAATGTTTATGGGTGCAACTTCGTTCAATCAAGATATAGGAGAATGGAATGTTTCGAGTGTTACAACAATGGCAAATATGTTTAATGGAGCAACAGCATTCAATCAAGATATCGGAAACTGGAACACAGAAAAAGTTACAACGATGTATGCTATGTTTTATGGAGCAAAAGCTTTTAATAAATCACTGGGGAACTGGAACACTGGGAAAGTTACAACTATGGATTCGATGTTTGCAGGAGCAAAAGATTTTAATGGAAATATAACCAATTGGAATACTTCAAGTGTTACAAATATGTTCTTAATGTTCTATGGAGCAACAGCTTTTAATAAATCACTGGGGAACTGGAACACTGGGAAAGTTACAACTATGGATGCAATGTTCTATGGAGCAACAGCTTTTAATGGAAATATAACCAATTGGAATGTTTCGAGTGTTACAACAATGGAAAATATGTTTAATGGAGCAACAGCTTTTAATCAAGATATAGGAAACTGGAATGTTTCGAGTGTTACAACAATGGCAAATATGTTTAATGGAGTTACATTATCCACTCCGAATTACAATAGTTTATTAATTGGATGGGCGAGTTTATCTCCTAATCTAAAAGGTAGCGTTCCTTTTCATGGTGGAAATTCTAAATATACTTCTGGTTCGCCATTAACTGCAAGAAACACTACACTTATCGGAATCCATAGTTGGACAATTACTGATGGAGGGGTGATAGAGACAGCACCTTCTATAGAAATTATCTCTCCTGAAAACCTTGGTTATAATGCAATCCGATTAGTGAATATAACTGCAGAGAGTGATATGGGTGTTGATACAATCTGGTATAATTGGAATGGAACAAATTATACATATACAGAAGAAATCAATATAACTTTTAATGAAGGTTCAAATACTTTATATGCTTGGGCTAATGATAGTTTGGGAAATATGAACTCTGCAAATGTAACTTTTTTTGTAGATACTATTTTCCCACAAATTTCTTTTGTTAGTCCTACTCCTGATAATTTTTTTAATATTAGTTATTCTCCCCTAATCAATGTCAGCTTAACTGAATCTAATCTAGATATATTTAAATGGAATTGGAACGGAACAAATTACTCCCTTTATGACGATTCTTTGGTTTTGATGATGAATTTTGATAATGTTTCTGCTTTGGGAGAGAACAATACAAAAGTTGTTGATGTTAGCAAGTATGGAAATAATGGAACAGCAGTGAATGGAGCGATTTGGAATTCTAGTGGGAAGTATAATGGGGCAATGAGTTTTGATGGAAGCGATGATTATGTTACCCTTCCAAGCGGGATAATTTCTAATAAGAACATTACAATTTCTATGTGGATTAATCCTAAAAATGTAACCATCAATGGATGTGGGGGGACATGTCCAGGTACTGCACTTCTTGACTTTGGACCGAAGAGTGGGTGTTCGCCAACTGAATCATTCAGTGTTCACGTTTATCAATCAAAATTATATGGTTGGTTTGGTTGTTCGGGAGGTTTTGCAGGGAACCAGATTCTCTCCGCAGATAAATGGTATCATATAGTAACCGTTTGGAATTCTTCAAATTATGTAGAATTTTATATTGATGGGCACTTAGATAAGGCAGCTTTGAATCCTTCATCTAAGACAGGATTTGGGAATGATATGATAGGTAATGGATATTTTGGTTCAAATACTCCTCAAGATCCTTTCAATGGTTCCATTGATGAAGTTCGTATCTACAATCGTTCCTTATCCCAAGCAGAAATAACTCAGCTCTACTATTCAAATCTAAATAAATACGACACTGACAAATGGAACTTCATAACAAATCAATCCAATGCAACAGACGGAACCTATACTTATTCAGCAAGTGCAGAGGATATTGCTGGAAATGAAAACTCTACTGAAGTAAGAACTATAAGTTTAGATACAA
>CAZABW010000108.1:0-3530 GCA_964483655.1 uncultured Candidatus Izemoplasmatales bacterium
AGTACCGTATAAATCGGTAAAATCATAAAGGGTAAATACGTTAAGACTAAAGCAACGATAATCCCTGTTTCTGTCCCTTTGACATTCCAAATAAAGGAAAGCCCAATGCGAGACAATAAATCATTGACTAAACTCGCATCACTTAATAAATTACGAAGGGCGTTATTCCGTAGTAGCGAATTAGACCACATGGGGATAATCGTTAGCATCAAAATAATCATTTTGTTCGCAAAACTGGAATGTGCTAAAATATACGCCATCGGATATCCAACAAAGAAGACAATCAATACCGTCGTAGAAGCGAATCGAAAGGAATTTTCTAATGCTTTTAAGACCGAAGGATCTCGTAAGTCTTGAAACCAATGGTTCATAGTAAATACGGCATTTTCAAAACTGAGTCCCCTTGTTTCAAAGAAAGATAAAACCAACATCATGAGTAAGGGGATTAATACTAAAACAAATAACCAGATGAGATAGGGCCATACCAAACGGCCTAGTTTCTTAATGTTCACCGTTTTCTACCTTCATCAAATGAATTTCATATGGATCCACTTTTAGCCCTATTTCTGACCCAACGGAACGATTTTCATACGTATGAACAACAAACTCTTTTCCTTGAATCATGACGCATAGTTCAAAATGAACGCCTTTAAACACAGAACTTGAGACCACTCCGGAAAGCTTTGCTTCCGAAGCCGGGATAATATCAAAGTCTTCAGGACGAATGACCACATCCACCACTTCACCAGTTGAAAAGTGTGTGTCGATACATTCAAACTCTGTGCCCATAAACTGAACCCAGTTGGGTTTAATGTATCTTCCTTCCATGATATTGGATTCCCCAATAAAGTTCGCTACAAAACGATTTTTGGGCTCGTTGTAAATTCCGGTGGGGGTTCCAATTTGTTGGATCTTGCCTTTATTCATGACCACGATAGTATCAGACATGGTTAATGCTTCTTCTTGATCATGGGTTACATAAATAAAGGTAATGCCTAACTTCCGTTGCATTTCTTTTAATTCGTATTGCATGTTTTGACGTAGTTTTAAATCAAGAGCAGCTAAAGGTTCATCGAGTAATAAAATTTTGGGTCGATTGACAATGGCTCTAGCAATCGCAACCCGTTGTTGTTGCCCCCCTGATAATAGAGCGACTTTACGTGAGGCAAAATTCGGTAAACTGACAAGTTTCAGTGCCGCTTCCACACGAGTATTGATTTCCTCTTTGGCTACTTTGGCATTGCGTAACCCAAAAGCAACATTATCAAACACATTCAAATGAGGAAACAAGGCGTATCGTTGAAATACCGTATTAATCGGACGTTCATAAGGTGGAAGATCATTCACCACAACATCGTTTAGTATGATCTCACCTTTATCTGGTTTTTCAAATCCTCCGATCATTCGAAGGGTTGTTGTTTTACCGCAACCGGACGGACCAAGTAGAGTGATAAATTCATTTTCGTTGATGTACAAGTCGATATTATCCACGACAGCTTCATCGTCATATATCTTGGTGATTCCTTTTAATTGAATGAGTTTCTTCCCCATGGCCAAGTCCTTTCATAATAAAAAATCAAGCATAATTATAACGCTAGACCCCCCCCTTGTAAACAGAAATAATCAAGTATTTTTTTGAAATCGCTTCCCCTGTGAAAATTCAAAATCTAACTATATATTAATATATAGTTAACAAGAATGACTTTGTAAAAAAAAACACAGCGATTTGCTGTGTTTTTTAGCGATTTAGAATGGCTAAAACCAAGACACCTAAATAATACAATCCAATCAGGAATAGAAGCACCCCAATGATTCGACCCACCAAGATTTCCTGTGGTCTCGCCTCTAAGTCTTTTCCAAACTTTATCCGTTTCGCTTGTCGAATCACTTTCTGTCCACGAAAGAAAAACTGGATTCCAAAAAACAGGAAAAAAGCTACCATCAAACCCGCTAATAGATCCATAAATAGGTTCATTTTCATCACCCCATGCCACTATACTACACAAAATCAGGCGAAATGTAAAGAAGATGATTTAGGTTGGACGATGTTGACGTAGAACCCCTGGAAAAACGATTCGAAACCGAGCTCCTCTAGTGGGACTATCTTCAATTGAAATTTGAATTTGATGTTTCTCAAAGACCATTTTGGTAATGGTTAATCCAAGGCCAGTGTGACCTTTGTAGCCAATATAATACCGTTCAAACACTTTATCCCTTTCGTGGATAGGAATGCCTATGCCATCATCATCAATGATGACTTCCACAGTAGAGGGGTAGATAATCGATTGAATGGTGATCTTGGAATGCGCATAGCGGATTCCATTTGATAGAATATTGACGAATGCCGTTTCGAGTTTCTCTGGGTCCCCAAATACAGAAACAAAGGGATCCGTATCGAGCAAATCCAATTTAATATTGGCTTCTTTCGCTTGCATTTGGACGCTATTCAAGCAATCACTCAACAAATCGTTTAGATTCACTTTTTGCATATGATATTGTTGATTGACACTATCGAGTCGACCCAATAACATGATTTGGTTGATGTTATCCCGTAGTTTTTCTGACTCTTTCATGATAATGTCCGTTGCGTTTTTCGTTTCTTCTGGTGTTAAGACCCCATATTGAATCGCTTCCGCATATCCATAGATGTTCGTTAACGGGGTTTTCATCTCATGTGAAAAGTTATGTAAAAACTCTTGTTCCTTTTGACGATACGTTTTCAACCGTTTGGATGCCTTTTCTAAAGCTTCCCCTAATTGATTGTACTCTTTGATTTTGAAGATTGGTCTGGGTTCTTGAGAGGTCTCAGGTGCTAATTGATCGGCGTATTGAGCTAACTCTTTTAAAGGAGAGGAAAACACTCGTGCAATTAAAAGCGAAAGTGCAGAGACGGAAACCGCTAAGAAGATAATGCCAATAAAGCTGGTGTAAAAGATTTCTTCGCTATTTGTTAAAGTTAAATCGGCTGTCCGGAACACATAAACGGTCAGTCCGTGTTCTTCAATCACTGTCGAAGTGTAATAGTAAAACATGTTATTATCAACGATTCGATACACATTGAATTGTTTACTGACGAGAGTTGCTTGTGTAAAATCAATGAACGAGTCATCAAAGGTAGAGAGAACCGAATCTTCTCCATCCCGAACGATAAATTCCGCTCCAGTTACAAGACTTGCGAGTTCAATTCGTTCTAACAAAACATCGGATGGTACCCCTTGAATATAGGATACAATCCCTCGGTTCATTTCAAAAACGTTACTATAAAGTAAGCGGTTTAAGGTATAACGAATCACCACACCACTTAACATTAAAGCGATAAAGATAAAGATTGATAATAATAGACCAAAATAAAAAATCAGTTTATTCCGAATTTTCATGGTCATCCTTCTTTCCGTCTGCGGCTACCTTATAGCCAAACCCAAAGACGGTTTTGATTTCCACATCCGCATTAGCTTCAGCGAGTTTACGACGGATTCGTTTGACTAAATCATCGACACTTCTCGTGCCATCAATGACTTCCCATTTCCAAA
>CAZABW010000109.1:0-3482 GCA_964483655.1 uncultured Candidatus Izemoplasmatales bacterium
AAGTTTAATATAGATTTATAATTATGAAATCAGATTACAGAAAATTAAATTGCTTGTTAGTGAGTTTAATCATACTTTTCTCACTGGGTATCGGTTTAATATGGCAACATATTCTAACTGATAACAAGGGTATCGTTAGGGCTGGTGTGGCTACTCTAAAGGAAACCACCGAAGAAAGCCAGCCCTTAAACGATATTTGCCAACTTTCGTATGTTTATTGTGATAACTCCATTGAAGGAATTATTACTAAATCAGCTTTAAAGTATGGCGTTGACCCCGATTTAATGATTAGAATTGCGAAAGCGGAAAGCAATTTGAACCCAAAAGCGATTGGTAAAATAGACAATAACGACCGAGGTTTATTTCAAATCAATAGACGCTGGCACTTAAAAAATGATGACGCTTGTGCTTTCTCTGCTTATTGTAGTTCTGATTGGGCAGCCAATAAAATAGCAATGGGTGGACTAAACCTTTGGTCTGCAAGTAAATTAAAGTGGTCTAAATAATTAAATATAACATTATGTCAACATTTCAGTATGTTTCTCCAACCGAGGAACAGAAAGCAAAAATGCAAGAATTTCGTGATAAATACGAAGCTCTCGCTAAAGATTTAGACGGAATGGAAAAAAGTAGAGGGCTATCTCTTGCTTTAACCAAATTAGAGGAAAGTGCATTTTGGTTGAATAAAGCTATTACTAAGAACGATTAGTTATTTCCCTTTGCCGACTTATATCGGCAGGGATGAGATAATTAAGATTGAATTTTCCCAGTCCGAAAGGACACACTGCTGATACACAGTTCCGTCCCAATTTGTGTGGTAGTGCCAACCGAAAGCAGGCACTTTGGTTTCAAACTGGAACTTTTATTATGGACCTGTGCAAATTGGGTCGGGCTGGGAGATTTCAAGCAAATTGTTTATTGCTGGGGGATAAACCTACGATGCTGGATTTGGTCAGTACTGAGTCTGCACTTAGAAGACAGTAACGGTTTTCCCCAATAATAAATAATCCCTGCAAGGTGCAGGTTAATAGAAATAATATATGACAAATTTAGACAATCTTGCCTTGAAGCTTAACTAATTAAATAAAATACTTATGCAAATAATATTACTTTTCTTAGCAATATTTATGTCAACTTCTTTTCTGCTTGTTTGGGTTAATTATTGGAGTAATTATAATTCTGTTTTAGGCGATATTATGGCCTATGGACTTCCAGCATCTATAATTATCTGTATGTCATTCGTGTTTATTCGTTAATATATTGCTATTATGCCCTAAACCAGTCTAAAGCTTGAATAGGGCTGTAAAGACCCTATGCTCACAGAAATGTCCGCATAGGTAGCTGATAGGGGCTTGTGTGTTAATTTATTCAGCAATATAAAGTCCTTAATGCCAAGCCCCTTGAAGCTAAATAATTAAATATAACACTTATGACTACCATTGAAGACTATTTAAACGATTTAATAAAAAATGGATATATTATCAGTTGGGAAAAAATAGATGAAAAAAAATATGTTCTTAATTTTAAATAATTAAATAAAATACTTATGAAAAGATTATCAAAATTATTTTGCTTTTTGTTTGGTCATAGTCGTATTGGAACTCCTTTTGCGGGAGAAGATAAATGCATTCGTTGTAATCAATGGTTAAAATTGGAAAAATTTGAATAATTATTTTTGGGAATAATATGACCTTTGAAGAATGGTTAAAAGATAGATTATTCTACCACAATAGTTATTTGCCTAAAAAACCGAACGATTGGGATAAGTATAATGAAATAATAGTTGACGATATTTTAAACTGGAAAGAAAAAATAAAGGAAATGAGAATTAAAAAAATTAGAAGACTGAAAGAGAGTGGTATATCTGTAATTAAAATAGCAAATTTATACGGAGTTAGTAGGCAACATATTTATAACTTATTAAAAAAATAATTAAAAACCTATGAATAAATGGTGCTGGGTTGCGACCGAAACCAAAAAAGGCTGGAGATTAAAATTAGCCTATGGTTCAAAAGATTATAATTTAAAAGGATTATTACTGAAGTATAGCGAGATAATTTTAATTACTCACAATGAAAAAATAGTATTTGTTCACTTAAAAAAAATAAATATGAAAAACTTAGACAAAATTGAAGAGATAAAAGGTTCAGCCGGAACAAATATTGGTGACCCGCTAAAAGAAACCTGTGAAAATTATTATTTTAAACATTAACCAACCCAAGCACAGCTTGGTTAACGGAATATAATAATATGGGATATGCTGTTTATCAAATAGGAAAAAGATTTGGAGGATATGGCGTTCCTGCTATCTGTGAACATCCAGGATGCAATAAAGAAATAGATAGGGGAATGTCCTATGCTTGCGGAGGAGAACCTTTTTCTGAATTAGGTTGTGATAGATATTTTTGTGAAGACCATTTGGAGTGGCACGACTTTAATACAGGGTGCGGAAGTAGGGAGGGGGCATTTGTTTGTAAAAGATGTGCTAAAAGAAAATCACCGTTCCCCTATAAGCCAGAGCATCCTGACTGGGTTAATCACTTATTAACCGATGATAGTTGGGAGAAATGGAGAAATGAAAATCCAGAAAAAGTAAAAGAATTAAAATCTAACTAACCCTTATAAATAATATGAAAGACAAGATAACAATTAATAAATCTTGGTATGACAAACTTGTAAGAATAGTTGATGAACTTAATCGTCAGATTAAGATTGATGATAAGTGTGTTGAAACTCACGGTTGGCTATCTCACTTGAATGGTTATGTTCATTCTTTAGATGAATATTTTAATAAATAATATGAAAATCAAAACCCTTTGCGACAACTGTAAGCGTGAATATTTGGAAGACAAAGCATTTGAAATGGAATATAAAAAATTAATAAGAGATGAATTTAAGCAGGATATTTTGGATGAAATTGAAAAAACTACATTTTTGAGTGCTAATCAAAAAGCTCATTTATTTGATAATATTAAAAACTTATGAAAATCTACAAAACACAACAAGAAGTAGAAAAAGATATTAAAGACGGAGTATTGATAATTAATGGTGATGTTAAATTTGAATGTTCAATATCAATATCAGCATCAATCATTGTTAACGCTGGGAACATTAACGCTAGGGATTGGGATATTAAGGCTAGGAACATTAAGGCTTGGGATATTAACGCTTGGAACATTAACGCTTGGGATATTAAGGCTAGGAACATTAAGGCTTGGGATATTAACGCTGGGGATATTAACGCTAGGAACATTAACGCTGGGGATATTAACGCTAGGAACATTAACGCTGGGGATATTAACGCTTGGAACATTAACGCTGGGAACATTATTTATTACGCATTTTGTTGTGCCTATAAATCAATAAAATGTATTTCATTTACAGCAAGGCGAGAAACACATCAAGCCCCAATCTGTTTAGATGGAAAAATAGAAATAAAAAATAAAGAAATAACGGAAGAAATGACAGTAGAGCAAGTATGT
>CAZABW010000110.1:0-3451 GCA_964483655.1 uncultured Candidatus Izemoplasmatales bacterium
GCTTCGTTCTTGTTGATGACGATTTTACCATCTACCTTGTCATAGCCTAAGAAATTCTTATAAGGCATCTTGACCTTGCCTTCTTTGTAACCCCAACGGATGCCCATCTTCACATTCTCACTAATACTTCTACTTTCTTCTTGAGCAATCGCAGCGAGCATCGACAGCACCATCTCACTTTTAGAGTCAAAGGTCCATAAATTTTCTTTTTCAAAGTAGACCTCAACACCTGCAGTTTTCAACTTTCTTATGTGAGTGATGGTATCAAGCGTATTTCTTGCGAAGCGTGAGATGGACTTGGTAATAATGAGGTTAATCTTTCCTTCAAGGGCATCTTTGATCATGAGATTGAAACTTGCTCTGCGTTTGGTGCTAGTTCCTGATATGCCCTCATCCGCATAGACGTTCACGTAATCCCAGTCAACTCTATCTTGAATGAAATCTTTGTAGTACTTAACCTGTGCTTCATAAGAACTATACTGCTCATCGGAGTCCGTTGAAACACGAGCATAAGCTGCAACCTTTCTTCTTTCAGACGAATGGATACTTTGCTGTGTTAGTGGATTGATGGTTGATGGTATGACTCTAACTTTTCCCATGTTAATACTCTCCTATTTTCATTTGCTTTCTTTGTGTTTTGTCTTGCTTTCTCTTTCATTTCAGGTGTCCATGAGTCTTTTCTTGATATCTCTTTCCATGTGATTTCATCAACAGTACCATTCATTAAATGAAGTTCTATCTTGTTGTCCTTCTGGGCGACCATGTAATTGACCTTCTTGTTAAACTTTCTTTCATCAAATGATGTTGTACCTAAATACTCATTCAGTGTTTCATATAGACTTTTTTCTGGGATTCGTCTTGATTCACTACAGAATGCTTTACCTTGAGTGTTATACGTCGTACAAATCCAGAAATCGTGCTTCGGTGTCGTCTTGTGTTGATAGCCACCTCCACAACATCCACATTTAATCTTGTTCGTGAATGGATAGGCGTTTGTAGTTCTTTTCACATTCGTTTTGAATCGATTTGCTCTTTGATTTCGAATAGTCTGAGCTTCTTTGAATGTTTCTTTACTGATGATGGGCTCATGATTGTCCTCCACATGATACTGATGAAACTCACCATTGTTCTTAACCTTCTTCTTTGTTAAGTGATTCTCAAGGTATGTTTTTTGAAGAATCAAATCGCCTGTATAACTATTGTTCTTTAGGATTTGAAGGAGGGAACCATAACTCCATAATTTAGAGTGCATCGGTTTGATACCTTCTTGATTGAGTTGTTTCGTAATGGCAAGTATTCCTAAACCGCCTATATAGAGGTTGAATATTCTTTGAATCACTTCCGCTTGTTCAGGAACCACAATGAAGTTCTTATTTACCACTTTGTATCCGTAGAAGTCTCTAGCACCCCATGAAATACCCTTTTCGAAATCCTTCTTGATTCTCCACTTCATGTTTTCACTCACCGATCTTGCCTCTTCTTGGTAGAAACTCGCAAGCAGCGTCAGCATAAACTCACCATCCGTCGATAAAGTATGCAAGTTTTGTGATTCGAAATAGACATCAACACCTAATGCATTCATTTCCCTAATCGTTCGAATCACTGTTTCTGTATTTCTACCGAACCTGCTGATTGACTTCGTAATGATTAAATCGATTTTCCCAGCCTTTGCATCATCCACCATGCGTTTGAATTCGGGTCGGTCTTCCTTCGTCCCACTGATGCCTTCATCTGCATACACACCTATAAACTGCCATTTGGGATTTGAGCTTATCATCTTGTTGTAATGACTGACCTGGCTAGAAAGCGACTGAAGCATGGCTTCTTTTTCTGATGAGACCCTGGCATACGCACAGACTCTTTGCAACTTAAGTATCTGTTCATCAGCATCGATTTTATTGATTCTTGTTCTCACTGTATCACTCCTTTTTTGTATTACTATATATCACTCTTTTGGCTTCAATTATCAAGTCATTAAGCTTAAAAATGCTATTAGGTTTGATACAATGTTTTTTGGCTAAATGCGTCTCCGCTTTGATGAAATCTTCTTCATCGATGATGTTCCTAATAAACATCGTTTCCATAACTTTGATGCCATTCACATATCTATTCAAATTGTCCATGTTCATTTGGTTTTCCCCCTTTCTTTTGAGAATTCCAATAATCGTATCTGCAAGAATCGTTGCAGTATACTTTTCTTTTCTTACCTTCTACAAAGTTTAACTTTTTGCCACAAAATTTACAGGTTGCACCTTCATCCTTTTCCCTGAGTGCATTTCGCACTGAACCGATAGATATGTTTAGCTCACTTGCAATCTTTTTGTACCCGATACCTTGTTCATTCATTTGTGTGATTTGATTTTTGATTTCTGCTCTCATGTATATTACCTCCTAAATCTAAGTCCGCAGAAATCGTGTAAAAGTTCGGGTTATTATAGTATTTTTTATAATATTTTCTTTATTGCAACAAAGATCTCAAATTTCGCAACAAAAAAGACCTCCAGGAGATGATTCCCAGAGGTCACTTGCTATTTCTTAAGTTGTTCTTGAATGAGTTTTTCTGCTTCCGATAGAGTCGCTCTTCCTTGCATTTTGTTGCTGAAGGAAATGTAGTCATTGATGATTGCTTCAATCTTTGACTGGTTGGTCTCTACAAACTCAACAGCTTTTTCTGTTGAACCTGTGATATTACTTACCCACTCACTCAGTCTCGATACGACAGCGAGTTTCTTATCATCACCAGAAAGGAACGCTTCACCTTTGTCTTTTGCGAGCCGATTCTTTTCTTCGACAATCAAGATAAACTCTTTGATGGCCTTTTGAACGCTAGCATCAAAGACGATATCCTTTGCTTTGATAACTAACTCAGTAACGTTATCAGCTGTGTTTTTTAAGTCTTTCTTAACTTCCTTGATCACCTCAGAAAGTGGCTGATCTTTACCCATTTTTGATGTCACATACAGTGCTAACAATAATAGGGAAGTGATGAGTAGAATAATTTCAAGTGTTGTCATTCTCTTTGCCTCCTAAGCGATTATAGATATTGACTTGTGAATCTTCCAATCTCGATACACGATGTTCTAGGACATTGACATCCTTCTTTAACGATTTAATATCTTGCGAGTGCATTTCAAGGAGATTGAGCATCTTTATGTTTTGCTTTTCTATTGTCTGCAAATTCGTCAAGATTTCATCGTTATTCGTTTTGTTCTTCTGTTCTTGGCGGTTGAATTGCTTGATGGTGGTCAAGATGACTACGACCATTGTTACAATCCAATACACCAAATTTTCCATTCTAAATAGACTGAGTATGTTTTCCCAGTTCATCCTTCATCACCTTATCCTTGTAATTTTCTATGTAAGCTAGTGCCTCTCTTAACAATGGCATGTATTCTAAGCCTTTGCTATTGTTCCAGTTCTTTTTGTATTCAATCATGTGTGTATACCAGGG
>CAZABW010000111.1:0-3435 GCA_964483655.1 uncultured Candidatus Izemoplasmatales bacterium
GTCAACTTTGGCTTGGGTGTTAGACAAGCACCATTTCAAGATCGGATTATTGTCATAGTTGATCAGCTTATTTTTAAGGTCTGCTTCCAGTTGTTTCATTGGTTCTGATAGAGAGTAGACTCCTTGTCGAACTTTCTCCATATTAAATCCTAGCTCTTCCATTTCTTTAATCCAATATTGAGAATTCCAGGGATCAAACCCTACCCAAAGAGGTCTAATTTGGTGTTCTTGAATCATCTTCATGAACCACTGAGTCACTAATGAAAAATCGTTCTGACTTCCATCGGTGAGAGTAATTAACCCTCGTTTAATCCAAATATCATATGGGACGTTATCTTCTTCCATCCGTTTCTTAACAACATCGCTTGGCATAAAGAAATGTGCTAAAACATACTTCTTGTTGTCATCCTTTTTCTGAATGACCAGAACAGCTGCAGTTAAATCGGTAGTTGAAGATAAATCAACTCCACCGATAGCATAAGAGTTCTTGAGTGTATTTACTTCATACTTAGCTTCGTTGTTTAAGTCATCAAAAGACAACCATGCACCTTGATCGACTTGCTTGATATTAAAATCTTTACATAACATGGTCACTCTCGTTGAGTGGTCATTTTTTGATTTGTTCATCACATCTTCGAGATACGAGGAGAGTTTTACCACACCTAAACTGGGATTAGATTTCACCCAATTCTTAGGGTCATCATATATTTCTTGGGTGTTGTCTTGGGTATATAACCAGGGAAGTACACGTTCATCAGTGATTTCACCCTTCAGCATCTTTCTTGCATAGTCTAATTTGTTATCGAGGAATCCACCTACTGTGGTTCCTTCGGTTGTGATGATGAAGATTAGTGGTTCCTTCTTGGTTGACTGGCTTTGTTTGATGGCATCATATACTTTTGAATCTGTCATCTCATGTACTTCGTCAATACAACCAACTTCAATATTGTAACCATCTTTATTTCTACTTTGAGCTGATAATTTCTTGATTTTATTCTTGGTTTTCGGAGAATAGATGAAGAATATATTCTTTTTGCTTCGTTTCTCATTTGATAAAGCAGGGGACTGTTCACGCATGTTATTGATCTCTTCAAAGAGAATGTTCGCTTGCTCACTCGTGTTTGAAGCACATACGATATCTACTCCACCTTTAGAAAGAAAAAATTCAGCAAGGTCAATCCCTGCGATGAAGGTTGTCTTTCCATTTTTACGTGCTATAAGTAATATGACCTCATTAAATCGTCTTAATCCAGTCTCAGCAATCTTAAACCCATAGGCTGTTTGAATGATTGCCTTTTCCCAAAGTTCCAAGATGAAGGGTTGTCCATTGAATGGAGACTTCGTATGCTTGCAGAAGGTTTCGATAAAATCGATTCTCATGTTTCCTGGCTTTTCATCAAAGTCATATCGAGGATTAACCATATCATCCATCAGTTTTCGAAGGGTGCTCTTTAATTCCTCTCCAGCTAGTATTTCATTGGACATCACTTTTTGGTAGTACTCTATTAAATAGTTCATGCCATATTCGCTTTCTTGAGAAACTCATCAAACGCATCATCACCATCAATTACGTTTTTCCCCATGATTGAATTGAGTGTCTTGATAACTGTTCCATACGAGTTGATAAGCTTAGTGTAGTACTTAGCTGCTTCTGTTTGTCTTTGAGCACCTTTGCTTGAAACTTGAACAGCTCCATACTTCCTTATCTGTTCTTGAAGGACGCCAAGTTCAACCTTCATAAACGCAGCCTGCTCAATAAGGTTATCGACTAGTTGGGTTTTGGTCTCATCGACCGATGAAAAAAGCGACCGAAGTCGCTCAATCTCAATATTCACATCTTTTATTTTAGACATTTCAGTACCTCACTCAGTTGACTCTTTCAACTACCTCAGAGTTTATGACTTCAATCAAATCTTCTTCTGGAATGATTGCTAACCCACCCCAAGTTCCATGTAGCTGATCAAGCCCATCTATGTATTCGATGATTCCTTCACGACCGTTGTAATGGTCTTCACCCTTCATGCTAATGATTCTAATTTTATCCCCAATTTTGTACATACTGATTACCTCCTATGGTTAGTAATATATATCACTCTAAAGAGACAAAATAGCAAGTAAAAAGCGACCGAAGTCGCTCAGTCATTCAACCTATCAAATTTGTTCTAACAATCACATTGTTAACTTCAAATGCCGATAATTAATATCGATGTTTCCGAATAATTTTGTAAACAACGTATAGTTGAATAATGAAATATAGGATTGAACATCCATAAAGAATCAGAATATAAGTTTCTAAGGACAACCTATTTGGTCTATAAAGAGAGAATATTCCCATCATAATAAAACCTACTACAACCATTGAAAGAACAGGAATGAATCCATACTTGTATGAAGGATGATGTTTCCAAAGTAGAGAAGCAGCCCAAACAGCTAGAAATGTTCCACTAAAAGTAGTAAAGATTAATGCAATTCCCATAAGCCCTCCCAAAATCAACATTTAAGTTATGGATTTCCAAAAAATCTGGCTTCCATTTTTTAATTGCCCCCCTGTGCGGTACCCATGCAATAGATGAAATGAATAGATGGGGGGTTAGTCGTGTCGTATATTCCAGAATTTTTTCAATGTTCCATTCGTAGAATGAATTTCCTCAAAGTAAGATATAAACTGTCCTTCTGCTGCACCATAGAGTTCAACCGGATCTATCTTAATATAATCAAAATATACAATGGTAGAACCGCTTAATACATAATTCTTCAAATCTTCATATTTAGAGTTAGTCGATGTAGAAGGTTTTACTAAATGATCTTTTAAGCGTTTCTTCAAGTCATTTGATTTCCCAACATACAAACACATACTACTTGTTGAATCAAATATAAAATATACATAACCTTTTTCATCTTTTTTTGCAGTAACTTTATTAATTTCATTAGTTACAACACCGATTGTCCCATCACCATTATCTTTGTAAACCATCTTCAGTTTTGACTTGTTATTTATTATAAGTGTTGCATTAGAACTGATTTGACTCAAAATCAATGTTTTTGCACTATTTAAATCTATACTTGGATGTGTCATTACAATCACCTACTTTTATAAACATTATATCAAACAATGTTTACTTTAATAAGGTTTTTCTGGATTTATTAGATTGCCTTCCTTATCGAATCTAACTTTATTACTGAAGCGTTCATGCTCTTGGTTGTGACATTCTCTACAAAGTAGTTCCAAGTTATCTTGATTAAGGCTGATAGATGAATCATTCACATTATCAATAGTGAGCCTTTCCTTGTGATGGACTTCGATTCCAATAGCTCCACAACGTTCACAAAGACTATTGACAGATACTATCTTCAGTTCACGAGCAGCAAGCCATGCAGGCGACTTATAGAAGTTATGCAGAACCTTTGGCTTTTTCATAGGCTTCTTTTAGTTCA
>CAZABW010000112.1:0-3400 GCA_964483655.1 uncultured Candidatus Izemoplasmatales bacterium
GTTTCATCGCTGTGATCAAACTCAAACCATTGTTTTCCAGCAACGTGTTCAAATAAAACATACACATCATCGGCTAAAACAAGAATCGATTGGCCGTTGATTTCATAAGGACGGATTGTAAAACCAAGCGGTTGTAAGGTCTTTAGAAGATCGATTTCTGCTTGGATTTCTTGAAGGGTTCGCCTTCCGGATTTCGTTGTTTTCCGAATGATAATTGGTTTTTCTTGGTGTTTTGCGAGATAGATTTGATTGTGAAAACCACCTAAAAACGTCATCTGTTGAATGCCATATTGTTCCATGTAAACTCCTCCATTTGAAAGGTTGATTCTATCTTATCATGAAAACAAAGAGGAAGGCAAGGATGAATCTTCATCGAGAACAAGGTGGGATTGGAAGTTATCGTAGACAAATTTCTGCTTGAAGACAATCGCGTGTTGTGGTATCATAAACAGGTATAGAAAGGAATATATCAATGATGAAACGTTTTTTATTACTCGCGAGTGTGTTTTTGTTTGTTTGTTCGTTTCAAGCTTGTCAAACAACACAAGAAACAACAACCCTTACGATTTACACAACAACGTCTACGAGAACAACAACGACCACAACCACATTGGATTCCAGGGACGATTTAGTTCAAGTCTTGGATGAGTATCTCTTCTTGTTGGACAATACGATGAGTTACCAATATGATCTTATCGTAACTGTATTTACAGATGAAAAAGTATCACATACGCATTGGACAACGCATCGTGTCGATAAAGGAAATGGACGCTATCTCGTTAGCTACTCTCCCCCTGACTCCATATGGGATCCCGTCAAAGAATACCTCGTTCGTGATGAAAACGGTCGTTATACCAACTACCAATTCTTCAATGACCATTATCAAATCGTTTTAGCCACTGAAATGGATTTCCAGACCCAATTTCTTGTTCGGGCAACCCCTTATGATGAACTGCATTTAGAAACCTACCCTCTCGATTTACCCATCCAGTATCAGGGAGATGGTGTATACAAAATGAGTGGGTCGATTCTATCCCTATTCAACGAGGCTCAATTTGATGAAATGTTTCACGGATATGGTTTCTCGATAGCGGATCGAAATCAATTCACCTTTGATCTTTATTACTATCACAATGATTTTGAAGGACTGATTGAGCAACGTGTTGTTTTTAAGTATCAAAATACCTCTGTTTTGTCGGTTGCTCAACGATTCTCCCATATTTCCAATCCCGTGTTTGGGGATGTCTTTGAAGGGTATTATTTTGATATTGGAACCGCTGCGGACATTCATCCCTATGCGCAAATGGGTGTGGAGTATAAAACGCCATCGACGCACAGTGGAAATCTTAAGGTGATTTTGCAAAAGGGAGTCGAATATCGATTGACGTTTCCAGGGTATAGTCGGGAAAGTGTCGATTATATATTCTTAACTACTGAAAACTATGGTCTTGCATCGCCAACCAAAGAAGAGTGGGTTGGCGATGAATTCCGATTTATCGTACCCAGTAGTGGGGTCTATTACATTATCATGATTTGTGATGCGGGGTTCCGTGTCATTTGGGAGAAAGTTTCTTGAAAAATCCCAAATCATTTACGCAATTGATGTCATAAATTAGTAGAGGATGATTCCGTAATGAAGCGTGTTTTATTACTCACAGTATTCGTTTTATTAATTGTTGTTTTTCAAGCTTGTCAAACGACTACTACAACAACACTTTCGAATACAACTTCCACTCAAAGCACAACAACTTCCACTCGAAGCACTACTACAACCACCACAACGGATTCGAGAGTAGTGTTGGCTCAAGTGGTGGAAGATTATTTGTTTTTATTAGAAAACACCATGACTTACCAGTATGATCTTCTTTTGAGTGTATATACGGGTGGAGTCATAACTTCCTCCCAATCCATGATACATCGGGTGGACAAAGCAAACGGTCGTTATCTTGTCAGCTATCATCCCCCTCAAAATCCATGGGAACCGAATCAAGAATACATCGTCCGTGATGAAAATGATCGTTATTCAAAATATCAATTCTTTCAAGATCGTTATACCATCCTTCTTTCCAATGAGACCGATTTTTTATCCCAAATTCTCATGCTTGTTAATCCCTATGAAGACTTATCCTTAGATGGACTTCCCACGGACCTACCCGTTCAATTTGAAAGTGATGGGGTTTATAAAATATCAGGATCTTTACTTGCTTTTGATACCGATAGTGAGTTTGAAGCGATGCTCATTGAGTATGGATTCACAACAAAACAAATTGAGAGTTTTCAGTTAGAACTATTTTACTATCACAACGACTATCTAGGTTCGATTGAACAAAAATTAATCTTTCGATATGAAAACCAAATCGTTTTATCGTTAACACAACGATTTTCTAATATTTCCAATCCGGTGTTTGGAGATGTGTTTGAGGGGTATTATTTTGATATTGGAACCGCTGCGGATATTCACCCCTATGCCCAAATGGGAGTGGAATATAAAACCACCTCGACGCATAGTGGAAACCTTAAAGTCATTTTGGAAAAGGGTGTCGAATATCGATTGACATTCCCTGGTTATACCCGCCAGAACGTTAGTTATATCTTCTTAACAACACAAAACTATGGCAGTGTAACGCCAACCAAAGCAGAGTGGGCTGGAAATGAGTTCCGATTTATCGTACCAAGTAGTGGCGTATATTACATCATCATGACATGCAATGCAGGCTTTCGTGTCATTTGGGAGAAAGTATCCTGAGGGATGCTTTTTTCTTTTAAAAACGGTGGGTACCTTGACAAAGGTGACTCCTATTTGTAAGATACTATCAAGAGGTGGCACTATGGAATATTCTTTAGTTGAATTACGTCAGATGCTTGATGATGGTCAGATTAGGTGTGAAGAACTTGCACGATTCTATATCGAACGTATCCGTGATTACAATCCCAAGTTGAATGCCGTAGCGGAAATCAACCCTGAATGGCTTTCGATTGCAAGGCATTTAGACTTGGAATTGAAATTATCAGGTCCTCGGAGTCCTTTACATGGCATCCCAATCGTGTTAAAAGATAATATCAACACCTTCGATAAAATGCGAACAACTGCTGGCAGTTTAGCGTTAGATGATCTATACGCCAATGAGGATGCTTTTCTAGTGAAAAAACTACGCGAAGCAGGAGCTTTAATTTTAGGAAAAGCCAATTTAAGTGAGTTTGCTTACTTTATGTCTACAGATGGAATGCCTTCTGGGTATTCTTCTCGCAAAGGGCAAGTGAAGAATCCGTATGGTGATTTAGACCCCTTAGGATCTTCAACAGGTTCAGCGGTGATGGTTGCGGCACACTTGATTCCCGTTGCGATTGGTTCAGAAACCAATGGCAGTCTCATCGCTCCTGCCACGAATAACTCGATTTG
>CAZABW010000113.1:0-3395 GCA_964483655.1 uncultured Candidatus Izemoplasmatales bacterium
ATCTTGAAAAAGCATTTCAAAATGACTTTCACGCATTCTTTGAATATGAAGCCGTAGTCAATTATTTGCTTTATGTCGAAGATATTCGGTATGAGTTCACGGAAAAAGGGTATGAATCAATTCCGGATGAGTTGGATGTTTTACTGGATGAGTTATCCGAAATCGTGGAACAGAAAAAACCCATTCCCGATTTACTGGGAGTCATGGTTGATGAACGAGTCAAAGCGCTCTCCCATGACTTATACCAAGAGTTTTATAGTATCATTGATATCTTTATGGATGTAGCGGACACATTAAATATTGCCTTATATGAAGACGAAGAAGAATATCTATTAGGAAAAGAGGTTTAGACAGATGTTTAATCGAAAACAGTTTATCATTACGCTCGTAGTGATGGGGATTGTCATCCTTGGAGCGGGAGTTGCGATTTATATTCTAGAACAAGATTGGTTATATCTTTTAATTGTGATGATGCTTGCTTATCTTTTCTTAAAGTATAAGTTAACATCTCCATTACAACACTTCTCCACCAAGTTTAATCTATTAGTGGATTACGATTTGGATTTAGAAGAAGCCTTACGGATGGCGAAAGAGTATTATGAAAACGCCCCAACCAATGGCTTAAAAGCGATTTATCGTTGGTATTTAGGAATGGTCTTATATTATTCAGGAAATTATGAAGAAGCGATTCGCACCTTAAATCAAGTGGATTTAAAACGGATGAATCCGATTTATCAGGTTTTAATCTTTGTCTTTGAAGCGTATAGCGCTTATGAGCTCAATGATACGGAACAATTTGATTTGTTTCTTTCACGGATTGAAAGTATTCGTCCACGGATTCCCATGAAGTATCAAAACTTCGTCAATTCGTATTTGGAAATCTTGAATGCCATGAAAAACAAAGAACAATTGAGTGATCAATTCAAAGAAGTGGTGGAAAAACATTTCAATCGGAATGATGGCTATATTTCGACCAAATTAATCTATCATTATCGGATGGCAGAATATTATGAAGTCATTCATGATGAATTAGAGATGGATAAGAACTTAGCCTTTGTGATTGCAAATGGGAAAAATCATCACCTCGCAATGCTCGCGAAGCGGAAATTCAAAGGGCTTGTGAACGTAGATGATTTCATTTACGATCCCACCAAACAAGAAGAAGAGATTCTTCCAACCGAAGTCGAACCGATTCAACAAATCGACCATTCCCAGTTAGAAGAAGTGGAGATTGTTGAAGAGGAAAAGAAAGAAGACCAAGAATAAATGGTTCGAGAAATCGACATCCATTCTTGGAAACGAAGCCAACATTATCGGTTGTTTCGCGATTATAAACAACCCTTCTTTTCGGTGAGTTTTGAACTAGAGATTCATTCCTTTCTCGAAACAATCAAACAGGCGAAACAACCTTTTTTCCTTTCCTTTCTTTATGAAGTGATGTCTGTGATTAATCACTTGGATGCGTTCAAACTACGGATACGGGAAAACCAAGTCGTCATTCATGACACCGTTCACGCATCTACCACAGCGATGACTTCTGCAGGACTCTTTTCCTTTGTGACGATTCCTTATCAGGAACATCGAAGTGCCTTCATGGAAGAAGGAAAACGGTTATTAAATCTCGAAAAATCCGTCATTGATTTAGAAGATGAACCCAATCGGGATGATTTGATTTTTATTAGTTCTCTCCCCTGGATTCCTTTTACATCCGTGGAACACGCCATGCCGGGAAATGAATTTGACTCATTTCCACGGGTTACTTGGGGAAAATATGTTGTTCGGGATGGACTAACATTTATTCCTATGACAGTATCCTGTCATCATGCACTAATGGATGGCGCTGATATTGGCGAGTTTTATCAGCTATTACAAAGACGCTTCAATCCATAAACAAACAAAAAAAGCCAATGTGCCTTCTAAATCGACATTGGCTTTTTGATTGGTTAATAGGGAATCACTTTCAAGGTGTTCTCAAAGAACGTTTTAAGTGCAGCTACTCCATCCACCACATGATTGTTGATGATGTTTTCGGCAATTCCTTTCGCGTAACCTTTGGAAGGAAAATCGTAATAATAACATTCATTATCCGTTTTAAGAGGGTAATCAAAGATATTATAGTTTAGGACACGGGTTCGATCACGAGAATAAATGGGATCAAAGGGTTGTTCAAGCGACAGCGTGACTTTATTCATCTTGGAATACGCACCTTCTATCCGAAACACATAATCGCCATACCATTGCTTGATTGTTTTGGAATAAACGAATGTAATTTCGTTGTTATTTTTAGAATCTTGATAAAAGTGAAAGGTTTCGGTATCACTAAAGCGGAAGGTATAGGAATGAATGTCAAATCTCGTCCACCGGGATACTCGAATACCGGTAATGTCTTGGTTTTGATATAAATACTCGCAGATTTCTAGCAGATTTATAGGCTGAAACCAGACAACTGTGGAGGCCTTTGTGGTGTTTCCGGAGGGATCAGTAATAGTAAATGTGATTCGGTGTTTACCCGATTTCTGGTTGGGGTTGATTTGTTCGATATTCGAGGTAATCGTGAGATCGTACGTGGAGTAATAATTGTCTTTCAGTTCTTCCACGATGTTTTTGCTTGTATCGATGCCAAAGCGATACTCATAATCTTTCTTTAGGGTGACTTGCGGAGCTTGTTTGTCGATGACATTTACGCTCCGAGAACGCGTTGTTTCAATTTCACCAGCGGGATTGAAAACAGTGTATTCGAGAGTGTAAGTACCAAGGATGTTATGTAAGATCTGACCTGATACTTCGTAGGTGTACCCCTTGGGCAACGTCATACCGGGTTCCACGAATTCGGATTGAACCGGTAGTTCAATCTGATTCTTCCCCTTCAGCCGAATGGGATCTTGATGACAACCAGATAGAACAAAGAGAAAGAGAAGTACGAACAAAGTTCGGATTTGTGTCATTGGTATCCTCCAAAAGTAAGAAACTAGGAATAGGGGCGAACCAAGCATAGTTTATTTACTTTTATTATACTGGAAATGAATAAATACGTCTATATTTTTGTAAATTATTCAAGATTTGATTTTGGAAATTGTCGACCTCAATTCGGCTCAAACAAAACACGATGTGGCTTTGAAAGTTCCAAGATTTTCACCGGAGTCCTTGTCAATCATCCTCCTCTCGTGATAGAGTTATAACATGTGTGAAATGAGGTGAATTCATGTTTTCAGAACAATTTGCTGGTTTTGAATGGTTTGGTTTGATGCATATTCTAGCATTATTAGATTTAGTTGTAATCATTGCTTTAATCATTTTTTTTCGTAAGAAGATACATCCTACATGGGATTTTTGGATTCGTAGAAGTATCGCTGTTTTGATGATTATCATGGAGTGGACTTTTTATATTTGGGCGA
>CAZABW010000114.1:0-1445 GCA_964483655.1 uncultured Candidatus Izemoplasmatales bacterium
TTATACCATAATTCGGCTCTTTTGAAAAGGAGGTATCTTGTTAGACTCCCGCCCTTCGTAAATCGTTCTAATGGTATGGATTGATTAGTCAAAACAATAATCAACCCGTTTGAACATCTTAATATTTTAGAAATTTTTAAGAATCTATTGTTTAATCTATTTTCTCCGGTATAATACATAAATGAAGAGCAACAAAATCTATATATTTACTTTTAACTTCAAAGTAATTTTTCGTTTCACTATTGATTAGACAACTGAATGACTACCATCATGAAACTCATCCATTATTATTAGTAGCAATAATAACACTTTTTATGAGCAGGAGGGTTTATGAAAGCATTTTTTGCGGTCTGCATTGCGACGTTTTTGTGCTTACTTGGTGGAGTTCAACCCCATTCAACACCACCTGAGATGGGAGAATCAACTGTCTCATCTCCCGAAATCCGTGTTTCCCATGTGGAAGGATATTCTGGGAGTCTTGTCTCTGTGGATGTGTTTTACAAAGATTTTGATCAAATTGGGGCATTATCCGTTTTAATCATGTACGACCCCAGTGTTCTATCTTTGACCAACTCTGAAATTGGCCCTCTTTTTGCAAATCCTTATGTCTCGATAAACACCTCTACAAGGGGTGTTTTCTATTTTTCGAGCGCCAATTTAGATGGAGTGACAGGAAGTGGTCTTCTCTTTCGACTAGAATTCTTTATCCCAGATGAGCAAGTTCCTATCACACTACCCATCTCGGTTGCGATTGAAGAAGTTGTGAATCTCTCGTTTGAAGAGGTCAGTGTTCACGGAATTGCTGGTTCAATATCTATTTTAAATAAGGTAGAGGGAGTGAAACAGGTGGTTTTTTATTCCCAAGTGAACAGAACTGCTTTCTATCAAGATGATATTGTAGAACTGTATCTCAAATCGGAAGATTTAAAAGATTTCGCCGCCGGAAGTTTTGAAATCATCTACCCCTCACATCTTTTTGAGTTTGTTGATTATACTTTATCGAACAGCTGGAATCATTCTGAATCGTTACATGTCCTATCCGTTCAATACCCTGGACTGATTCATTTTAGTTATGCCTCTCTCCTTGCATTACAAGAGGGAAACCCCATCCTAACTGTTCGATTCAAGGTCATCAGTCATTCGAATGGTGTTCGAAGTGATTTCATTGTTTCGCCAAAGTCGGTTTATGATGTTCATTTAAAAACGATGGAATCGTTGAGTTCCTCTGTTTCGGTATATTCGTATCCACGATCTGTTGCTGCCCCCAAAATCTATCTTTCTTCTTATACAGGTCCAAGGGGCGTAGCGTTTGAGCTTGATGTCATGATTGAAGCGAACTCCAATATCGCCGCCGGAGATTTCGTTATTACCTACAATCCATCAAGAGGAACGATTGTGGAAGTCATCACTTTTGACTCAGAAAACACCAAAGAGGGTATGGTTGT
>CAZABW010000114.1:1545-3376 GCA_964483655.1 uncultured Candidatus Izemoplasmatales bacterium
GAGTATTATGTTCCGGAACATTCGCCAATTACTCCACCAAGTCCACCTCTCATTTTTGGTCAAACCTTTATGGGATGGGATAAAACGGTTACGACCGCTTACGCCGATGTGGTCATTCAAGCAATCTATCAATCCAACAATACTGTGTTTGTCCAATCGAAATCTGTGCCGTATAACGGGCAAATTCAAACCCTAAATGTGCAAAATCTTCCCGAAGGCGCAACGGCACACTTCGAACCCAGTGTCTTCCCAAAAGATGTTGGCGAATACCCTTATACCATCACGATTTCGCATCCTGATTATGAAGATTTGGTTTTACAAGCAACCCTTACCATTACTAAAAAATCGATTACGATTCAAGCAGATTCTTTGTGGAGTCAATTTGGTAATCCAGTTCAACCGCTTACTTATCAAATCATCGGTGATATCTATGATGATGTCATCGAAGTTGAACTAAGTGCTTCGATTCAAAACGCAATTGGTTCCTATCCGATTCTTCCGATTGCAAGTCACCCTAATTATCAAATCACGTTGGTTGCAGGAGTCTACCAAGTGAAAGGAATTCCCGTTGATGTATCCCAACTCCAGTTTGAAAACCAAACTTATGTGTATGATGGCTTGAAAAAGACCATGACCCTTTCGGGAACGCTTCCTCCAGGAGTGATTGGGATTGAATACGCCAATAATGAGTTAACAGAAGTCGGAAGTATTGTCGCGGTAGCCAAATTCATCTGTGAAGAAGGCTATGAAGTTCCTCAAAACAAGATCGCTACACTAACGATTAGCCGGGCATTGATTACTGGTATTACCTTTGATTCAGATGAATTCATCTATGATGGAACTGCAAAATCATTAACTGTCTCGAGTTTACTAGCACCTTATGGAGAACAGTTAACCATTGAATACATCGGTCAAAACCAAGCTTCTCAGGCAGGAAGTTATCCCATCATTGCCCGTTTAACCCATCCAAATTACCAAACCTTAGAACTATCAGCCATGTTAACAATTGCGAAACGAGCAACCATCATCACCGAAGATCAATTCACTTTCGATGGAATGGCTCATCAAATTAAGATTACTTCTGCTATTGATGGTCGCATCATCGCCACATCGATGAATGGGTTAACCTATCAAGAAGGGAGTACGATTTCAGCACTCGATGAAATGACAACGTATACCATCAGTTTGTACCTGGTGGAAACAGATAATGAACTGGCAAGTAATATTCTAACGTTCTCTGTCAAAACCGCTAAGGATGTGTCTGAGTTGTTGTCGATGACGATGGGTTCTGGAATGCAAATCTATGCGAATTATTCGAAAATCCAAGCACTATACCATGCTTTAGAAGAGGTTCATCCTAGTGAGTATGATGCTCTGTATGCCAAGTACACAGAATGGGTGAATGCGTATAATCAATTGATTGAACTGTGGAATCAACAATTTATCTATGCTAAAACCTTAGTAGGACAAACGCTTCCTACCTTGCCTACTTTACAAAACTACCCTCTTGTTTACCTCCCCGAAAGGAGACGTGATGAACAATGAAACGTGTGTTAACTTGGGTTTTGATATTATTCATTAGTCTCAGCTTAAGTGCTTGTTTTAGCACAACCCAAACAACGACGACCAGTACAACATCCATCGACCCCACCATTGCTCAGTTTAATCAGGTCAAACTCATTTTGCAGGAGTTTCAAACGAAAGAACCGAATGGATTTGACTATTCTGCTGTTCAAAAGAACGGGGATATCGTTTTGAATCAAATGCAAGTAACCCAAAGAATTGACCGCCAAGTCCCCATAAAAATGATGACTGAAGTGCAGTCTTTGGA
>CAZABW010000115.1:0-3296 GCA_964483655.1 uncultured Candidatus Izemoplasmatales bacterium
TCATGGAACTAAGACCTTATCAAAACGAAGCTGTTCAAGCAATTAGAAATGAGTGGAAAGATGGCAGGCAAAAGACGCTATTAGTTCTCCCTACAGGAACCGGAAAGACAGTTGTATTCTCAAAGGTTGTTGAAGAAGAGACTCAAGATGGTAGTAAAGCCCTCATCCTAGCACATCGTGGTGAATTGCTCGATCAAGCATCTGTCAAGTTAATGGAGACTAGTGGATTGGATTCAGCTTTGGAAAAGGCTGAGTCCAGCTCCATTGGTTCAAAGAAAAAAGTAACGGTTGCATCTGTTCAGACTTTATCGCAAGAGAAACGACTCACTAGTTTTTCTAAAGACTATTTCAAGACAATCGTTGTCGATGAAGCCCATCATACCATGAGCGATACCTATCAACGTATCCTTACCCATTTTGATGGTGCCAATATACTCGGTGTTACTGCAACTCCTGATCGCTCCGATCAGAAAAGTTTAGGGAAATTCTTCGATTCGAAAGCCTATGAATATTCCCTTCATCAAGCCATAAGAGAGGGTTATCTCTGCCCTGTAAAAGCACAGATGATACCACTCGAACTGGATATCCATAGCGTAACAGTATCGAATGGTGACTACGCTGTGGGTGAAATTGGTTCAGCATTAGAGCCCTACTTAAATCAAATCGCACTTGAGATGCTGAAGTACTGTAAAGGTCGAAAAACGGTCGTTTTCTTACCGTTAGTTAAGACATCTCAAAGGTTCTGCGAACTGCTCAATTTACATGGAATTAAGGCAGCTGAAGTCAACGGCAATAGCAAAGACAGAGATGAAATCCTGGCAGACTTTGAAGCTGGTGAATACGATGTGTTGTGTAATTCCATGCTCCTTACTGAAGGTTGGGATTGCCCAGCGGTGGATTGCATTATTGTGTTAAGACCGACCAAAGTCAGAAGCCTTTATCAACAAATGGTCGGTCGTGGTATGCGACTTGCACCGAACAAGAAGGAACTCCTCTTGCTAGATTTCCTATGGATGACTGAACGTCACGATTTGTGTAGACCATCAGCTCTCATATCCAAAGATGCTGACCTTGCTAAACGCATTGACCAGAAGATGATGGATAGAGAAAGTGGTATTGATTTACTCTCCGCTGAACTGGAAGCAGAAAACGATGCTATCAAGGAACGTGAAGATGCTCTGGCTAGAGAACTCGCAGCTATGCGTAGAAAGCAACAAAAACTTGTCGATCCAATTCAATATGCATTTTCTATTGCTGCTGAAGACTTGGCAAATTATGAGCCTTCATTCGCTTGGGAAATGGCACCTGCAACAACAAGACAACTTGAATACCTAGAAAGACATGGTATCTACCCAGACTCAGTTTCGAACTGTGGATTGGCAAGCTTACTCATTGAAAAACTTAAGAACAGACAAGTTGAAGGACTCGCAACACCAAAACAAATCCGTTTCTTGGAACGCTATGGTTTCATTCATGTTGGTATGTGGGCATTTGATGCTGCAAGCAAAATGATTACTCGCATCGCAGAAAATAGATGGATGTTACCAAGAGGTGTCAGTGCATCGAGCTATCAACCATAGGAGGATTTAAATGGACAATATCGTAGAAGCTTTAAAACACATTGAAGTATCAAACACAACCTATGATGAATGGCTGATTATCGGTATGGCATTGAAAGCTGAAGGATATGACGTTTCAGTATGGGATGAGTGGAGTAAAAACGATTCACGCTATAAAACCGGTGAGTGTGAAAGGAAATGGAGGAGCTTTAACGGCTCCTCTAATCCCACTGCTGGTGGAACCATTATTAAAATAGCCAAAGATTCTGGTTGGGAACCTCGTGGTGGGTTTTTGGAATGGGACGATATTATTGAATACGATGGTGATGGTATGATTTATGATCCAAAATCTGAAAAGAAACCAACTGAACAACTCATCACTTATCTTGAAACTCTATTCAAAGATGATGAATATGTTGGCTATGTAACAAACGATGTTTGGAAAGACAGTGAAGGCAAATGGAAACCAGGTAAAGGACAGTATGATCGCACAGCTAAGGAGTTGATCGACTTACTAAAAAAGCATCCTGATGATATTGGTGCTGTCGTGGGGGATTGGAAAGATGAGTGTGGTGCTTGGATAAGATTTAATCCAGTCGATGCTTCAGGTGTTAAGAATGAAAATATCACACGATTTACCTATGCTTTAGTCGAGTTCGATACTATTCCTGTTTCAGAACAAGATGCAATCTATCGTAAGTACGAGTTACCCATCGCTTGCTTAGTTCATAGTGCGGGTAAAAGTCTTCATGCGATTGTTAAGGTAGATGCATCAAATTACGAAGAATATCGAAAACGAGTGGAATACTTGTATGGTTTTCTTGAGAAAAAGGGGCTGAAAATCGATACAGCAAATCGAAATCCTTCAAGACTTTCAAGAATGCCAGGTGTCACAAGAAATGGAGTACTCCAAACCTTAGTTGATACAAATATTGGACGACTCAACTGGAATGAATGGGTTGATTTCACTGAAGGGATTAATGATCAATTACCGAGTTTTGAATTTATGGATGTTCCTTTAGCAAATCCGCCAGCGGTTCCGCCTGAACTGATAAAAGGCATCGTACGGGTGGGGCATAAAATGCTCATATCAGGTTCATCTAAAGCGGGTAAAAGTTTCCTGTTGATGGAATTAGCAGTTGCTCTATCTGAGGGTATAAAATGGCTTGGTTTTCAGTGTAAAAAGTCCAAAGTACTCTATATTAATCTTGAAATTGATCGACCAAGCTTTATCAATCGTTTTATCGAAATCTATAAGGCCATGAAACTAAAACCTAAACATAGCCATGATATTGCCATTTGGAACCTTAGGGGTGAAGCGATGCCACTTGATAAACTCGTACCCATCCTAGTAAGAAGAATCAAGAATCAAGGCTTCGATGCAGTCATCATAGACCCTATCTATAAAGTCATTACAGGTGATGAAAATAATGCTTCTCAGATGGGTGCTTTTAGTAACCAATTCGACAAGATATGTAAAGAAGCAGGTGTTTCAGCGATTTATAGCCATCACCATTCCAAAGGAGCTCAAGGTTTCAAAAAGGCGATGGACAGAGCTTCAGGATCTGGTGTTTTTGCTCGTGATCCAGATGCACAGCTTGATATGATTCAACTTGAAACCACTGATGAGTTTATGGCTCAGTATGCTGATGTTCAAACGGCAACAGCCTGGCGACTAGAGAGTAGCTTACGTGAGTTTTCGAATTTTAAGCCAGTGAACTTCTGGTTTGAATATCC
>CAZABW010000116.1:0-3279 GCA_964483655.1 uncultured Candidatus Izemoplasmatales bacterium
GTATCTTGGATTGATGTGCATTTACAATTTCCTAGAGAATAAAAAAGGCACGCTGAGCAGCGTGCTATTTTTTTACGAATTTTCGAGAAACCGCGAGTACCACCGGTGGTGGGACAAAAGGAGAAATATCCCCGCCAAACATGGCAAGTTCCCGAACAGAACTGGAAGAAAGATACGAGTTTTGTCCTTCTGTCATAAGAAAGACAGTATCGATTTCTTGTGATAAACGACGATTAAAATTAGTAATTTGAAACTCATAATCATAATCGGTGACTGCGCGCAATCCGCGTAAGATATGACTTGCGCCTAACATCTTGCAATGTTCCACAGTTAAGATAGAAGAACTTAACACTTCCACGTTGGGGATATTTTTACAGACTTCTTTGACTAACTCAAGTCGTTCTTGAACATCAAAAAGGGTTTTTTTATTCGGATTGTTAGAGATGGAGACATATAATTTGTCAAACAACTTCGCTCCCCGTTCAATAATATCTAGGTGTCCAAACGTAATGGGATCAAAGGTTCCTGGATAATAACCAATTTTCATAAGTCGACCTCCGATTGATAAATCGTTAGTTTTGTAATACCGGTCATGCGTTCTTTGATTTGTTTGAGAGAACCGATTGTTTTCGGAAGCACTTCTGCTTTTAAACTTTCGATTAACAAAAGCCCTCCCCTAGAAACCAGTTGTTTTTCTTCGAGCAGTTGAATGAGTTTAGGGTAATAAGAGTCATGGTATGGGGGATCAATCAGCACCAAATCATAGACATGTTGTGTTTGTCTTAAAAAGAGAAGGGCATCCGATTTCACAATCTCATATTGATGCGAAGCAAGGGCTAGAGATTGGCAGTTTGCTTGTATGGTTCGAATTGCTAAGGGATGGAGATCGACAAAGATGCAATGATCCATTCCTCGTGACAACGCTTCAATTCCAAGCGCGCCAGACCCAGCGAACAAATCAAGGGCTCTCCCGCCATCGAAATATTGACCGAGTAAATTGAACATCATTTCTTTATTTTTATCCGTTGTCGGTCGTGTTTGCTCACCCGGAACACTTTGGATTCGCAAAGAACGATACACCCCACTGACAACGCGCATGATTATTCGTAGGTGATTTGATTAACCGTATTCCGGTCTAACCGTTTCACTAACTCTAAAACAATTTTTACCGCGTTATCATAATCATCTTGATGAATCATCGATGTATGAGAATGAATATAACGACTTGCTATACAAATCGCTATCGAAGGAGCTCCACTTTGATTCACATGGATTTTCCCAGCATCGGTTCCGCCTTGACGTAGATAACTTAACTGATATGGAATCTTTAATTCCTCACAAAGAGCAACCGTATACTCTCGTAAGCCGGTATGACCAACCATCGAAGAATCCATCACCATCAGACAAGGGCCTTTGCCCATTTCGGTTTCTTTTGAACCGCCAGGATAGTCATGAGCAATGGTAACGTCTAAGGCAATACCAATATCTGGCGAAATCTTATACGCGGCTGTTCCTGCTCCGCGAAGACCGACTTCTTCTTGAACGGTCGCTGCTCCAAAGAAACGATTGGGGTGGGGAACATCTTTTAATTGTTTTAAGACATCAATAATTAAGGCGACACCAATTCGATCATCAAAGGCTTTCGCTAATAGATATTTCGAGTTCCCCATGCGACGAAAATCGATGAAGGGCGTGACCATATCGCCAACTTGAACGCCAAGCGCCAAGGCTTCTTCTTTATTGGCGACTCCTAAATCTAAATACATATCTTTTAAATCAACGACTTTATTGCGCTCTTCCGCTCCTAAAATATGGGGGGGTTTCGATCCAACTACGGCATGAACTTCCCCCTTTGCACGGGTTGTAATAGTGAATTGTTGGCTCAAGACAACATGTCCCCACCAACCCCCATTGGGGATAAATTTAACATAGCCATCTTTGGTAATTTCGGTTACGATAAATCCGATTTCATCCATATGACCCGCAACCATAATTCGTGGTCCATCTGGTAAACCGACTTTTTCGACGATGGCACTGCCGAGTTGATCATGGGTTATTTCCCCGTATTCTTTCACTTGTTCTTCAAAAAAAAGACGGACTTGTTTTTCATTTCCTGGAATCCCTTTTAATGAAGTTAACTGTTTTAATAATTCCGACATGTTGTTCTCCTTTTTCTCTTGATTATTGCCCTTATTATACCATATTTTGTCGTTTCGAGAATCGGTGTAACGAAAAAATACCTAAGCACTTGGAAATCACTCGAGCAGACAAACATCTACCCCAATAAGTGGGTGTCTCTTGCAAGACCATTAGGATTCCTACTAATATGTAGGCTTTCAACACCGGTATTGCCTTAACTCCCTTAAAAACAATGTGCTTGGCTTGAGTGACTTCCAACTACTTAAGTACTTCACAACCTCATTATAAACAATCATGGAACGTGTGTCAAGCCACTTGACCAAAGAAAAAAGACCACCTTACGATGGTCTTTTCTAATTATTTGCGAGGATTCTTGATGTTCGCGTGTGCCGCAGCTAAGCGTGCAATGGGAACACGGAACGGTGAGCATGAAACATAGTTTAATCCGATAGCATGGCAGAATTCAACACTAATGGGGTCCCCACCATGTTCTCCACAAATACCAAGTTTGATATTCGGACGAACGGTTTTTCCTAGTTCAACAGCCATTTTCATGAGTTTTCCAACGCCTTGCGTATCCACGTGTTGGAACGGATCGGATTCAAAGACTCTCTTTTGATAGTAATCAGCTAAGAATTTACCAGCGTCATCCCGGCTGAATCCAAAGGTCATTTGGGTTAAGTCGTTGGTTCCGAAACTGAAGAATTCCGCTTCTTTGGCAATATCATCGGCCAATAAAGCAGCGCGAGGCACTTCAATCATCGTACCTACAAGGTATTCTAACTTCACGCCAGCGGCTTTAATAATGTCATCTGCTGTTTTAACAACGATATCTTTAATCATTTTTAACTCGCGAACGTCCCCTACAAGAGGAATCATGATTTCAGGAATAACGGTACCACCGCGTTTGTTTACATCAATCGCAGCTTCAATGACTGCTCTGGTTTGCATCACAGCGATTTCTGGATAAGTAATCGTTAACCGAACACCACGGTGTCCTAACATGGGGTTGGATTCGTGTAAGGAATGAACAGTTGCGTTTAATTCTTCAAACGATAAGCCCATTTCTACAGCTAATTCACGAATATCTTCTTCTGTGGTTGGTAAGAATTCATGTAGTGGTGGATCTAAGTAACGGAT
>CAZABW010000117.1:0-3232 GCA_964483655.1 uncultured Candidatus Izemoplasmatales bacterium
CTAGAGCAGATTCGAGCATCTCAGAAGCATCTTCTCTAGAAACATCTAAGATATATAAAGTAACTAGCTTAGACTCAGAGTAAGGAGACTTTGTTGTATTTGTTTTCACTGAACCTTCAATCTTGAATCTTAATGAGTAATTTCCTTCTCTAAAGTATGCAGGAGCAGTTATTTTCACAGTTACATTCTTCTCTGAATATCCTTTTATCTCAGAGATTGTTTCTGGATAAATTGAAATGAATTCAGAGTTTATCCCCGAAACTGAAACTTTTAGGTCTACCAAAGATTCTGGATATTTATTCTTGATTGGTAACTGGAACTCTGATTCTTCTCCCGAGATTAGTTCAAATTGTGCTTCAGAAACTTCTTGCTTTCCTCCTCCACCACCGCCTCCACCACCTCCCCCAGAGGAACCTGTTGAGCCTGTATCTGTTGAAGGGGCAGAACAATCTTCATCCAATAAATAACCACAAGCTGTAACACAATATCCATCCGAGGGCGTATAACACTGGAATGAAATATTAACAGAATCCGAAATAATATTCCCGGAAGAATGATTTATCAAAACTAATTCGCCAGTTGAATTTTCATAGCCATATCCATAAACAAATAATTGATTCAAACCTGGGCTTAAGCCAATGATATTAGTCTCAGTCAAAACCATTGTTAAATTTAAATATTGATTTGAAGAATTTGATAAATTTGTCAAATTGAGAACACTTTCTCCCGTAATCAAACCAGAAACATCCGACGGCAAGGTCCAATTAAATGAAACATTATATGCTGTATGATTCTCATTTCCTGTAGCAGAATAATTTACAACATTTTTTATATAGGCACTTAGATTAGTACTACCAAGAGTTAAATCTACTAAAGTCGGATTCGAGGAAGGCAATTCTATATTCGTTTTTAAATAAGCACCTGGTGTGACAACTACATTTGCAGTAATTGTCTCAGTATCCCTGCCATATTCTGTATCGGTTATATTTGAGGTTATATTAAACTCTGCCTGTTCATCCAATGTTTCACCAGTAGATATTTCTGGGAAACCCGCTTTTACAACAAAACTAGAAACTTCCCCGGCAGGAACACTCATTGTAAAACTAGAAACAACTGTATCATTTAAATTGAATCCCTGAACATCAGAATCATCATCCACATAAGAAGCAACCAAATAGTCTATACTAAAGTCAGGATAAGGACTAGATGCACTCTCCTCATAACTAAACCCAAATCCAATTATACAACTCCCATTTGTATAATTAACATCCCCCGTATTATTTACCACAATAGTTCCCAATTCTAAATCTTGATTAAACCCTCCCGTACTCCCTAAATCATTCGTTGAGATACTCCAAGTACAATCCCAATAATTACTGATATTGTATTCTGTCAAATTCGCTTCTGCCCCTGCTGTATCATTCGTCCAAATCCTCCAAGAGATTGTATCCTCATAAGTAGGGGTAATAAAATTATGAGTAAAGTTGTGATGTGTTAAATTCATTGTTATATTTTGCACAAAAGTTCGATTTGCTTCTGCCCAGCTCTGAGTTGAATTTTTCCATTCAAAATAGGCAGATTCGAAATTGGATTGGTCATCCTTCAAAATGAATGTTATAGTTACATTTGTTTCAGGATCAAGGGATGCATTTGTTAAGGGAGTTTGTGTTATCGAAACAATAGAGGGAGGACTATTTCCCGTAACCATCCTTGTTTCAGTATAATTAGAATTTCCTGCTTTATCCATAATACTCACATTATACCAAATCTCCTCGGAACTTGAAGGTTGTGGCATATCCACAACAAAGGAATAAACTCCATCGCTTCCTTCAAAATTAGAAGAGTTCAAAAGAATATCATAATATCTATTCGTTCCATTAAAGAAAAGAGTAGTATTCGCAATATTTGTTTCTGTAATTGAAACATTTAATGTCCAACTAGTCGCGAGTCCAGAACCATTTGAAGGATTTGAATCAGAGAATTCTATCAAAGGGTAAGTAGTATCAATTGTTAATGTACTATTCTGTGTTGTGAACATATTCCCCGCCCAATCAAATAAACTTACGAACCAAGTATACGCTCCATCAACAAATGTTTGAAGATTACTTATTACTGAAGTTGTAACACCTGCAAGGTAATCTACAAAAGTGGAGTTTAATAAATCTCCTGAGGAATTATAAAGATACAGAGTCGCATTTTTTATTCCAAGATTATCTGTTAAGTTCGCAGAAAGATTTACACTAGGAGAAGTCGTGTATACTGTTGAGTACATACTTTCACAAACCTCTGTCCCATTAGAATAACATAAAGTTCCTTCATCTTCACTAGTGTAAAATCCCCAATCAGTTTCATTGAATTTATTCAAATTTGATTTGTATAGTTGTTGGATTTCATCTGCTGATAGAGAACGATTATAGATACGGACTTCGTCGAGATCTATATCGGCAAAATCAAGATTATCAAGGCGTTGAGCGAAAATTATTTTTTGATCTGCATCATCAAAAGTAGTGGATATACTACTATCTTCTTGAACTCCATCGATATATAGTTTCCCGCCGTTTATCTTATCTACAGATATTGCTACATGATACCATGTATCTTGAGCAAAAGCATCTGTTTTTGATAGTTCGACAAAAGTGTCGCTGTTTCCATATAAGAAAAATGCATCTTTAGGAAATGCTCCCCTGTCACATCTTAAATCAAAAGGTGCAGGCATATTAGGATTAACTCCATTCTTTTCCACTATTGGGCAATAAGCACCACTGCACCCAGCACCGAACTTAACCCATCCAATTACAGTAAATGCACTACTCAAAGATTCTGAAGGATCTGGAATTTCAATTTTATCATTACTACCATCGAATGTAAAACAATTCCCAAACTTGCAGTCAGTTGTATTAACAACAGCTCCTATTATTGTCCCATTATTCCCATTTCCAGAAACATCAACAACTCTCGTCGCATTCTCTCCCAAAGCAGAAACATTATCAAAATTCATCATTAAAACTAAAGAATCATCATACAAACTTACATTTCCACTTGTTCCGTTATCAAACTTGACACTTTCTAAACTTGGAACAGCAGAAAAATTAATGTAATTACTCCAGTTTAAAACTTCCATCAAACCACTTATATAACTATTATTCGCAGGATAACTCAAAGTCGCATTCGGATTTGTTGTATCTAAACTTATAGTTCTTACTTCAGTAGAGTTTTCATTTCCAGCAATATC
>CAZABW010000118.1:0-3223 GCA_964483655.1 uncultured Candidatus Izemoplasmatales bacterium
ATTTCAAAGATTGGAGTAACAAGCACGTAATATTATTCTTGACAGGTGTAATTGCCATCGTAATATTTTTAGGGCTTGGGTTTGCGATTTTTGCAACACCGTTGATTCCTGATGAAACTTACATAATTGCAGGTGCTTTATATTCAATGCTTTGCGGATTGGGAATATATTTTTTTGGTACAAAGTTAAAGTAATAATAACACAAATAGCACAAACAACACAAAAACTAAATAAATCTTTCAGTGGGTGAGTCTATATTTAATTATAGAAACATTTATATAGTAGTTGATACTTTAAAAGTAGTATAATGAGAAATCAAACACAATTTAAAAAAATAAGTGTAACGAAAGAAGTATATGATAGAATAATTGAAGATAAACATCATTTTGAATCTATTATAGGTGGCGGTGCTTGGAGTATGAGTGACACTATTACAGAATATTTTAAAATATTAAACGCTTACAAATCAGATACTAACGAGAGATTTTATTGTAAATGCGGTTTAGTTTTCAGTTCTAATAAACCATTTCAAAAACATATCACAAAATGTGATAATGTGATAAAGGAGAAATAAAAAATGGCACAATATAGACCAAGAGGAGTATATAAAAAAACAAATAGAGATAGCTGGATTAGTACAGTATGGTACAATACAAAAAAAGAAGCAGAAGACTTTGCAAAATCACAAGGAGTAGTTACTGGAAGATATACTAAAATAAGAATTATAAAAAAATGAATTGCTATTACTGTCTAAAAGAACTTGTAACAGAAGCTTATTACAAAATTAATAACGAAATTTGTTGTTATAGATGTGCATCTCATGTTAAAAATAATAACTCAATATCTTAACCATATTACTTATGGTGTTAAGGTTAACTTGTTATTACCAACAAAATATACCTTTAAAAGTTATTTATGGCTTATTTACTTTGCTTTTAATATCCCAGCTTTTTTATTATTTTGTAGTATTGAAAATAGTTTTAAAAAATGAATCATCAAAGAACATACATAGAAGATGATATAAAAAGTATTACAGAAAGTTATCTTATTATGTGGAGTATTTTTTTTATATCTTTAATTGGCATAATAATATATAATATAATAAAATATAATTTTTCTTTAAACTTTTTTATTATTTGTGTACTTTGTTTTATTTCATTTATAATGGTGATTATTAATGGCACATAAACAACTTAAAAAAGAAGTTTTGAAAAAAGTAATTTTATTGCTTGAAGAAGAAGATTGTTGTGTTTTACCTGATGAATGTGTAGATATTATTCCAAGAGCTATAAAACATTATTTACTTATCTGTGAGGGTAAAGAATGACTGATAAATATAATGAAGATAGTTTATACACAATAATATATTTGGATTATATTAAAGAATTAAAAAATATGGGTGTTGAAGTAGATGACATTTCAGAAAAAACTATAATGAAATGGTTAAACAATCATTTAGAAAATATTGAAAGAACATATACTCCATTAAAAATAGCATTGTTTAATAAAAAACTGAACGCACCATGAGAAAGATATGCTCTCAAAAAAGTAGTTTGTGTACGCCAAAGGTACAAAATCGTAAGACTCACGTAAGGAAACATTTAAATAATTTTATTATCTTTGTTAAACTAATTATAAACATAGAATTACTTTAATATGAATAACTTTCTTAGGAATGGTAGGGGTGTTACATCATCGCTACAATTCCAAACTACTCCACAGGATATAGTTCTTACGGCAAGTATTACGCCTCTCAAACCGAAGCAAGATTAGCACAATTAACTTCTCCTAAAGTAACGCAACACTCACCTGAGATTGCGAGGACTGTTACAGGTACGTCTTCCAGATCTTCCAAACGAAGTTCATCTTCAAGCAATCAGCAAACCACCTCGAAGCAGACTGTGTCATCTACTCCCGAGAATGTTGTCGAGTCTAATTCTCAAGCACAGTCTGCTTCATCTTCACAAGATCAAAGGACAAAACCACCAGATAGATATCGACAGTCAAGATTAGCAATTCCAAGTAAGCCTGATTCTTGGAGTAAGGCAAGACAAGAGCAAATCGCTTCAGGAATGATTAAACCAGCCATTTCGAGAGATACTAACAGAACCGAATATTATGATGAGGAAGCGAAGACCTTCATTCAAAGAACTGCTTCAACAGGATATTCAGGACTTGACAGTTCAGGTCAAGGCACTTATTTTGCAGGCACTCCTTCTATGTCCCCTGCGGAGAGATTTACACAACAAATAGGTACTAAAGGAATAGAACAGATGGGTTATACTCCAGTCAGTACTATGCAAGGGGAAAGATACGTTCGACTGGAAAAGAGTCCACAGCAAGAAAATAAGATGAGTGGGAATGTAGTTGAACCCTATCAACCTGTTAAATTTGCAAGGTTGAGAACTTATGCAGGGGATTTTGCAACGGGTTTTAGATTTGGATCCAGGCCAGACTTATACGCTTACACTGAAAATGACATGCGTTTAGATCCGCAAAAGTCAGATAGAATCTTAGCTTATGGTTTTGGATCAGCGTTATCTGTTGCGAGTGTAACTGGTATTGGGAGAGGAGTTTTAGCAACAGTCGGTACTAAGGTTGGTTCAACATCAACAGTATCTTCATTATTAAAGACACCTGTTGGAAAGTTTTCTTTCGGTTTTTTTGGTGGCACTGCATTGTTAGGTTATGGTGCTCAACAAGCAGAGTCATTTGGATCTGCATTAAAAAATAAAGATTATTTAGAGGCTGGAAGAGTTGTTGTTAATACTGGGTTTGATATTACACGTATGGGTGCGTTATCTCGAGGGATTAAGCAAGGCCTCGCTAAATCAGAGTTCCAAAAAGCTACTGGCACTACCATTCCTTCTAATTATAAATACGGAATGACTACTACCGAAACTAATATTGGTGGAAAATCTCAATCTATGACTACTGGATATGTAGCAGAATATGCGAAGCCTTCAGCATCTAAACCTGGCAGAGTTGTATCTTTCACAGATTATGGTAACGTGCGAGAGATTATTGGTCAAGACCTTAAAACAGGTCAGATCTCAGTAACTTACCAAAATCTGTATTCGGGCAAGACAGTTAGCACTTCTTACTTTGCACCCAAAAGCAAGTTTTACACTCCTTCTCAACTCGAACAGGGTTTTATCGGGCAAAAGTTGTTTGTGGACAAGACACAGTCCCGAATGTTGGTTCCTACTTCTATGTCTTGGTC
>CAZABW010000119.1:0-3133 GCA_964483655.1 uncultured Candidatus Izemoplasmatales bacterium
GAATGAAGCACCCTTGCATCGCAAATGTACATGTGATTAACATCAGTATGACTAATATTTTTTTCATATATTTCTTCCCTCCTATTACCTGACCAAAAACAGTGAACCATCAGTATGATATACCATTGCATGAATAATTCTTTGTTGATATGCTAACGTTTTAGGCCGTAATGGGCTACTGTAAGGTTCTTCGGAGCCTATTGCCATTAGAAGGTGTAATACAAACCTAGTGGGAAGCAATAAAGGGGATAAACTAGACTTCATCATTTTCTCGATTTATTTGGTTTAAAAACTTCATCAATCCATTTTAAGTATCTTTCTCGACTCATTTGAACTTCGCGTTGAAAAAAACTATACTCTCCTCGAAGTAATTGTTCTTTTATCTGAGTTTTTTCAAGTATCTCTTTTTGATAACGATCGATACTCTTTAAGTAACCTTCCTCATACACCTTCTGTAGGGAGTCCATGATGTGTCGGGAGTCCATGATGTCTCGTTGTCTTGATTCTATATCTTCTTTTAATCTACTTATCTTACAGTCATTGATCTGTATCGCTTCTGTGATATTGTTCATCATGATGGCGTCATAGAAGGCGAAATCACTCAAATAGTAGTACCCGTCATAAAAGACATCCTTAGACGCTTCTATGTACTGAGAAATAGAGTTGGCGAGTAAATACTGTTGATACTCCATCATTATTTCAAATGTAACTTGTAACCCCAAAGTTGTGAGTTCAGGATTATCTCGAAAATAATGGAATGCTAAGTCATTTTGTCTTTGGTTATCTTGTTTTAAATTATGGGAATTGGAAATCCTTAAAGGAACTTCTAAAAATTCTGGTTCACTAAAGGGGGTATAAAAATAGGACATTGCATTGACCCCAATATTAATGTCATACAATCCAGTATCCCCTGTTAGAAACATTTTCCAATGAATTATACGCAATAACCCTGCTTGTTTATCATATGATAAGTAAATGACATATCGCGACCATTGATCTTTTAATTTTTTTTTCACAAATCCATGCTCTTGTAAGAAAGGTCCATAAACTTGTAAAAACAATTTCTCAAAATCTTTCTTCATTAATATTCATCTCGCTTTTTAATATGCAGGTTCTAGTTCAGTGATACCACTCGATGCTCCATGCATAAACTTACTAATTACAAAAACGCTGACTACCCCTATTGCAACATAAGCAAGGTTATAATTTAGAATTTTCTTAGAAAAATGATAGAGTATAATCCCTGGCCTTGGCCCATCTAAATACGTGATATAGTATGTTGGGTCAGGAACTCCCCCAAATCCTAAGGGTCTGCCAGGACTAGGATTCACACCCGACTCTAATCCGTTAATGAACTCTGCATTTATATATTTAAAAAGTTGTTTCACGGCTAATTCTAAAATAGCCTCATTAAAATGTTTAATTTCCCACATTTCTCCAGTTTTCAAATCTACTAGATCGACGAAGCCAATGTTTTTCTTTTTGTGTCCAATGTTGATTATATAATGAACCAGCACTTGATCCGATAATTGATACATATCTGCTAGATATCGCTGAACTTTACGATGAATATAGCCATAAGTAAATACACTAAATGATGAATATCCACTATGATCGGTGTTGATTACAGGATTGTTCAAACCATATATAAACAAATTACTTTCTAGGGCATTACCAATTGAGCCTAATGTACCATCAATACTGATGAATCGCCCAATAACGGAATCATAATATCTAGATTGGAGATAATAATAACCAGTTTCTGAGTCCATTCGATACCCACGAGAGAGTTTATAATATCTTGTGTACTTTCTAAAGCGGCTCAAAAATCGGCTGGGTAAATAAAAAGAGAAATCCTTAGTGTATAATGAGTTTGGCACGCTTCACACACAGGAGGATTTCCCATGAATGATTTTACCACAAAAATCATTACTTGTCTTGCAAAGGGTGAGAAAATTGATGACACCATCCAAGAATTATTTCGTTTTGAGTTAGAGAAAGCAGTGAATGAACTCCTCAAGGTGGAGTTAAAGGAATTATTACACTATGCCAAGTACGAACGCTCTGGATTAAGTAAAGAGAACGCTAGAAATGGTTCTTACGAACGAGCATTTAACACAAGTTATGGAATTTTAAATCTAACAATCCCGCGAGATCGTAATGGCGAGTTCGAGTCACCAGTCGTTCCCAAATATGAACGTAGAGATACTAAAACGGAAGAAATGATTGTAAAACTATTTCAAACAGGATTAACGATGGAAGAGATATCAACGATCGTAGAATCGTTATATGAAAAGAAATATAGTCGCACAACCATCTCCAATATCACCGATCAAGTGATTGCGAACGTTGAAGCCTTTAAACAAAAACAACTTGCACGGGAATATGCCGTTATCTACTTAGATGCGACCTATATTCCCCTTCGAAGAGATACCGTTAGTAAAGAAGCTTTACACATTGCATTAGGGATAAAACAAGGGTGGTACGAAAGAGATATTGGGATACGCAATTAACCCAAACGAGGCCGTTTCATCGTGGGAGAACTTACTAAGAAGTTTGTCAGAAAGAGGCCTTGAACGGCCCTTATTGTTCGTTACCGATGGAATCAAAGGAATCGAAGATACGATTCATTCGGTTTATCCGAAAGCGGATATTCAACGTTGTTTGGTTCACGTCATGAGAAACATTACCTGGAAAGTGAGAGTGCAAGATCGAGCATTAATCTTGAGTGAATTCAAAGCGATACGCCTTCAAGAGACCAAAGAACAAGCGAATCAAGCGCTGCTTGAATTCCAATCGAGATGGGAGAAAATCTATCCCAGAGTGACAGAGTCGCTCAAAGGAAATCATTATCTGTTTACCTTTCTAGACTACCCAAAATGCATTCAAGCATCGTTATATTCAACGAATATCATTGAAGGGTTAAACAAAGATATCAAACGCAAAGTGAAAGCGAAGGTACAATTTCCATCGGAGGAATCGATGGAAAAGTATTTTGTTAGTCGGTTAGAAGAGTACAATATCAAGCATTCTTTTCGAATTCACAAAGGTTTTGGTAAAGCAGAGCCGGAGCTCCAAAAAAGAATTGTGGATAAGTATGAGATGAGCTAAGAGAAAAAGGTCTAATACGTTC
>CAZABW010000120.1:0-3098 GCA_964483655.1 uncultured Candidatus Izemoplasmatales bacterium
AGTTGTTGGGTATACCGATAAATCGATGGATTGCTTTGAATATCATGATGGGCATTGAGGGTTTTGTAGTTTGGATTCACGAACAACCAAGGAATGCCCGAAGTAAATCCTGCTTGATGGGAGTCGTTCCATTGCATGGGGGTGCGAGAATTATCTCGTCCCTTTTTATAAACCGATTGGAGGATTTGATCCTCCGTCCATCCGAGTAATCGTTTTTCCTTGGCCATATTGAGGGTTTCAATGTCTTTGTAATCGGATACACGATTCAGTCTTATTCCAGTCATGCCAATTTCTTCCCCTTGGTAAATATAAGGAGTGCCTTCCAAACCGAATAGTAGTGTCGATAACAGGGTTTGAGACTCATAACGCCATATTTCAGAACCGAATCTCGAAACAGCGCGAACTTGGTCATGGTTCGACCAAAATAGACTATTCCATCCTTGATGGTGAAGTTGGGTTTGCATGGTTTTGAAATACTTTTTTAAAGCAATTATATCAAGTGGTTTACAATCCCATTTTCCTTTGCCAGGGATTTCATCCAGAGACATGTGTCCAAATTGAAAGACCATCGAAAGCAATGGCTCATCTCCTGAGGTTACTTCCTTGACCCGGTCAATAGAAAGACAGGGACATTCGCCAACGGTTAAGACATCACGGCCATGGAAACAGTTTTGATGCAGTTCCTTGAGTCGATCGAGGAGATAAGGACCATCACACAGCCACTTTCGATCAATATCTTTCCCGATTAAATCAATGACATCTAGTCGAAACCCATCAATTCCTAAATCCAGCCAATAATTGATCATAGAATAGATTTCTTGACGAAGTTCAGGATTATCCCAGTTTAAATCGGGCTGCTTCTTCGAAAAGAGATGGAAGTAATATTGGTTGGTTAATGAATCATATTCCCACGCAGAACCCGAAAAAACGGATCCAATATCGGTAGGTTGATCCCGCCAAATATAGTAATCTCGTTTTGGATTGGTCTTGGATTGTTTCGCTTCTTGAAACCATACATGCTCATCAGAAGTATGATTCACAACCAAATCCATAATGAGCTTCATGTTTCGTTTATGAACTTCTGTAAGTAACTCTTGAAAGTCACTCATGGTGCCAAAAATGGGATCAATTTGGTAATAATCCGAGATATCATAGCCGTTATCATCCATGGGACTTTGGTATACTGGACTTAACCACAAAACATCCACACCAAGGGTGGACAAATAATCTAATTTTGATATGATTCCTTGTAGATCACCGAATCCATCCCCGTTTGAGTCACAAAAACTTAAAGGGTAGATTTGATACACAACCGCTTGTTTCCACCATTTTGATTGACTCATATTAGCCCTCTATTTTCAGAAATTGAAACGTTTCAATTTAATGCTATTTTATCTTATAACCCCTCATTTTTCAAGTGAATTTCGCGATTTCATGGATATAATTAGATATTTTACGGAGTTTGCCCTTAAATCTTGAAAGATTGCTTGTCCTGTGATAAAATTGCGTTATTGAAACACACAGGGGGTTTGTCATGTTTGGATTACGAAGTGACGGAAAAAAGATTAAAAACATTGATCCGTTAATGAAATTAACACCACACATCATGCCAGAACGTAATGATGCGATGGTGATGTCAGTCTATGATATTGATTGTGCGGGGATGGATGCCTATATTTTCAAACGTCGAAAAGATGGCGTTCGAGTGAATTATATGGATATTACGATTGCGTCGATGGTACGGGTTATGGCCCAACGGCCACGGTTAAATCGCTTTATCATGAATGGTCGTGTATTTCGTAGAAACGATATCCAAATCTCGTTTACAATCAAAAAAGCGTTAAAAGATGGGGCCGATGAAACGGTTGTCAAACTAACGTTTAAAGGGACGGAAACGATTGATGAAGTAAAGGCTATGATTGACGAAGAAGTCGTCAAAAACTCCACTGTCAGTTCTGTCAATGATGCGGACAAACTCGCCAAGATTTTTACCATCGTTCCCAACTTCATGATTAAGTTTCTCGTTTGGTCGGTAAAATTTTTAGATAAGCATGGGATGTTACCTAAATCGATTTTGAATGTGAGTCCATTCCATACAACACTCTATTTAACGAATATGAAATCGATCAAAATGAATTATGTATTACACCACATTTACAATTTTGGAACGACATCGATGTTCTTATCCATGGGAAAAGAAAAATATGTACCAACCGTCATTGACCCAGAAGAAAAAATCTTTGGAGTAAAAAAGTTGTTCCAGTTGGGATGTACGATTGATGAGCGGATTTGTGATGGATTATACTTTGGAAACTCCATTCGCGAGTTTCAGCGCGTGATGGAACATCCTGAAGTATTAGAAACACCACTCGATCAAAAAGTAGAGGATTTGAAATAACCCAGGGCAGCTTAAGAAGCTGCCTTTTTTCTGTGAAAATCCTGTGAAAAAGCCGTCATTTTTCGAATTTATGGTATCATTATTTTGAAGGGCGTGATAACGTGGCGAAACTAGTTTATGTACTTGATGATGATGAACACATTCGCTTATTAATCGAGAAATTCTTAGTCTATGAAGGGTTTTCTGTCAAAACATTCAAAAATGGGGAATCCTTGCTAGAAGCTTCTTCGTTATCAAAACCAGATTGTTATGTACTAGATGTCATGTTACCAGATATGTCTGGGTTTCAAATTTGCACAAAAATTCGTCAGGAGAGTAATATCCCGATTCTTTTTGTCAGTGCCAAGGGCGAAGAGATGGACCGCATCTTAGGAATCGAACTAGGGGGCGATGATTATATCACCAAACCGTTCTCTGGACGGGAACTTGCTGTTCGAGTCAAAGCTTTATTACGTCGCAGTTCACAAACTGAAGTAGGTCATGATTTAGGGGATTTTACACTTGGAAATTGTACTTTTGATTTAAATCAACGTGAAATTCGAACAACGATGCCGATTCCCTTTACCGCAAAAGAATATGATTTATTTTTACTACTCGCGAAAAACAGTCCAAAAGCATTCAGTCGAGAAGAACTGCTTCGTAAAATTTGGAAATGGGAAGTCATTGATGGCACGAGAAGTGTCGATGATTTAGTCAAACG
>CAZABW010000121.1:0-3094 GCA_964483655.1 uncultured Candidatus Izemoplasmatales bacterium
TCGATAACTGGTTGAGTTGTGTCAAGACCCCAAAGGAGGAATAATCCACCACGGTCGTCTGAACAGAATACATCGAGGTAACTCCATGGGTCTAAGGTAGAACCAGAGATTCCAGAAAGAGCTAAGTCAAATTTTCCAACCATTTGTTTGTCATAGTAAACGCCCATTCCACCAGAGGAAGCAACTTGGTTAATGGTTAATTCAAACGTTACATTTGGATATTCTGGAATGTTATTGAATGCAGCTTCTAATTGAGCTTTCAATTCATTACCATAATTCAAATGAGTTTGACCAGTAAAGGTTGCATATTCTAACGAAATAGCATATGGAGTTCCACTTACGATTTCGCCTTGAGCAGCTAAAACGTCAAGAGCAACTTTATAAAGAGCACGAGCTCTAGTTAGGTTAAATCCAAACGTTGCAGGGTTGCGATCAGCGATGACAGAAGCAGCAACTTCAGTTCCGCGATATGCAGCACCAGTTAGTGGGTCATAAACATATGCGTTGGTGAAGTATGTTTGGTCTGGAGTTAATGTTTTACCAATCGTAACAGCGATACGTTGTCTGTTGATTGCATAATATAACGCTTCTCTGAATTCAGCTACTTGGAGAATTGGTTTAATTACCCAACCTTCAAGAAGAGTTCCATCGTCAACCAAATCGTCATATTGTTCTTGAGACATCGTGTTGATACCAATCCGGAATACAGTTGCTCCTGGGCTCATTTTGAGGTTTGGATGATCTGCATAACGGTCGAAGTCTGTCGAAGGAATACCTACAACATCAAGGTCGCCTGATTCGAATAATAATAATGCAGCATTCGCATCAGCAACTTTGGTAATACGATAGTTTGTGAAGTTGTATAATCCAGCATTATGGCCAGAGAATAATTTTGCAAATTCAACAACTTTGTCAGATTCCCAGTTTGTTAAAACCCAGTCCCCTGTGGAAACGAATTTGTCTTCGTCTAATCCATAAGTTGTCGTTTTAGCGCCTGTTTCAGCATTCACTGTTTCTAAGGATTCAAACAATGGTCTGTAAACTGGAGTTAAAATGAATGAAGACATGTAGTACATGAAATCCCATTCTGATAATTTGTTGACAAAGTTGAAGGTTAAGCTGTAAGCATCGCCATCAACGGCTTTAATTCCTACAGTGTCCCAAGCTACAGTGCCTTTACCTGTACGGTATTCAGCAGCACCAACAACAAGAGCTGTACCAGCACCAATCGTATTGAAACGACGGAATGCATAGTTACCATCTAGAAGTTGTTGATATGTGTAGATTAAGTCAGCAGCAGTGATATCGTTGGTTCCACCAGGAGCGGTTGTTGGAAGAACAGCACCGGTTTTGTCGCGGAATTTTAATCCTCTGCGAAGAGTAATTTTGTACTCATTAGCTAATAAAGTACCAGTGTTTGGATCAGCTTCTGGGTCTAATTGTTCAGTTTCAGTTACCCAGTTTCCTTTAAGAACATAACCATCTTTGGTATCATTCCAGTAGAATCCATAGAGTGATCCAAGAGCTAAACCTAATACGTCTGATTCAGCAGCACTTGCGTATGCAAGGTGGTTAAGTGTTCCAGGAGCAGCGGTGGAAGCAACACGGTAAGTGTAAACTCCAGGCACGATTCCATCTGGTTGTGTAAGTGTAGAGTAGAGTGTACCATATCCCATAACTGGAACGAATACGTCGGAGAATAGGTCAACTCTATCACTAAATACGCTTGCACCACTATTATTGAACAATGGAATACTTACGTTTGTATCAAGCATGAATTTTTCAGCTGCTGCTAAAATTCCAAGTTTTGTAGCGGCATCGGCATATTTATAATTGAAATAGCCAGTCGCACCAACTGGAGCAGCAGTTGTTGTCGTTGTGGTTGTCGTAGTTGTCGTTGTGGTTGTTGTGGTTGTCGTCGTTGGAGCTGCAGTTGTGGTTGTTGTTGTCGTTGTTGTTTGACAAGCAGCTAATCCGATGACAAGTACAAGACCAAGAACTAATGCTAGTACTTTTTTCATCTGTTTTCTCTCCTTTTTTAATTTGCGATAATGATACTACATTTTGAAAAATGTGTCAATATGATACTCGAAAAAAGTCATGTAAAAGAATGAAAATGTTTTCATTTTGCCAATTTTGGCGAAAAATCGATATTTTTTTACAATTTTGCGTGAGTGTTCATTTTTGAATAAAAAACAGGCTTGTGATGACTTTTTGAAGTCATTTTTCACGTCTAATTGAAATAAAAAAATGGAACCCTTTTCACGTAAAAATTTCATGTTTTTGCTATCGATTCCTTAAAACTTGGGAGAAGGATTGGAATAATTCGCTTTGAGGTAAATACTTAATCTGAAGCAATTTTTTTGATACAGGATGCTCAAACTCAATCTGATAGCTGAATAGACCAAGCTCTAGTGTGGTGGTTTGATTCCCTCCATATTTCACATCCCCAAATAAAGGATGTCCTCGATGAGAAAACTGAGCCCGAATTTGATGAAACCGACCTGTTTCTAATAAAATATCAAGGAGCGAGACATCATGACCTTCCACAACCGCATTACTAATCACTTCATACTCCAAAATCGCCACTTTTGCTTGAGGATGCTGTTGAACAATAGCCATTTTTCGTTCTTCATCCTTATATATATCGTCTACTAAACGTTCCTTGTGGCCGATTGAAAGAGGATTAAGGACAATAGCGAAATATTTTTTGTTGAACTGGTGCTTTTGCATTTGTTCGAATAAACGCTTTGCTGCTTTTGAGGTTTTCGCAAATACCATGACACCTCCCACATTCACGTCTAGTCGATGCACAAGCCCTAGAAATACGTTTCCCGGTTTCTGATCACGCTCTTTGATTAAGGATTTAAGCGATGTTAACATATCAGGAAGATCCAGTTCTCCTGCTTGGGATAACACACCCGGAGGTTTGTACGCAACCAGAATATGATTATCTTCAAAGATGATCTCAATCATTCAACTTCCTCATTTCTATTGATAGTTTAAACCATGTGACCAAGGGAAAGGAATTGGGACAATACCTTGGATATTTTCAGGGGTGGAGTCCTTGGAAATAGGGCCGAAAATAAATCGA
>CAZABW010000122.1:0-3076 GCA_964483655.1 uncultured Candidatus Izemoplasmatales bacterium
TCAAGTGCAGTAGTTGGTTCGTCACAAATGAGAATTTCTGGATTCGTTGAAAGAGCAATCGCGATAACAATCCGTTGTCTCATCCCGCCCGAGAATTGGAAAGGATAGTTCGAAATCCGTTTTTCTGGTTCTGGAATTCCGACTTCTTTCATAATGTCGATGGCGCGTTGTTTGGCTTCACGACGAGTTACTCTGAACTTGGCAATCAAATCTAACTTGGCTTGACGAATTTGTTTGTTTAGCTCTTGAACTTGTGCCGTGTTGTTAGCAGCTTTCGCACTTTGAAGTTCTGCTTGTAATTTTTCCTTTATTTGATTATATTCGGCAGTGCAATCGAGTTTATACTGCTTCACTTCTGCTTTTGCTTTTGCCTTGACTGCTTTAAGGTCTGCTTCTAACTTTGGTTTTTGCACTTTAAACTCTGAGACGACTGCTTTTAGACGGGCATCTAATTCCGCAGACATTTTGTTTACTTCAGCACGGAAGTTCGCTTTTTCAGCTTTAATATCTTGGGAAACCCGAGATTTAGCTTCCGCATAATCCGCATTCAGTTTCGCCTTTAGTTTCGCTTTTTCGTCGATGAGTTCTTGTCCACGGAATTTGGATTTAATCTTTTCTAAATCCAAGACATATTGGTTAAACAATGCTAGCTTCTCTTTTTTGTAAATGAAGCTAGTCATCTCATTTTGAAGATCTTTGTATCTTCCATCAAATTCACGGCTAATCGCTTTCTTCTCAAAACGATACTTATATTTCAGTTTCCGTAGTTCAATGAACTCCGTTTCAATCTTTTGTTCATACAATTTTTGAAGATGGTTGGCATGAAGCATGATGGCTTCTGTAATTTGTTTCCCAATCTTCATAATTGGATTGAGCGAAGATAACGGATCTTGGAAGATCATCGCGATTTTACGACCACGAATCCGGTGGAAATCTTGTTCTTCAATTTTGATTAAGTTTTCACCACGATATAAAATTTCGCCGTTGTCTACGACAGCATTCCCAGCCAAAATCCCAAGAATTGCCCGGCTAGTTACCGATTTCCCTGAACCAGATTCTCCAACGATACAGAGGGTCTCATTGCGATATAGATTAAAATCAATATCACGAACAGCGCGGACCATACCTCCAGGGGTTTTAAAGGATACGGTTAAATTTTTAACTTCTAAAATGACGTCTTGTTTCATGTTATTCCACTCCTCTCAAGGACGGATTGAAGGCGTCTCTGAGTCCGTTACCAAAGAGGTTGAACGAAATCATTAATAACGAGATAATAATCGACGGGAACAATACCATATGCGGTGAACTGAGTAATACCGCTTGTCCATTCGATAATAAGGTACCAATCGAAATGATGGTTCCAGATGGCCCAAGATTTAAGAACGCAATCGCGGATTCAGTAAAGATTGCTCCTGGTACGATTAAAACAGATGCGGTAATGATGGGTCCAATCGCATTTGGTAAAATGTGTTTGAAAATAAGGCGGCGGTCTCTCGCTCCAAGGGTTCTGGAAGCTAATACATATTCACGGCCTTTATAGCGGTAAAATTGAGCCCGCACACTTCGAGATGTGCCAATCCAACTTGTTATAACCAAAGCTAAGGCTATCAGCAAGATAGGATTTGCTCGGAAGAATGGGACATCTTCAAAATAGAGTTTGATCAGAGTCATAGCAACAAGCCATGGAACCCCAGATAAGATTTCGGTAAACCGCTCCATTAGTAAGTCAACGGTTCCACCATAATAACCTGAAATTGATCCCCAAACAACACCAACGGAAACCGTTACAATCATGACATAAAACCCGATGAGTAGCGAGGTTCTCGCACCTGTCCAAACATGGGTAAATAGGTCTTGCCCGATTCCATCGGTTCCAAACCAGAATGACGGCATGATGGTAGTATCTCTAAACGAGTAGCCAGCTGTGGATAATTGGGAATAGTATTCACCTAAATAGCTGACTTTTACAAGATAAGTAGACGTATCAATATATTCAGTAATTCCAGTAACTGGATTTCGAATAGCAGTAATTTGCTCTTCTAATACCTCATGGGAGATATAGAACTCACTCTCCATGTATTGCTGTAAAGTGGGTCCACCGGAGATAAATAAGTCTGTTGGTTTAAACTTCTCAGCGTATACATCAACGAGAATATCAACGACAGTACGAATAGCCTCTTTAGATCCTGAAACACTGATTTGTTCATAAGGTTCAGACATCCACTTGATTGATGAGAGATCATATCGGCGTTCTAATGTTGCGTAAGGAACTGCATTAAAATACTTGGTTCCAGTCATGATGCCCACCTTAGACAGCGTATTCGATTGTGGAGGAAGATACTGTAAAGATGCATTCATATACTTCACATCGTATGGATTTAAAGCAGGACCAATAATCGCTAACAAAATGATGATAACAAGAATGAAAAAGGCAACGACTGATGCTTTGTTTTTTCGAAACCGGATAATCGCATCCTTAAAATAACCAATGGGTTTGGTTTCAAATTGCGTATCAAAAATACGTTCGTCCAATCTTGTGAATTGGAATAAATCTTTTTGTGAGCTCACATCTACTTGTTTCATTATTTACGAGCCCCCATTCTAATTCGTGGGTCAACAATCCCATACGAAAGGTCAACAACAAGAGTCGCTAGTAACCCAATACTGGTGTAGAATGCTAGAGTTACCATGATGACATTATAATCAAAGGTTTGTAAGGAGATTAGGAATACTTGTCCAACACCTACGACACCATAGATTTGTTCAATAACGATTGAACCACCGATAATACCAACTAAATTACCGATTACAATTCCAATTAATGGAACCATTGAGTTACGCAGTGCATGTCGTAAGACGCTTTGACGACGATTCAACCCTTTGGTTCTAGCTAGAAGTAAGAACTCAGAGGTGAGAACTTCAGTTAATTCCGCCCGAGTATAACGAGTTAACCCCGCAATCGGTCCGAAGGACAAAGCGAGAACCGGGATAACCATTCCACGAAGCATTTCAAGTGTCGAAACATTCGATGGTGGAAATTGAATCGGGAACCATCCCAATTTATATCCTAAGAAGT
>CAZABW010000123.1:0-3067 GCA_964483655.1 uncultured Candidatus Izemoplasmatales bacterium
TTTCTATGCCCTCTGCTAATGTTTTGCCTGGATGAGGGATTCGTTTTTCTTGTTGATAGAGATAAGCATTATGATAGAGGGCTTGATTGATCCGCTGATTAATATCTTCCACTGATAATGATTTCAGTTCTTCTTTGGGGATTGTCAATTGATAATCCAATTCCACTTGTCGATGTTTCCTTTTTCCAGTCGCCCAACGAGGTTTAGAATAATATCCCCCCTTCACATTACAAGTGATAATGTCTAACCCTAACTTTTTCACTAGTTTCATCGTGGAAGGTTCAATATATCCGGTTTCTCCAAAAAAAGTGGTATCTCCTTCGGGAAAGATTAAAATGGGATATCCTTTGGAGACGACTTCAAAGGTTTTACGAATCGTTTGCATGTCACTTTTTCCTTTGGATTTCGGAATGACATGTGCGACTTGTGTGACAAAGAATTTGGCGGGTTGTTTGGTAAATAAGGTTTGTGAGGCAATAATGAAGGGAACATTTCGGAATCGTAATGGCACATGAACTACATCGAATAAAAACGTGTGATTTGCCAACATCACAAAGGGTTCTTTGCGTTTAAAATTGACCCCTTCCCCAGCTGTGACTTTCCGTTTCGCATCTAGCCGCATCCAAATGTAGACGAGAGGACGTAAGAAATTGAGGAGAAAATCTTGTTGCCGATCTAAGCGACTTTTCTTCATAGGACCTCCAAAGATTGGTAAAGCCATGGGATATACTGAAGTTCATGACGTTATTTATCTTATCATTTTTTGTCTGAAAAAGGAAGGTTTACACAAAAATGCCAAGAATGGATAATATCGAAGGATGGATGTTTATTTGAAATGATTGATGAGGGTCCGCGAATTTGAATATAAACGATTCATTCCTCTAGAACTCCCAATTCAAAAGTAGACTTTTAAGGGAGATAAGAACCATTTAACCTATTGCAGAAACACTTCATTCAATGGGGTTGGAAGTGTTTCGATCTACAGCATCATCGTTCTCATCTACTTGAATGAAAAAACGACACGATGGTTGCTTTGACCATGGTGACGTTTTTTCATTCATTAATAGATCAAATCAAGACAATAGGTGATGCTTAATGTAGACTCTGCATCACAAAATGTCAGGGGATAAAATCTCAATTGTTTGGATTGATGGGTTGGAAGAAATAACGAACTGTCTCACCGGCATTAATACTTTCTCTTTCAACCCAAGACAATGTGAACCCATCATCATTATAGACTCTAACCAACTCAAAGTACCTCGTTTGGGTCAATCCTATTAATTGATAACGAAAAAGATTGGAAGCAACTGGTTCGTATCCAAATCCGATAAAGATCATATTCCATCCCGATGTCATTGTCTGAACGGGGTAGTTTTCACTTCCATCATAGCTTCCCTGAGGGTTGGTAATGAAGCCACCAGGACCGTATGAGATGATATTAGGGAAATAAATTAATTTACCATTAAGGGCTTCATAATTGATGCCAGAGTAATCTAATTTACACCAATACATCGCCAGATCGTTGCGAAACAACAAGACGTCATGAGAGAGAATATAATATTCATCATGGGTTAGATTACTGTGATAGAAGACAGATATAGAAACGCTGTAGTTCGTTGAGAGTTGTGTCAAGTGAATGCTATGATTCACACTCCAAGAAGTGACTTTCGAACTTGGATGGATGATTTGAAGCCCATTTTTGATTCGAATCATCCCCCCTGCGCTTAAGGTATCTTCGCTTGTCAATGCTTCAAAGGTGCCATCGGACGCAACTTTTTTGTACTGATATTGATCCATTCGCCGCAATACAACGCGTTGATCGGTAAATACAAAATCATCGACGGTTGGGCCAGATCCTTCAAAAAAATCCCATTTGAAAAAATAGGTTTTGGTCGCAGAGTCGTATAGTTCGAGCGAATTGGTTTGGATGAAGTTATTTCCATGGATATCCTTAAAATATTCATAAACGTTCACAGTCGGATTTTGAATCAATGTAAAAAATTCTAAGCGATTGTCTTCGTTGATTCGATAGTCATAAATGGTGTCTGGTTGTGGGTCCACTTCTTGGCTTTCTTCAGGACGGATTTTGCACAATCCGTTGTGAAGTTGAATAATCCAAATGTCGTCAATTTTGTAGATATAACCTGTTTGATTGTCAATAACGAAGCTTTGATGGAATTCGTTGGTTCGGTAGTCAATCTTGTCAAAAGCCGTCGATCCATCCTCTTCGATTTTCAAATTGTCTGGACGGATGTCGACCATTTGATATCCATCGTTGGATAGCACCCCTTCGTTATTCGGAGTAACGGGAATAAACTGAAGAAACGTCATATTGTTGTAAACATAGACTTTGTTGACTTGCGCTGGTAGTTCGTCCTGTGTGACCGTGTCCGTTTCAGAAATGATATTGCCTTTATGGTCACGAACTGTTTCCGTCACTGTTGTATTCTTAATGAAGGTAACTTTGGTAATTCCACTGTCATCGAATTCGGTTTTGCCATGAAAATAGTCTTCTCTCGTTGTTATGAGATAATTTTTTGTTTCAATATCTTTTCCACCCGTGGATTGTGCTAAAAACTCAGGTGAAAAGAGTTTCTGTGCGATGTCGTAGATGGACACATCCCCAGACCGATGAGACAACTTTTGCAAATCCTCAATCGGTAGATTAGCGATACCGATTGCTGTCACATCACCAATTTCAGCAGCGAGGTTTTCAATATAATCAATTTTTAAGACATAACTGTCCTTTGATCCTTGGCATGCGAGGACAGAGCATCCCAGTAGGAAACAACCGAGCAATATCATCAGTCTAATACCAAACGTTCGCATGGTGATTCCTCCTTTATAATTTATGAACACACTTTAATTCTAGACTCGTACAACCAACAATACAAGGTCTTGGACCCTATTATCTTGTAGAAATTATCTTCAAAGTCTAGTTTTCAAAGATATTCACACTTCAGACAACCAAATAAAAGAAAAACCACCTGTATAGTGGGCTTTTCCATCTCTTATTGGTAGAAAGGTTGACAAGTGGGACAAGTATAAATACTCCCTCCCATATACG
>CAZABW010000124.1:0-3062 GCA_964483655.1 uncultured Candidatus Izemoplasmatales bacterium
CAAGGTAGCCATTCGGCACCCCGTAGATGTACAGATAGTACACCCCTTCCGAGTTCTGAACGATTTTCTGATTCACACCAGGTACGAGCGATTGTGTTGCTAAATCGAACGTAAACTTCATTTATTTCACCTCTTAGATTGGGATTTTTTATTGCGTATATGTTGCGAATATTTCGATGTATCTTTGAGACGTTCCACCAACGACACCCACCTTTCCGAACGTCGTCACTAAGTTCTCTTGAACGACCCCGTTATCACGATAGATTCGAACCGCTGCGATAGTGCCGGATAGAATCAAGTAGTTATCAATGTGAATCTTGATGGACCAAATCTTGGATTGCTGCAACGTAAATGTCACATTACCGATTAGATATGAGACGTTGTTGAAAACAATATAACGGGTGAATAGATCCCCAGGGGCAGTAAAACAATCCTTGATGAATCCCGTCTCTTCAAAGAAAACCTGTGTCACTTTGCCGTAGCTTGACCCGTTGCGAACGGTCAACTGATACGTTACATTCGGACGTTCTGCAGCGTCATGGTAATAGTCTTGGTCCTCGATGTTTGCGAGCCCGGGGATAGCGAAAGATGCGCTTCCGATTCTTGGATAGTTCGCTTCATTTTGACGAACCGTTGTCACTGCAAACTTGAAATAGAACACTTGTGCGAACGCATTGACTTCATCAATGTAAGTCACAGGGTAGTACTTCACATCCCCAACAGAAGTTCCGATTGTCGTATCGACCAGCTTGCCGAGAACAGATGGATGATCTAACTTTAAAGAAAGAACCATGTTGTTGTCAGCTATCGCCACTGTAATTGGGCTTGCAGAATGTAGATAATCATCGGAGTCATCACCAACTCTGATGCGAACTTCACAAGGCGTCGATGGCGGGTTTTGTCTGCCGTTTCTAAATGCCGCAAAAATCGTTTGTGTGTAATCAGAATCATTGAAGTAGGTATCCGCACCATAATTTGCAAGAATCGTTTGTGCGTCAGCTAGCGTTGCTGTGAGCCATACTTGTGTACGGTATAGAGTCTTTCGATCAAACGCCTTATCAAGCGGAATTGCAGGTAGGACTAGCCCGGCGTCGGGGTTTATGTATTCACTCGTATTTGCTTTTTCGTCTGAAAGAATAAACGACGCTCGAATCCTCTTGTAATCGATTCTCATACTGATTTGGGAGATGACAAAATCGTTAAAGATATTTCCAAGTGCCGGCATCGTAGAGATGCTTTCAAACTCATAAGTGCGACTATATTCCGGATTCTCCATCGATTGGATGCGACCGCTCATGTTTTGAAACAAGGCTCGACCAGACGGCATGTTCTCGTCTTGGCTGTATAAAATCATTCGGTTATTCTCTTTCAAATTAGATGCGGACACAAGGCCGTTTGTAGCTAGATCAACTAGCGCATTGTAGTAGTTTAAATGGAAGCGGAGGCGTTGGGTTTTGTAGGTAGATTGTGCCACTTGCCCGCCTTGAATTACATCACGTCGATATAGATAAGTGCCGGGTTGGTATCCCTCACAGATTCCAATGTTGAATATTTTGTTCTCGCCGTACTTGAAATAAAGGGTGTTTTGTTGATGTTTTGGAGCTCCACCTGATGAATCAGGGTCTAACATTAACCATTCCCGATGTTCAATAACGTCAAATTCGGTTGCAACATATGCTGTTTGCCTGTAATCAACGGTGTCATAATAATACAAATACTTGCCGGCATCCGGTAGTATCTCGTTGCCTAGGTAATCATAGTAACGATAATCTTCTGCGCCTTCCGCCACGTTGCTATCTGTCACAACAACCCCAAAACCCATAGCGCGAACCTTGAACGCTCTCAAAATTGGAAAACCTAGATTGAGGATTGCGTTGTCTGCAGTTATGGTTTCGTTGTCGCCATCGGGTTCCGGACTCATTCCATTGATTTTGTGGTCTATTGGAAACCAGCGAGTGTTATCGCTTTTGAGATTGGATACATCGGAAATTGCTTTAGATGCAAATGTTGCGCTCTTATACTCTTCAGACTCGCCGATGTAATTGCCGGCTATGGATCCAATTGATCCGCTTCCATGAAGTGCTGAAGAGATAAGTCGCATATATCCATACCCTGCAGAGATTACGAACTCTGCATTGATACGAACCTGGAGAAGGTTGCCAATCTTGATTAGGTTATCGAGAAAGGCATTTGAAGCCACTTGATAACTTGGCTTGTTCCAATTTTCAAGCATTAAGTTGTATGCACCCTGTTGTGAGAAAACAACCGGATAATCGCATTTTGTGAGTTTCAGCAATCGTTCAATAAACGCTGCTAAGGTGTAAGCGTCTGAACTGAAATAAGATGTCTGAATGTAAACGTCCCGGAAGAAACAAACCAACGGCTGCACGACATAGGAATGATTAACAAATGTAGCTAATCCGTTTTGCTCAACTCTTCCGCCATCGATAACAACAAATTGAAACGATGATGAATCCACATTAACCTTGCAAATAGTTCCGGGAATCAAAGCATCCAATGATGCATCCGTCCCCTTCATATATAGGTTGATAGTGTATGATTCCGTTGCTTCATTCTTTAAGGAAAGGCCGATGTTTAAAGGACTAATGATGCGACCATAGTTGGACCATTCATAACCGCCTGTGATTTTCTTGACGATTTGAAAAGATACATTCATAACATCACTTCCTGTCTGTCAATTTGAATCGACCATACTTGTTATAAGATATTTCCGTATTGTCACGGATAACCAGTTGACCCGTTATCATTTTCATCATATCGAGCTCGTTGTAAGATTTTGCTTCATCGATACGGCGTTGTCTCTCTTCATTGATTAGTTTGATTGCTTCTGATGTCAATTTGACAGCTAAGGTGAAAATGGCTGTAGGGTCTCCGGCTAATGACCTTGCCGTTAAAAAACCATACTCTGCCCCTTGAGAAATAACTCTAGCGATATCTTGATTTCCGGAAGAGCCAATCAGTCTCGCAGTACTACTAACTAGAAGTTGTGCACTAATCGCGCCAAAGATTTGACTCTTCGTTGAACCAATGGCAGATGGGGA
>CAZABW010000125.1:0-3015 GCA_964483655.1 uncultured Candidatus Izemoplasmatales bacterium
AGATAGTTGTTCTCTTTGATTTCGGCCACTTTTCGTTCTATGAGGCTGTGGTTTGAATATCGGCTGTCCCAATGGAGGTCTCCGAGCGGCAGGAGATGAACCTCGCTTGCTTCCGGGAATGAGCGTTGAACCACTTTCACGTCTAGGGGAGTGTGAATGTTCGACATTCATCAAAGCCCACCCAAGTATTTCAGAATTAGCATCACGAGAAAAGCACCCGAAGCAGTAGCTACGAAGTCCAGGAACTCAGCCGTTCCATGTTCAATATCCCAGAACTCTTTGATAAGGCCGACCAAACCGGCAACTAGAAAGCCCAGTAATGGTATCTTCGTGAGATATCCGACCACCATAGAAACGAGTGCTCCGGCCATAAAGTGCAGTATTTTGTCCGTCATGGTTTCACCTCCGATTATTCAAGTTCAATCACAAACGATGGCTCCCAAGCAGGTGATGAGATATCCGACAACTCAATCGCCTGAAGTTCCCAGTAGTTCGCATCCCATTGATTGCCTGTTTTTATTGTTGAATACCAACAGAAAATCGGGTATGTCAAAGAGAGAATTGGGCCGTAAATGGCGTGCTGTACGTAGTGAACATATTCATGATTGAGAACATGGTTGAGAACGGTTTCCTGCTCATGATAGTAGATATCCGGGCTGACTACGATGAAAGGACCAAAGTTGAATGCCCCATATGTTGTGTCTGCCACGACCATGATCGGATCGAAGAACCATGAATACGCCCACGACACCGCATATACGGTTATGACGGTTCCAACAGCGTACTTTATGACTGGTGGAATACTCTCAAAGAACTCCACGATATTTGCAATAGACACAGAACCGATGACAATTACAAGTACGATTACAAGCAGTTTTTTCATTTTTGACCTCCATGAAAAAAAGACCCCGAAGGGTCTCTCTTATGTGTGATGTTGTTCCTTAGATTTTTTTTCTTCCAATTCAGCAATTCTCTGCTGCATTGATTTGTACTCCGCAACTGCTTGCTGCATTGCTTTGTCAAGACTTTCAAGTGCGAGGTTTGTCGTTCCAATGATTGCCATTTTTGCGTTTCCAAATGCACGAATGAGTTCTTCCATTTTGTACCTCCTTAGCTTGGTGTTGCGTTATATGTAGCTGCTCTCTTCCACGTTCCGCTACTGTCTCTGTAGTATAAATAATCCCCCTGAACTAATATAGAACCTTCGGGCATACTAGCAGCTTCTTTTCCTGTACCATATAAAACTTTAATAGGGTCGTGAAATTCTACATATCCATGAGTGCTACTATCACCCAACCTTACAAATCCAATAGATGAAGCAAACGGATATGTTGTGTTGTTTGTGTTATGTAAAGTCCAGTCCAAGAAAGCAACATTACTATTAACCTGCATATATAAGTAACTCGGATTAGAAGCATGGGTAAAATTATTTAGAAGAGATAATCTTGACCCCAAAAAAGTAGGCTCTCCCGTTGTAGGAGATATTTCATGCATTATCTCTAGTAACTTGTATTCGGTTCCTTCTATCATGTCTGTAAAGACAGCACTTTTTACCCTAACAGAACCCCAAAAACTATCAATCCTATCGTTAGCATCTCCTAGCATAATTCCTGAGTCTTCAAAATACACCTTGTTGTCGTTGTATGCTAAATAAATGTCTCCTTTGACATCGAGAGATTCCCCGCGCCATGCAAGGTAGTTTGGGTCTGACCCAGACGCGACCACCGAAAACTTCCATCCAGCCGCATCTAAGAGTTTTATACTGGTTATCATCGCATAACTTCCTGTTACTGCTAGAATTTTCAGACGGTAATAGAGATATGCACCCGATGAAGAAACGGAGAAATCGGTCGCCTTCCATCCAGTCCAAGCGGAAACGCCTGACTGAGTATCGAGATCGGTCCAGTTAGTTCCGTCATTCGAGCCTTGAATTGCCCACCCAGTAGCACAGTTCGAGGAACTCGCACTATATATGTTATAGCTGGCTAGAGTCTTTCTGATAGGCAATTTGATCTGCGACCAGTCGTTTACATAGTGATTGACTACTGATGACGTACTTTCTCTGAAAAGGTACCACGCATAGCTTCCACCCTTGTTGTTTGAAACCACATATCCGCTTGGCGTAGTGTTTGAAGTCATGAACGGATGAATTCTCTCTCCAAGACTCTTACCCATCCAAAGTCCTTCATCCATGAATAGCCCGGAATTGATCCGGAAATATCCATTCTCGGAGACATAGATTCCATCACCGGTCAATCCAGCTGGCCCGACTCCCTTTCCAATCTGAATGTTAGAACCGACAACGATTTTCCTACCAACAGACAAATCGAGCGTAGCTTCTAACTTGTTGGCGGTTACAGAGCCAGCAAGGATTTTATTCGCGGTTACAGCATCGGTTGCTATCTTTTCAGCAGTGATAGCTCCAGCATAGATTTTGTCGGAAACAACTGCGGAAGCGGCTATCTTCTCAGCAGTAATAGCTCCAGCATAGATTTTCTCTGTTGTTATGGCCCCCGCCAATATCTTTGATGCTTCCACTGAGTTTGCCTTCAACTTTGGAGCCGAAATCGTATCGTCGCCTATCTGCACTTCTGTAATTGTGCCGCCAATATCCGCAAACTGCAAATTGTTTAGTTCGGTTTCGAGCGCCGTTAACTCGCTATCGAGGCCGGATAATTCAGTTTCTAGGTCTGAAAGCTCGCTCGAAATGCTAGTGCAAGTTGCGCCCGAAGAGGTAGTTATCCATGATGCTGCCTCGTTTCCGTATATGTCTACAGCTTTGACTCGGTACTTGTAATACGTTCCAGCCGCGGCACCCTTGTCAATAAATTCTTTGCTCTGGACTATTGCCACTTCGGTCCAGGAAGAGTACGGAGACGGTGCTCTCTGGACTATGTAATGCGAAAAATCGCTTGGTTTCGTATGCACCCAGGAAACATATATTAGGTCGTACCCACCAGCTGCAGAAATGCTCGAGAGATTGTCCGGAATAGTTGTGTCCTTGGCGCTCGTGAT
>CAZABW010000126.1:0-2964 GCA_964483655.1 uncultured Candidatus Izemoplasmatales bacterium
CTTAACCTTAGGAAATCGGTTTCCTCTTTCATTGTAAGCGAGGAAATCGGTTTTGTCAAGCGCTTACACTTACAAAGTTTCTTTTTTTTATAAAAAAGAGAGAAAAGAAAAAAGTACCGACAAGCGATACTTTACAGTTGAAATGTGGCAAAGACAGGGTAATGATCAGATAAAAAGCCATTCTTCGGTTGATATGTATCAATCCAAGCCTCTGTTAGTTTGAAGAAAGAATTGTAATACCAGTAATCAATGGGTTCTCCTTCGATGTCGTTTGAGTATCCATGAAACGTCTTTTTCATTTCACAGATCTGTTCATAAACATGACGCAAATGTTGTGACTGTAAAAGTCGATGGACTTCCTGATGTGGCAACTGATTGAAATCACCCGCTAACAATAGCGGAAATAGCTGCCATTCTTTCGATTTCAAATAGTGCAATAGATAACTCATTTGCATGGTGATGACCGACTCACTCTTGTAATCGAGATGCGTATTCACGATAACAAACGGCGTTCGCGTAGCTCGATCTTCGAGAAGTAAAAGCGTTGCTACACGGTGGTGAGCGGAATGCGGGAGTTTCGAGACGACTGTTGGGGTATCTGTTAACCAGATTGTTTGGTGCTCCTTTAAGTGGAAACGACTGGTTTTATAGGCAATTGGTGTCGACTCTTGTCCTTCATAACGAGGATTTCCAATCACTGTATAATCTGGGAGTCCTTCTTGAAGATCAACTTGCATAAAAGGAAGAACTTCTTGGAAACAATATAAATCGACGCTTTGTTGTTTTAAATAGTCAAACAGCGCTTCTTTTCGGTTTAGATAACGATTTTCTTGATCTACAGGGGTATCCAAACGAAGATTAAAGGATACCCCTCTAATTTCCATGGCAGTTGACCCCTTGATGACAATGACTTTGAATCATATGATCTTTTAGTTGCCACAAGGTTTGTGATAAATCTACATAATACTTATGTGGGTTTTCAATGCGTAACACTTCATTCCACATCGAATCTAATTCTTCTTGTCGGTGCGCACGAATCTCTTTTAATGTTGGCAGTGTATAAACGAGTTCTCCATGACGGAAAATGGGAACCCGAATATCTTTCGCGATATAGTTCGTGACTGTTTTTTGCTTCCAAGTGTGAACAGGGTCAAATAAAAGTAAAGGTTGTGTCGAATCAAGAACTTCATCGTGATTCATCAAATAATCCGCAATCGCTTTGTGAGAATCTTTTTCATAGATTCGATATAACTTCTTTTTGCTCGGGGTTGGGATTTTATCAGGGTTTTCACTAATCTTGATTTTAGGAATGATATCTCCCTCTTTTTCGACCGCAACGAGTTTATAAACACCCCCAAATACAGGATCACTTTTTGCGGTAATTAATCGTTCACCAATACCAAAACCGTCAATTTTCGCTCCTTGACGAAGTAAATCTGCCATCATTCGTTCATCGAGTGAGTTTGACACTAAAATTCCAACATCCTGCATGTTGGCTTGATCTAAGAGCTTCCGAGCTTCAATCGATAAATAAGCTAAGTCTCCTGAATCAATACGAATCTTTGCTTTTTTTATGCCTTGAGGCCATAACACCGTCCGAATTGCTTCGATGGCATGGGGAACTCCGCTTTGTAATACGTTATAGGTATCCACAAGTAGTGTCGTTGAATGTGGGTAGTTTCGTGCATAGGTTTGAAATGCTTCCAATTCTGAATCAAACAATTGAACCCAAGAATGTGCCATCGTTCCCATCGCTGGAACGCCATGCTCCACATCGGCTAAGGCACATGAGGTTCCATGAACGCCTCCAATATAAGCAGCTCTCGCTCCTAAAACAGCCGCATCAGACCCATGGGCTCTGCGGGTGCCAAACTCAAAAACACTTCTTCCTTCAGCAGCTCGAACCATCCGTTGTGCTTTGGTTGCAATCAAGGACTGATGATTGATATATAAAAGCAGAGCAGTTTCAATGAGCTGTGCTTCTACTAAGTTAGTGGTAACGGTGAGTAAAGGTTCATTCGGGAAAACGATGGTTCCTTCGCGAACGGCATCTAGATGGCCAGTGAAGCGGAATGTTTTCAAGTACTCTAAGAATGCTTCAGAGAATAAATGCCGATTTCGAAGGTATTCGATTTGATAGTCTTCGAACTTTATGTTTTGTAAATAATGGATGACTTGCTCCAAACCGGCACAGATTACATAACCGCCCCCATCGGGAATCGATCGAAAAAAGAGATCAAATACAGCGATTTCATCCTTTTTGCCCGCTTCAAAGTAGCCATTTGCCATGGTTAATTCATAAAAATCAACAAGTAATGCTTCTCTCATAATCGGCTCCTAACGAATTTCAACGTGTAACCCACGTAAGATGGATAATGCTTGCTCATGAGCAGTGGCATCATAACTGGATGTTGCAGTTGCATCGATGATGAGATGAGCATTTGGTAATGCGCTCTTCACCATCACTGCGTTACTTAAGACACAAATATTCGAAACGAGTCCACACAATTCCACTTGATCATAGGGATGGTTTTTCAAATAAGTCGCTAAATCCAAAGAGGGAAACGTATGCTTGATAAATACTTTCTTTGCGTGAACAAGAAATTTCTTAACAGAACCATAAACCTCATGGCCTGGAGTCCCTTGAACACAATGAGGAACGGGTAAGTGAACGCCTTCTTCTCCCGCAAGGTAGGATTCATCGTGCGTATCCAAGGTAAAGAATAAGTCTATGCCTTGATGAATCGCGTCTTCACACTTCTTAGCAATAATCGAATCTAAGGCCTTGGCTTGTTCAAAACCAAGTGATCCATTGACAAAGTCGACTTGATAGTCAACGACAATAAGCGCATTTTTCAATTGACTCGCCTCCCGTTTCAATTATATCATATTTCCAGCCGTTTGCAGACAGAACAAAGGGTGAATATTTCACCCTCAGCGAATCATTGATTCGCCTTATTGTAG
>CAZABW010000127.1:0-2925 GCA_964483655.1 uncultured Candidatus Izemoplasmatales bacterium
TTAATCGCTTTCAAGTAAGCATGTTCTGGTCCTACGCCTGGATAGTCTAATCCCGCAGATATCGAATAAACGGGAGCGATTTCTCCTGTTTCATCAAGCAAAACTAAGGTCTTCATTCCATGGATGACTCCATCAACACCTAGCGTCATGGTTAACGCATGCTCCCCTTGATGGAATCCTCTTCCCCCTGCTTCGACACCAATTAACTCTACGGAAGAATCACTTAAAAAAGCACTAAAAGCACCAATCGCATTCGAACCGCCCCCAACACACGCAATCACTGTATCTGGTAAACGGTTTTCCTTTTCGAGGATTTGTTGCTTGATTTCTTGACTAATGACTTGTTGAAAATCCCGAACCATCATAGGGTAGGGATGCGGCCCTACTGCTGATCCAATTAAATAGAAAGTATGTTCTAATTCATTCGCCCACGTCATCAAAGCACTATCAACTGCTTCTTTTAACGTCTTTAAACCAAACTCCACCGAGACAACCTTCGCTCCTAATAGCTCCATACGATACACATTCAATGCTTGCTTCTCAATATCAATAGCGCCCATATGAATCTCACATTCTAGTCCAAACAAAGCCGCAACTGTCGCAGTCGCTACTCCATGTTGTCCGGCGCCAGTTTCAGCGATTAGTTTGGTTTTCCCCATTCTTTTTGCTAGTAAAGCTTGACCGATAACATTGTTAATTTTGTGTGCGCCTGTGTGGTTCAAATCTTCTCTTTTTAAATACACTTTAGCCCCTTGTAAATCCTCTGTCATATTCTTACAGTAATACAGCAGGGAGGGGCGATTGGCATACTCACGCAAATAAAAGTGAAACTCTTCCAAAAATGAAGGATCCTCCTTTGCTTTTTCGTATGCTTGTTCCACTTCCTTTACTGCTTTCATGATGCTTGGTGGGATAAATTGACCACCGTATGTTCCAAATTCCATGGATTCCCTTTCTGTCTCGGTGGGTTCTTCAGGTTTGAGTAACAAAAAAAAGCGATTCCTCTCTATGGGACGAATCGCTCGCGGTGCCACCCAAAATTTAAGAAATTTGCATTTCTCCTTCATCGAATACGCCATCATCAAAGACGTTAATATTCTTGTCCTATAACGGGAACTCCCGGCTCAGGCTACTATTTTCACCCTGCTTCTCATGAGGCCATTCCAATCACAGAAGTTGACCCATCTTTCACTATCATGGGCTCGCTAACAAATTCTTGTTGATTGTACTATTCTCAATCATCGAATGTTGTGGATATTATACCTATGTCGGTTAGTTATTGCAATAGATTTTACAAAAATTTATGACGCTTTTTTTTGACGATGAACTCGATTGGATAGCCATTGACCTAGCAATAAAAAAAGTGAAGTTCCTGCAATCGCAATGGAAGCTAATACCAAGATATAAAGAAAGTAATTCCTTTGAAGCAGAAACTGAAAGGGATTGCCATTGCCATATTCTAACGTCATAAAGTCGGTGACTTTTAAAATCTTATTCAAACCAAAAGCAAAGATTGCGGTGATTAGTAGAGTTAAAGTAGCCTTCCCGATATCTTTAATATGTGGCTTATAAAACCCAGATAATACCATATACATTGGGACGAACACTAAAGTACCGTGATATAAGAAAGACTGAAAGGGCAAGATATTAGCCTCAACAAATGACCAGTTAGGTATATCGCCCATGATACCCGATGAAGCAGGAATGATAAGAATTAGTAAGGTCACTAGAAACAAAGTCGCAAAACTAAATGGTTTGATAAATGCAGCGACTCTCCCTTTGTGAAAACCCAATATCCAATAAGCATAAAGACCCATCGAACAAATATGGAACGGTAACATGAACGCTGGATACAACCCTGCTCCCGCAAATAATGGACTATTAAAGATGACAATCGTTTTAACGGCTTCCCAAAACCAAATAAATAACGCCGCACCAGCGATGACACCTCTGTCGTATTTTTCTCCATATTGATGTTTCTTCTTAATCAATAATAAAACAACTAGAAGGACAATGATGAGAGTAAATAACCATCCTAATCCCATCAAATGCTTGACTCCAAAATTACCCATGATATCTCCCTTCAAAAAACGTGTTGAGAACATTGTATCACAAATTCATCAATGGATTCAACGATTTTTGAAACCAAAAACGAGTCTCATTCGACTCGTTCATTGATTCGGAAATAATCATCTTTTAATATCGCATAAAACAATTCATCTAACCAAAGATCCTCATGAGGATTGTAAATACATTGAATGAAGGTTCCTTCTAAACGCATATTTAACTTCTCACACAAGCGTTTAGAAGGAAGGTTTGTAGGTTGGCAAGTTGCGATGACTCGATGAGCTTTACAATCCACAAATGCATAATGCATCATGAGACTAGCTGCTTCTAAAGCGTATCCCATATGATGATATTTCTTATCAAGTGCCCATCCAATTTCGTACGTATGAACCATAAAAAATGGATGAAAATCAAGATGCCCAATCATTTGATTCGTCGAGTTTAAGCAAATTGCAAAGTGTTCTTGATTTGTGGATGGGTTGACAAATTCCATGACCTTTTCTGCTGTATAAGGGCGTTCCATAAAATAGTAATTCACGTCTGGGTCATTCATATATTTAAAAACAGAATCAAAATCGTCAAGACGAAGCTTTCTGAGATGAACTCGATTCCCTTTAAGAAAAACTGGCTCCATATATTTTACCCCTTACTGTTATTTTGATCACTCCAATTTAATTCCCACCAAGTCGCACATTCTTTGGGATTAAAGCCAATTCGATAATAAAACACTTGACTGGACCCAACCACTGCGAACTTGGCTCCTTCGTTCTTGACTCTCCGTAAAGCTTCCAAAACCGCCGCCTTTCCTAAACCCATTTTTCGATAATCTGGGTCTGTTGCGACAGGTTCGATTAGAGC
>CAZABW010000128.1:0-2891 GCA_964483655.1 uncultured Candidatus Izemoplasmatales bacterium
TTGGTTTGTAATTTTACTTTTTTTCAAATTGGAGCATATGGCCCATTTTTTCTTTTTTTGTTCGCATATAAAACTCATTACGTTCATTATGATTCAATTGGATTTTCACGCGATTGGTAATTTCAATGCCATATCCAGATAATCCATGGATTTTTTTGGGATTGTTTGTCATCAACTTGATTTTCTTAACTCCTAAACTCACAAGCATTTGGGCTCCGATTCCATAATCCCGTAAATCATCGGGGAAACCAAGGGCAATGTTGGCCTCAACGGTATCTAAGCCTTGATCTTGTAAAGCATAAGCCCGAATTTTATTGATGAGTCCAATGCCTCGACCTTCTTGACGCATATAAAGAACAATGCCACGGCCTGCTTTTTCAATTCGACGTAAAGCGGTGTGAAGTTGTTCCCCACAATCACAACGCATCGATCCAAACGAATCTCCCGTTAAACATTCGGAGTGAACGCGGACTAATACCGGTTCTTCGGTCGTCACGTCCCCCTTCACTAAAGCAACATGATGTTCGCCATTGAGTTTGTTCACAAACCCAACCATTTGAAATTCACCGTATTTGGTTGGCATTTTCGCATCCGCCACTTGTTCGATTAAAACATCGCGTAAACGGCGATAATGAATTAAATCGGAAATCTTTAATACCGGATAGGATTTTGAAGCCTTCTTCAATTGGTTGGCTAATAAGGCGTTTCCTTGTTCATCCACTAAAAGGGAAAGAATGCCTACAGGTGCTTGATACCCTAGTTTCGTTAAATCAATAATCGCTTCAAAGACAGCTGCCCGCTTTAAGACACCACCTTGACGGGTCGAGATGACTTGAAACTCGCCATCAAAACGATAGTCTTGAGGAGATGTCTTCGAGTTGAGTAGTGTGTCTAAAGTGGCTTCTAATGCCTGAGTTTGAGGAAATCCTTCGGTATGTTTGGCAACTAAGTTAACAATCGACTGATCGTATTCGAAATTGGCGTTTTTCTTGAGCCCGGTTACTTGGCCATACAAATCATAGCCGAGGACAATCGATTGGGTCGCTTGAAAGGGACAGTGTTCTTTGAGGCGGTTATTTGCTAAGACAGAACTAGCAAAAGCAGCGTAGTGACACTCTGATTCGAGATTCTCATCATCAATTAAGATGATTTTTTGACCGAGATTTAGTTGGCTTACAGCTTCTTCAACACTGAGAAATTGGATCATTTCATTCACTCCTTTTGGGCTTTCACAGTTGCATGTATGACATAATCTAGCCCGTATTTTTTAATCGATAAAATATCGAGTTTTGCACTTTCTTTTAATGTTTCAAATCCTGCGCCACCGACAGCGCTTTTGGCCCGTTCTCCTCCAATGATAATCGGGGAAAGCGTCGCATAAAGTTGATGAACATACCCACTTTTTAAGAATGAAAAGTGGATGGTTGACCCGCCTTCTACGAGAATGGAACGAATCCCCATTTGGTAAAGACGAGGTAATACGAGTTCTAAGGGAAGCGTCGAGGCGGTGGTTTCGATGGTAACGACTTGGACTCCTCGTTGCTTTAGTTCATTTTGTTTAGGCAGATTCACACCCGCTTTACAAACAACGATGGTTTTTGCTTGGGAGGAAAGTTTTAGGATAGGTTCCTCTACATCAATGCGACAGTTGGTATCAAGAATGATTCGGTGAGCATCGTTGGATGGTGGGTGGGGAAGGCGGGTTGTTAAGGTAGGGTGGTCGATTAGGATGGTGTTAATCCCCACTAGAATCCCGTCATGTTGATGACGTAATTGGTGAACAAATACTCGCGACTCGGGACCAGAAATGTATTTGGAATCGCCAGTGACGGTTGCGATTTTCCCATCGAGTGACATCCCAAAACTCAAAGTAATATAAGGAATCTGCTCGGAAAGGTTCACTTGTTTCATTTTGGGTTGAATCCTCGATGTTTTGACTAATCGATGAGTTTCCATGATAACTTCTCCTTTCATCCTCGTCTATTATACTCAATATCGGAATCGAATACAAACGGCCTGCCTAAAATTGATGTCTTAACTCTTCTCTATGGTTTAAAAATCGAGAATCTATGGTATAATCGCATACAGAATCATCTCACTTTGAGGCGAATTATGAATAAAAAAGCACATCTTGCTGGGTTTCTCTTTGCGTCGATTTTTGGTTTTTCTTTTTTGTTTTCTAAGATTGCATTAACCGTTATGACCCCAATCGGGTTGATTAGTATTCGTTTTCTGTTAGCATTTTTCGTGTTTGAATGCTTGCGACTCACAAAAATAGTCAAAATCCGATTTCAATGGTCCATTGTAAAACCTGCTTTAATTGTGGCGTTCTTCCAACCGATTTTGTATTTCTTGTTTGAAACCTATGGACTTTCGCTGACTACCAGTAGTGAAGCGGGAATGATGATTGCGTTAATTCCGGTTTTCGTCTCTATTTTAGGATCTATCTTTTTGAAGGAAAAACCAAAGCCCATTCAAGTCTTGTTTATTCTCCTATCTGTCTGTGGTGTCTTTGTCGTCCAGTTCTTTTCCAATGCCGACTTCTCATCCTCCCTTGTGGGGTTTGGGTTTCTCCTCTTAGCTGTTTTATCCGCTGCTCTTTTTAACATTGCTTCACGAAAGGCGTCCTTTCAAGCAACCCCATTTGAGATTACCTATTTTATGATGATGACGGGAGCGATTGTCTTTCATCTTATTTATTTCACACAACTGGGATTGCAAGGAACACTCTTGGACTACTTCATTCCATTTCAATCTCTTTCCATTGTTGGACCGATTTTGTATTTAGGAGTTGTCGCATCGATCGGTGGATTCTTTCTTGTTAACTACGCGTTAAGTCAGTTAGAAGCCCATGTTTCTAGTATCTATTCGAATTTATCCACGATTGTGGC
>CAZABW010000129.1:0-2836 GCA_964483655.1 uncultured Candidatus Izemoplasmatales bacterium
ATCCGTCAAACGATTTTCATCTTAATTTTCTATCAGTTTTTCAAAATGATTCCCCAAGAATTAACCGAGGCTGCTCAAGTCGATGGGTCAGGACCCTTACGAACCTTCTTTACCATCGCGATTCCGATGTCACTCCCAGCATTCTTAATCACGGGTCTTTATTCTTTTGTGTGGTATTGGAATGAATCCACTTTAGCAAGACTGTATTTTGGTAGTGTTTATACGACCTTACCGATGCGATTAGAAGGGTTCATCGCGATGTATCGATCGATGTATGCTCAAGGACAGATGACATTAGACAGTGTTTCCAGTATTTATAATATCGGTGTGCAATATGCGATTACGCTCTTGTCGATTCTACCATTACTCGCCATCTATTTGATTGCGCAAAAATGGTTTGTCGAAGGCGTCGACAAGTCCGGAATCGCTGGACAATAACAACGGTTACCCCTAAGCAGAGCTTAGAATTAGATATATAGGAGGATTTTATGAAGAAAGTTTTGTGGGCTATTAGTGTGTTTGTGCTGTTCTTCGCGTTGGTTGCTTGTCAAACAACCACCACGACAACGACAACCACCACTGCTTCAACAACCACGACTACAACAACGACAACGACCACGACTACGACGACGAAATCGGACACAGATCCTGTCATTTTAGGAGCGAATGATGTGACGATTGAACGCAACTCGGTGTTTATCCCCTTACAAGGAGTTACTGCGACTGACGCAGAAGATGGGGATTTAACGAGCCAAATCTCGTATTCCGGAAATGTCAACCCCAATGCGGTTGGGGTGTACACCGCAACGTATACAGTCATGGATAGTGATGGCAATGTCACTGTCAAAAACAGAGTTGTAACGGTCGTCTTTACGGACCGTGTGGCGCCCTTGATTACCGGTCTTGCGGCGAAAACCATCTATGTCGGCGAGCCCTTCACTCCTCTTTCAGGAGTAAGCGCAACGGATACGGTAGATGGTAGTGTAGCGGTATCAGTTACGGGTGAAGTCAATATTTGGCTACCTGGAGAGTATACCTTAACGTACACAGCAAGGGATGCGGCGAACAATGTCGCTACCCAAACCCGGGTGATTACAGTTAGTTATGGCGATTTTGTTTTTGGAGATGCCATGACACTCGAAGAAGCAGATTTTACTATCGGTGGGCAAACGTGGATTTCCAAACCGATAACCGGTGGCGAAATCAATGAAACAATCGCTCCTTTTACCTATGTCCGTGTTGTTTTAAAAGCACGCGCATCGGCAGTAGGAACGATTCAGTTGGCGTTATCTGGGTCTTTAAGACAAAGCATCGTTGATTTAGCTGTGGATACCACACAAAAAGAATTTACGATTCTATTTGTGATTGACGAAGCACTGCTTGATGATACCTTCACCATTACAAATGGCTCTTTGGTTTTAGACCAATTCGAATTCAGTTATGAAATCGCGGAAGTTCGTGACATGGTTGCGCCGGTGCTGTCGGTTCCTACTGGCGATCAAGCGTTTAGAGTCAATGGCGAACTAGCGAAATTAGAAGCACTCCTTCGCAGTCAAGTTACTGCTGTTGATGATATTGATGGCAACCTCACTTCCCAAATCGCTGTTGATCTGACTGCTGTTAATCTCGCGGAAGTCGGCTTGTACGATGTCATCTACCGTGTTAGTGATGCCGGTGGAAATGAAGCGACTTATACGCGTCAAGTCTTGATTGGGAACTTAGTCGACGCCGGCATTTTAACCGATCCTGATTTCCAAAACCAAGGCGATGGCATTTGGATTGAAAAATCCAACGATGGCAAAGCGACGATTACGTATGATGCTGTTGAAGAAGCAATGATGGTTACCGTTTCCTCGCTTGGTAACTGGTTATCCGCAGCGGGAACGTATACGAAGATTAACTCTTCGAAATTTGAAGTGGACCAATGGTATATGTTTACCTTTACGGTGAAAACAACGATTAACCGGACGATGGGCTTCCGGATGGGTCTTGCGACTGATCAAGCAAATGACTGGGTCGATGACTTTGATGGTCGAAATGATCACCAATATGCCTTAACCGGAGAATACCAAACCTTGCAATTCTATTTCAAACTGCATAGTTTAACTTCCACCAGTGGCGGAAATGAGTTCTTAATCGAATTGAACTTAGGAAATCTCAATTACTCCAATGTTGGAAAAGATGGCATTACGACCTTCAAACACGTGGCGATTTATAAAGTTGTGACGTCCTTTGAAGCACCAACTTTTGAAGAAACACAAGGCGAGAATAACCCCACGAAGTTTACCGTAGGCCAAGCTCTTCCTGATTTCTCCAACTATGTGAAATTCTACGATATGTCCAATACTCCACTAACGCCAACCATTGATACTTCAGCTGTCAATATGAATCAAGTGGGAACGTATGATGTTGTCTTCAGTGCAACGGATTCTCATCAATTAACAACCACCCATACGATTCAAATTGAAGTGGTGAGCGTGGCTCAAGCCGACACCGTTGGTCCCGTTGTGACGCTTTTACCTGGTATTCCTACAACGATTGATCAATTTACGAATATTACTGTCAATCTGACCGATTTAGTCTCTGCGATTGACGCCGTTGATGGGGAACTGGTTGTTCATCCAAAAATGGTAAACGCTGGTGGACTCAACTTTAATGTGGCTGGGGTGTATACTGTCACCTATACCGTTTTTGATAAATCAGGAAATACCACAGTATTTACCGTAGAAGTAACGATTTTAGATAAACAAGCACCGAGCATTTCGATTGGCAATCAAACGATAAATGTCGGTGATGACTTTGATGGATTAACCGGCCTTAGTGTCTTTGATAATGT
>CAZABW010000130.1:0-2188 GCA_964483655.1 uncultured Candidatus Izemoplasmatales bacterium
TACGAAACGTAAAAATTGTTAGAAAAAACTGCAGAATTTAACTCCGCGCTTGACATGGGAAGCTGCATCTCTTTGCACAGCCGTTCGATCGATTCATTCAGCGCCATGTGGCACCCCCCATCGTGAGCGAAGAGAGTATCCATGCACCCATCAGCGGGATGAATTCGTCATACGTCTGCATATCTCGCAGCGGGATATGGATGCGCGGAATTTTCTTGGTTGTTTGGGTCGCTTTCGCTACACTTTCTTTCATAGCTTTTATCGGGTGGATACCGTGATAAGGCTTAGGCAGAGAAAGCAGGTGGGGCTGCTCCTCTGCTAATAGATCGAACGGACGTCTCAGCGTCGTTTGGTGTATCCTCGCATTGGCCGTAAAATCCAGCCAGTCCATCACCTCCGCGTTTGCATTCTCCAGCGTCATCCGATAGCCCATCATCGACAATCGTACTTTTAGCGCATTGTGGAAACTGTAGCGCAGGTAATGGTTGAACCGCTCCACTTTCCCTTTGGTTTTTGCACGGTAGGGTTTGCACACTTTGAGGGTGATACCGCAGTGTTTCTCGGCGAAGTCGCGGAACTGCTCGTTGAATTTGTGTTTCCCGAATCCGTAGGCGTTACGCTTGAGGATGACGGTCTTCATGTTGTCATACAGGCACTCGTGCGGAACACCGCCGAAGTATCCGAAGGCGTTCATATGGCAGGCTATCAACGTATCGACACGTTCATTATCGACATACTCCACATACGATGCCCTTGAATACCCCATTGTCGCCACAAACGCCGACAATCCCTCTTTGGGAAATTCGATCCAGTCCACCTGCATCTGCTGCGCCGGTGCCGTCTCGAACCGGATTAGCGGCTCTTCCTCGTGTACACGGCGGCGCAGATCATGCCGGAGCATAATCTCCTGCATCCATCGAAGGCTCCCGCGGTATCCCAGTTTCTGAATCTCTTCGTAAATTGCCGTAGCTGGCAACTCCACTTTCAGTTCATGCGCGTGTTCCAACATCTGCGCGATGTTCACCAGATATGGATCGACGGTCGTCTCGACCGGTTCTCGCTTGATCACCGGTACATACCCCTCGGGCAGTTTGGCATACTTGGCAACCGTATCCCGAGATAATCCAAGTTTCCTTGCTATCGCACTCTTGCTCAATCCTTCTTTGAGCATCTGATGTATCATTTTTACTTCACCTTTTTTCAGCATAGTCCCCCTTTCCGAAAAGGAAATCAGGACTTTAGCGAATCTAATCCGCTTCTTTAAGCTTTAGGTCGTAAAAACTACAATCCAACAGCCTTCTCAGCTGCCTATTTTAACTCCGCGCTTGACAACAACTTCTTTTGTTGTAGAGATCAAAGCGGTAAAAGATCCGAAACCAACAGATATTGTTTGGGATGTATCCCGCTATCAAATTCCGCAACAACCAAAAATTTAAGGACAAAATATTTAGGTTGCTTCTAGCAATCAGCGGCGTATTTTAAAAGTTGGTTCAAGGATAGCAGTCTGAGTGGACTTTGGAAGGTGGCTTAGCAGGCACAATTTGATCACCTTCTACGCCTTCCAAAACCAATAGAGAAGAGCGGCATAGAAGGCGCTTTCCACAAGGCGAATTTAACGGTTTGGATTTCTACCGTCTTGCCTCTGTAGAATAAATTCAAAATTCGAGCGAATCAAAATTCTTCATTTAAAGACTATCTATCATGTCTTTTTTAACACTGGTTTCAAAGATTTTTAATAATTGTTTATTGAAAAGTTCTATAGTGCTATAACTTGGCAATATATTATTAAATCTTATAAAAACTTTATTGTTGTCAGTTGATTCATAGATTTTTGTAAATTGTTTAACACCATCTTTGTAAAATGAAACCTTGATTTTTATAGTCATCTCAGCAGCATCAGCTAAGGTCATGTAATGATATTCATAATCCAATACTTCTGATTCTAATGTTAATCCCTTCTCTGCAATGTTGTTTGAAATGTTTACATTTTTAAAGTATTGAAGTAGGAATTCTTTTTGCACATTGGTTATGCTTTGCCCTGTTTGCATATTTATTTTTATAGCACTACCTCTATACCCTATTGGCCCTTTTTCTAATGTTTTATTAGAAATAATGACCGTGGCTTGTTCTTGGCCAACTTTAGATAGATAAGTATTGAGATTCTTAGATATATATTCTTTTTTATATT
>CAZABW010000130.1:2198-2762 GCA_964483655.1 uncultured Candidatus Izemoplasmatales bacterium
ACCCACTAAAAACAGTGACCACTATCCCAATCATCAAAAACAAAAGGATCTGTTTCATTAAAAGCTTCCTTTTTTATCTTCAAGTTCTGAACTCACTAATTTAAAAACAGAGTATTCAAGTATTTTTTGGACAGTTTCTTCTAATGGTTCATGTTCAAAATCGAATGTATATCTGATTGACCAATCATACTCATCCCCTTTTATTCCGAGGTCTTTATTGACTTTCATATTGAGTTCTTTAGAGAAAATAGCTTTTCCTTCTCGTTCTGCTTTTAGTAATAGATTTACATCCATATCAACGTCACGTAGTATATATGTCATATGGTCTTCATGATAATCTAGTATTACAGTTGATGGTAAGAATTTACAAGAAACAGTTGTTTTGGCATCTTCTTTAATAAAAAAGTCCTCTGCTAAATATTTACGAAGAATATTCTGACATTCGTTTTGTTTGATTGAAAAATAAGTTGGTCGAACCAAAAGATTATTAGTATTGATATTTGATTTGACATCCAATTTAAGTAAAGTTGAATCGGTACTTTTGAGAGTGATTGCTTTTGTTTT
>CAZABW010000131.1:0-2680 GCA_964483655.1 uncultured Candidatus Izemoplasmatales bacterium
TGATGCGCTAAAACTCTTTAAAACGTAATCTCCATACTCATGTCCTTTCGAGTCATTCACTTTTTTGAAGTTATTAAAATCAATCATGACAAGATAATAGGCTTCATGTAAAACGACTTCATAGATGTCATGAAAGAACTTGCGTCGATTGGGAATTTCTGTCAAATAATCTTGCATACTCATTCTCTCTAGAATCAAATTCGCTTGTTCGAGTTGGGCGTTTTTCTTAGCCAACTCTCGTTGGGTATTAATCAGTTCACTATTCAGTGAAGAAATCTCTAATAACGAAGTGTCTAGTTGAGAATCTCGTTGACTACTTTGGTAACTCTTTCTAATCTCAGTGGTAATTTCGTTATTAATTTTTATGATTTCATCCAGCACTTTCAATGTTTTTTGAGGCTCGTTTAAATTAAGCAATAACACATCTTCATCATAACGAATCATCGAAATAGATAACATTTGGTAATCGAGTCGATGTTGAAATACTAGTTCGCCACCCAAGCTATAACCAATTTGATTCGATTCTTTCAAGTACTGGAAGAAGCGATGATAGGAATCTGGATGAAGATACTGGATTACGTTGTTGTGTATAGCAAATGGAATGGTAATCCCTTCTTGTAAATCGATTGCTTTGATTTCACCAGCTAAATCCAAACGGAGAATTAAATTTTTATTGTCCAACTAAACTCACCCCCACTTGATAAGCACTTAATGCATCATACGCAAGCCCATCCGCGAGAAAATAGTCCTTTGCATTTTCAATCGTATAAACCGCTTGACCTCCAATTAACACTTTTATACTTGATAAGTCTTGATCCGCCCGAATTTGTTCAATGAGGGTTTTTAACGCTCCCAAATGGGATCCTAACGTAACACTCAATGCTAAAAGATCTGGTTTAAATTGCTTTATATAAGAAAGTACCGCTCCAACGGGAATATTCGCTCCTAAATAATGGGTTTCGAACCCTCGATACTCAAAATAATCGGATACCATTCGGATTCCAATTTCATGTAATTCACTCCCTAAAGCCAGAGCAACTAGTTTTTTTCCATTCTTTTTTGTAGAAAAGATGAGTGGATAAAGTTGTGTCATAATAAATTGAGTAATGACCGTCGCCATATGTTCATCCGCTACTGATATTTCGCGATATTGCCACAAACGACCGATTTCAATCATTGCTGCTTGAAAAATAGTTAAGTAGATGGTTTCCAAAGACACTCCAGATTGAATCAGTTCTTGAATCCAACGATTCGCTCCATGACGATCTTTTTTTAATAAGAAGTCCAAATATTGCTGTGCTTGTTTTGATAGTTCTTTGGGGATAAACTCATCCTTTCGAACAAAGTACTCGATGTCTTGTCGCTGAATCGAATGCAAGAATGTTTTTCCCTCTTCATCAAGATAAGGAGTCAGGTGGCTTTTGATAGCATCAAACATATCTAAAATCACTGGCAACTGGATTTGATAGGCTTGAAGAGTTTGATACAACCAAAAGTAGTAGTGAAACAAGATTGATTTTTGTTTCATTTGTAAACTTTCAATGGTAAATTCAATTGTATAGCGAATGTCACGACGGCTTTTTTGGATATATTCGTGTCCTTCATGAATGTGTTCTGGATCAATTTCTTGCAAAATACGCGTGATGATTGGTTCCATTTCTTGAACGACTTGTTTCATGTCCTCTCCTCCTGGCAACTCTTCCCTATTTTTACTATAACACGAAAAAATAGATATGGAAGACCTTTCTCAAAACCAATTCTTACAAATTGCAAAATTCAAGTCTTTTGACTCACTTGACTTGGAAATGGAAGCCTGTTATCATAATATCAACTATTGATATCAATATTCGAAAGGAATAATTATGAAAGGAAAATATGAAAATAAACTATTTTTAGGGTTCTTACATCTTCATATTTTATACCACGCATCGAAGCACCCATTCTATGGAGTTTGGATGTTGGAGGAGTTAAGAGAACATGGATATCATATTGGTCCTTCCCATTTATATCCTCTCTTAAAGGAAATGACAAAATCAGGCTTCCTCGAAATGGAATCTCGAACCGAGAACAAAAAGATGCGTAAGTATTATCGGATGACTGAGTCGGGGAATCGTTTGATGAATGAATTACTGGTGAAAGTCAAAGAATTAACCAATGAAGTGTTCCAATCAAAGGTGTTAAGCGAGGTTCATGAATGAAGCCAACCAATCTAAAGAAACAAGCTCTCTTGTTCTTACTCCTCTTAGGAGTGATTAGTTTTCTTTCTGATTTCACCCATGAGGGTGCTCGAAGTATTTATGGTCCTTATCTCGGATTGATTGGTGCTTCAGCTGCTGTAATAGCCTTTACCTCCGGATTAGGGGAGTTTATTGGGCAATCTTTACGGATTGTAACGGGGTATATCGCAGATAAAACCAAAAAGTACTGGTTGATGATGATTCTCGGTTATGCAATCAATTTACTAGTCATCCCGTTACTTGCTTTCGTTGATGCATCGATTTGGCATGTAGCGATTGTCTTGATTTTAGTTGAACGAGTAGGAAAAGGCATCCGAGCCCCTGCAAAAAGCGCTTTGACTTCTTTCACAACCTCTCACTTAGGGGTAGGAAAAGCGTTTGCCTTGCAAGAAGTGATGGATCAAGTTGGAGCGTTCTTAGGACCCGTTTTTGTCTATCTTGTC
>CAZABW010000132.1:0-2679 GCA_964483655.1 uncultured Candidatus Izemoplasmatales bacterium
CCTATGAACGGAATACTGGGACAGTCTTCTTAGGAAGAGACTATGGCAAAGATAAGAACTTCTCAGAGGCAATTGCGACAGAAATCGATAAAGAAATTCGTTCGATTATCCACACCTGCTATGAAGAGGCGAGAACCGTCATTGCGAAACATGATGATTTATTAAAACAAATCGCCTTCTACTTACTCGAAGTTGAAACCTTAACCAAAGAAGATATCGATGAAATTACCGAATCCGGTCATCTCAAACGAGCGGATGAAGCGATTGAAGCGAGAAAGAACGCGAACTTTTTACGCGAAGAAGTTGAAACACCAAAAAGCGAATGATTCAGCTAAGGGATACCTCGCGTATCCCTTCTTTTTTGAAAGGAGTCTTTTATGCGTTTAGACAAATATTTAAAAGTTTCTCGAATCTTTAAACGACGGACGATTGCCAAAGAAGTTTCCAACAATGACCGTGTCGAAATCAATCATAAAGTAGCCAAACCTTCTTCAGCCATACACGTTGGGGATTTGATTACCATTTACTATGGCGAACGCTTATTTGAAATCCGCGTACTTGCCGTGGAAGAAAATACCAAAAAAGCAGATGCTGTTAGTATGTATGAAGTCTTACGAGATGAAACAGTTGTAAAGAAGTGATTGAGAAATGTCGCTCGTTTTGGTATAATGTGATGTGATTTTCAGGGAGTGATTCGATGAAAAAGATAGCAATTGTTTTCTTTGTTCTTATTAGTTTATTCACCATCCAAGCATGTACCACTCAGTATGAATCTTTTGATGTCTATTCCACGGTATACCCAATCCAATTTTTAGTAGAGCGAATTGGGGAAAATGTAGTCTCATCCGGACTAGTTCCTGGTGTAACCAATCATCATGATTCCGTTGATTGGAGTGCTCAAGATATCAAAGCGATGATTAATGCCGATTTCTTGTTTTATGTTGGTGTAGGCTTTGATCCTTATATTGATCAAAAGTTTGTGGAACTCTTCCAAAACCGACCGGTTCAGTTAATTAAGATTGAAACCGCCAAAGACCAAGAGAATCAACCTTACGTCGAGTTGATTGAAGGGGTGGTTCATGATCATGAACACGCCAATGAATCAGAAATTCATGGAACGGATAGTGAACTAGGAATGGACCCTCATTTTTGGATGTCACCAAAACGGATGATTCAAGCGGCTCGATTGGTCTATGAAACACTCATCCAAAAATATCCTGGTTCTCAATCCACATTGCAAAACAATTATCAAGTGCTAGTATCTCAACTAACCGCTTTATCCAACCAACTTCAGGAAGCTGTCGACACTCAAAAAAAAGTCGTGTTAACCGCAACCAACATTTATGGATACCTCCGTGTCGATTATGGATTCGATAGTCTATCGATTTCTCCTGGATATCATGAGGAAACCGAACAATTCACGGTCCAAGAAAAAGACGAAATTGTTCAAGAAGCCATTTATCATCAAATCAAATACATTCTCTATGAGAAGAATACGTCTTCTCCGTTATCCAATTCGATTTTCCAAGCCTTGGAGACCCAAGGTCACCAGCCTGTGAAGTTGGAATATCATATTTTACATAACTTGTTTCAAGATGATTATCAAAACAATCGCGATTATTTCAGTATTATGACACAAAATATCTCGTTGTTACAAACAGCGATGATGGAATAGAAATGAGGCAAAGACCATGGAAATTAAATTAACCGAACAAGAATTAGTGAGACGCCAAAAAGCCGATGAATTACGGGAAAAAGGCATTGATCCGTTTGGGTCACGGTTTGACCGGACCCACAACACAGAAACCTTTAAAGCGCAGTTTTCGGCGTTTACCAAAGAAGAGTTACATGATGATTCGAATCCCGAACTCGTCAAAATCGCTGGACGGATTATGACCAAACGGATCAAAGGAAAAGCTGGTTTTGCCCATATTCAAGATCAATATGGTCAAGTGCAACTCTATATTAAGATTGATAACGTTGGCGAAGCCGCATACGAATTATTTGATAAAGCCGATTTAGGAGATATCATCGGTGTCGCTGGACACGCGATGATTACCAATGCGGGAGAATTAACCGTCAAAGTGATGGAATACACGCATTTAGTAAAAGCGCTTCGTCCCTTACCTGATAAGTTCCACGGCTTAGTTGATGTCGAAGAACGGTATCGTCGTCGGTATGTGGACTTAATTATGAATGAAGATTCGAAAAAAACCTTAATCTTACGTTCGAAGATTATTCAAGCGATGCGGGATTACTTAAATGGACTCGGCTATCTTGAAGTCGAAACGCCCGTTTTACACCCCATCTTAGGCGGTGCGAATGCACGTCCGTTTATTACTCATCATAACGCTTTAGATATGCCCTTCTACTTACGCATCGCCCCTGAACTGTATTTAAAACGGTTAATCGTTGGTGGATTTGATTGCGTCTATGAAATTGGTCGATTGTTCCGCAACGAAGGCATCAGTATCAAACATAATCCAGAATTTACCACGATTGAACTCTACTTAGCATACAGTGATTTACAAGGGATGATGGATTTATGTGAAAATGTGATTGTCAATATCGCTGAAAAAACCTTAGGAACATTAACCATTCCTTATGGTGAAAAAACCATCCACTTAGAACGAGGATGGCGTCGTGCTCATATGGTCGATTTGATTAAGGAAGAAACTG
>CAZABW010000133.1:0-2603 GCA_964483655.1 uncultured Candidatus Izemoplasmatales bacterium
ATGAATAACAATCTAGCTTTACCGAAAGGGAAAAAGAATCAAGTTTGCGTCTTGGTCGATGAGCAGCAACAACGCTATAAGTTCGTCGACCTCGACGACGTTCTCCTCGCAGATGGAGAATCACTCAAAGAACACTTTGAGAATCAAAAAAACCAAATGATCCTGATGCAAGAAGCAATTGACAAGCAACAGGAAGAAATCAAGACATTAAAAGCGTTTCTAACAAATATCGGTATGTTGACTGTTAAGGTCGCCGAAGAAGGAGCTAATTCAGACCTATGAAAAAAGTAATCGCATTATTTATCATCTTATTTGCATTCATCATCTTTGCTGGGTTGAGTCCGGGGCTCCCTGTTTCGGCTGCCGAAGTGACAACAACCCAAACGCAAGAAGAAGCTACTACAAGCACAGTTACAACGACAGTCGCTCCAACCACAACCACAACTATTTCAATCCCTGCAGAAATCACAGACAATCCACTCTTTCAAGATTTAGTAAACAACGAGACGGTGCAGAAGCTCGCAACGTTATTAGGGATTAACGTGGGGATCCTCGCATTGATTCTGTTTGTAGCTTTTCTAATAGTTAAGTGGTTAAAGAAGAACTGGCAAGTACGAATCACGACATCACAAGCAGTCGCTAAGCGATTGGATGACACAAACTCTCAAACAATCGGCCTACAAAAACAAATCGAGCATAACGAGACTAATCAAGCTAGTTTAGTCCGTCTTATTGCGGAACAAAAAGCGGCGTTCGATATTATCCTTCAATCTCTTCTGATTCTAATTAACTCCTCGAAGAATGAAGCAGTGACACCCTTTAAGACACAGATTCAAAGTGCGGTATCGTCATTACTTGCAGCGGATTCATTAAACTTTGTCGAGTTGGTCCGGATTGGCAATCAGATTAACAAGAATGCCATGAATCTAGCTAACTCTGAATTACCTTTAGTTAAGACTGCAGCGCAAGAAATCAAAGACCTTACAACAGCTGTAAAGGAATCTATGGGGATTGGGGGATAGTCTCCCATGACAACCCTACAAAGATATCGGCTTGTTAAGTTTATTCGCTTCTTCATCCTTCAGCTGTTGGTACCAATTGTTGCTGCCTTAGTCATTTGGGGCATCACAAAAGAGCCTCGTGACCTGACAATCTTTGATAAAGTCGGGGTTGGGGTGATGGTTGCCGGATTCGTTCTTGTCTTTTCCATCGGCAACTACATGAAAGAAATCATCGATCAGATTAAGTTAGACAAGCGTCTCGTTTTTTCTAAGAACTATGCTGTTTTATTTTTAGTTATCGCCGGGCTTTTATTTCTTCTCCAGGGCGTTATTTGGGATGCGATTCTTTTCTTTGCTATCAGCGGCGGATCCCATTTGCTTGCCTATTTAGTTGAACTGATAGAAAAACATTACAAAACGAAAATAGGTGTGTAATATGAACGAATTCGAAGATAAGCCAAAAGAACCGTTCTTTGATCGATTCTTTGAGAATCAGACTCTGATGCGAGACTTGCGAACAACATTGATTGTGATAATCTCCATTGCCATCCCCTTTGCATACTTCGCCCTTGGGAATCAAATCACACTTGAAACATTATTAAGTGTCGGGCCGAAACTTGGGGTGCTATCTGCTATCACGATGCTTGCGGTTCAGTCTATGCGTTTTGACACTGCCACAAGAGCCTTTGAGGATGAGTGTGAATCGAATAAGAACATCCAAGATGTTGACGCAAAGATTGTTACTGAGCGGCAGAAAATCAAAAATCATGACCTTGGAATCGAATTTACAAGTGAGCATAACAAACGTGACCGCAACTCGCTAAACAAAATTAAAACCGAGGAGAAACTCCAGTTGCTAGATTTTAAACTGGTTCAACTCAAGGCAAAGGGAAAAGCAGCCACTAAGAAATGTCGAGAACTCGAAACCAGGATAGCATCCATCAGAAAGAACGGGCTCGTCGATAGAAGATTCAAACCAATCACATTCGCAAGCTTTTACCAAGCTGAAAGTGGCGAGAGAAGAAAGAGCGACCACAACCTCAATCAAGAGTTAGCGTTCAACCCTAAGACGTATGGAATGACCAAGTCGGTTGCGGGCTCGATTGTCAAGTCGCTTGGAATCGGGGCTTCAGGATCCTTTATGTTTTTCCTGAATGAGTCGTGGCAAAATATCCTGCTCTATTATGGTCTCCTACTAGGTTCTATCGCTCTAACGGTTATCACGACCTATCCTAAGACTAGACAGTTGACTAAGAAGCGATATCTAGCTTCACGGAAAAAGGTTTTAAGCCTCTTAGAGCAATGCAACGCATACATTGCCAGTAAAGAAGAGGAACTGAAACAAAAAGCCGTAGAAGACGAAAAGAAGCGGGAGCAAGAAAAACTGCAAATGAACACTAAGGCAGAGGAAACTATTCAAAACACCTTTCCCGGATTACCTAGGCTTCCTGTAGAACTAATCGTCGCCACCAAAGTAAAATCTTCATAAATCAAAAAGACCGCTCTTGATGGGCGGTTTTTTATTTTCACCAATGACATTCGCTTTGTAATGCGCTATAATAATACTAGGGAGTATTCGGCATAATAAATCCATTAAGGGGG
>CAZABW010000134.1:0-2515 GCA_964483655.1 uncultured Candidatus Izemoplasmatales bacterium
TAAGAATTGACGTGGAAAAAATAAGAGAAATTATTCGTTTAAGCCAAGAGCTGAGATTCAGCATCAGAAAGATCGCCGATGCTGTTCAGATTAGCAAAACCAGTGTTGGAGAATATCTTGCCGAATTTAAAAGAAGCGGATTGTCCTATTATGATATTACACAAATGGGAGACGCAGAGGTTCTTGAGCTATTTGAGAAGGGTAATAAGACTGCCAATCCGATGTACGAAGACCTGGCAAAGGATTTTACCTACTTTGAAAAAGAACTGGCCCGAGTTGGAGTAACCCTGTTTCTTCTATGGGAGGAGTATAAAGAGCGTAACCCTGAGGGGTTTAGTTATTCCAGGTTTTGCCATCACTACCGGATGTGGGAAAGTAAGCTAAAGGCAGGGATGCACATAGAACATAAAGCCGGAGATATATTGTATGTTGATTTTACAGGCAAGAAAATGCATTATGTTGACCGCGACAGCGGTGAATTTATAAATGCCGAGATTTTTGTTTCCATATTGGGCGCAAGCCAGTTAATCTATGTCGAGGCGGTTAAAAGCCAGCGGCTGGAGGACTGGATATGGGCCAATGAAAATGCATGGAGATTTTGTGGAGGAGCAACAAAGGGGATCTGCCCTGACAACTTAAAGTCTGCTGTTACCAAGGCCTGTAATTATGAACCATTATTGAATGAAACCTATTATGATCTTGCCCGGCATTATAAAACAGTAATACTTCCCACCCGTCCAGGTAGGCCAAAGGATAAACCGTTGGTAGAGAATGCTGTAAGATTGGTTTATCAAAGAATCTTTGCCAAATTAAGAAACCAGACCTTCTTCTCATTACACGAGTTAAATGAAGCGATATGGGCAGAACTTGAAATTTTAAACAATACCAACTTCCAGCGAATGGATACCAGCCGCAGAGGATTGTTTAATGAAATTGAAAAACACGAATTACAGCCTCTTCCGGCAGAGCGATATGAAATAAAACACTTTCAAACCTCCAGGGTCGAGTTCCACCATCATGTATATCTAAAAGAGGACAAGCATTATTATAGTGTCCCTTACCAATACACGGGAAAAATGGTCAAAACGATCTATACCAGCAGAATGGTCGAGATTTTTAAGGATAATGTCAGAATAGCCATACATCCAAGAATACGTCTTAAATATAAATACTCAACAAAAAATGATCATATGCCTGCAAACCATCAATTTTTGGATGGATGGAAAACGGACCGGTTTATAAAATGGGCATCCCAGATGGGAGGATCTGTTGAAGCCTTTATCGAACTGTTGCTGGAAAACAAGGAACATCCGCAGCAAGCATTTAAATCCTGTATGGGAGTATTGAATCTTGGGAGGAAGTATTCGGCCGATGATCTTGAGAGCGTTTGTAAAAAGGCAATAGAATATAATAGCATATCCTTCCGGTTTATAAAAAACTCATTGCAGAACAAAACCCACAAACTGGAACCGGAAGAACTGGTTGATATAAAATTACCTTTTCACGAGAATATCCGGGGAAAGGAAAATTACTTATAAACACTTAAAAATGAACAAAAATGAGTCAGACAGCAACAATGCAAAAGCTTGAGGAAATGCGCATGAGCGGCTTTGTCAGAGCCTACAAGGAAATGATCGAAGGGAGCAGGGACAGAGATTTTACAACTGATGAAATCATATCTTACCTTGTCCAGGCTGAATGGGATGACCGACAAAATCGACGGTTAAACCGGTTGATAACAAAAGCAAGGTTCCGTTATCAGGCAAGCATGGAACAAATAGATTATAGTGCCCAAAGAGGATTGGATAGAAATCAGCTGTTACGGTTAGGCACGTGCAGCTGGATACCTGGAAAGCAAAATATAATCATTACTGGATCCACCGGTGTGGGGAAGAGCTTTCTTGCCTCAGCGCTGGGGCATCAGGCGTGCCACCAAGGGTATAAGGTTTTTTATCGTAACTGTTCGAAATTATTTGATGAACTCAAGATTGCCAAAGCCGATGGAAGCTACATTAAGGAGATAGGTGCAATAGAAAAGCACGATCTTCTTATACTGGATGATTTTGCCTTGAAGCCCCTGGACAATAATCAGCGATTGATTTTGCTTGAGTTACTAGAGGACAGGCATGGGAAAAGATCAACAATCATAACATCACAACTTCCTGTAAATAAATGGTATGACATTATTGGGGAGCCTACGATAGCTGATGCTATACTGGACCGAATGATACATAGTTCTCACCGGATTGAACTTGATGGTGATTCATTGAGGAAGAAATACAAAAACAATTAATTTTAAACCGAAATTACGTGTGAAAATGAATGGTATTAAAACTGTCCGTTTTCAGCAGGACCAAGTGTCCGAATAACTCAGGACTGAGTGTCCGCTTTCAGCGGGACTGAGTGTCCGAAATCGCAGGAATATGCAATTAGGCAGATATATAATAAAAAAGGATCCTTAAAAAAGGATCCTTTTAATAGAGCTATGTATAACTATCAGTTTGGAGCATATTCC